>CAZGLC010000139.1:0-13157 GCA_964526235.1 uncultured Bifidobacteriaceae bacterium
CTAGGGCGTTTTATTGCTGGGACTTAGCGCGAATGCTACGATGCCCGGAGAGGCATCCGTGCCGCGCATCTACCTCGATCACAACGCCACGACACCCGTCCACCCGGCGGTGGCGGAGGCCATGGCCGTCGCGCTGCGGGAGGACTTCGGGAACCCGTCGAGCGTCCACCACTTCGGCCAGCGCGCCAAGGCGGCGGTCGATCAGGCGAGGAGTGCCGTCGCGGCGCTCCTCGGGGCCGAGGCGTCCGACGTGGTGTTCATGAGCGGCGGCACCGAGAGCGACAACCTCGCCATTCGCGGCGCCGCCGAGGCGGCTGAGCGGACCGGCCGGCGTCATCTGGTGGCCAGCGCGATCGAGCACGAAGCGGTCCTGAACACGCTCAAGGCGCTCGCCCGCCGCGGGTGGGGGACGACGCTGCTGCCGGTCGGCGAAGACGGCCTCGTGTCGCCCGAGGCGCTCGGCGCCGCCCTGACCGCTCAGACGGCGCTCGTGTCGGTGATGCACGCCAACAACGAGATCGGCACCGTGCAGCCTGTGGCTGAGCTGGGCCGCCTGGCGCATGAGCGCGGCGCGCTCTTTCATACCGACGCGGTGCAGTCGGCCGGCAAGATTCCAGTAGACGTGAAGGCGCTCGGCGTCGACATGCTGTCGATCTCCGCCCACAAGTTCTACGGACCGAAGGGCATCGGGGCGCTCTGGATGCGACGCGGGCTGCGGCTGCTGCCCGTGCTCACCGGCGGCAAGCAGGAGCGGAACCGGCGCGCCGGCACTGAAAACGTTCCGGGCATCGTCGGCATGGGCGCCGCCGCGGCGCTCGCCCGCGGCACGATGGCCGAGGAGGCCGCGCGCCTGGCGGCACTGCGCGACCGGCTGGAGGAGGGGATCCTCCGGGCCGTGCCGGGCAGCGCGATCAACGGTGCCCGCACGCCGCGGGTGCCCAACACGACGAACATCAGCTTCGACCGCGTCGAGGCCGAGTCGCTGCTCATCGCGCTCGATCTCCAGGGGGTCGCCGTGTCGACCGGCTCGGCGTGCTCGTCGGGAACGCTCGAGCCGTCGCACGTCCTCAAGGCGATGGGATTTCCGCCGCATCGGACGCAGAACTCGATCCGGTTCAGCCTCGGCGCGGCGAACACCGAGGCCGAGATCGATCACGTCGTCGCCATCCTGCCGGGCATCGTCGAGAAGCTCCGGGCGCTGACCCGCACGCCGGCACGAGTCTGATGCGGATTGTCGTCGCGATGTCGGGCGGCGTCGATTCGTCGGTCGCCGCGGCGTTGCTGGCCTCGCAGGGGCACGACGTCGTCGGCCTGTCGATGCAGCTCTACGATCAGCGCGACGACGGGCAGACGTTCGGCAGCTGCTGCACGCTCGACGACCTGTACGACGCGCGCCGCGTGGCCAACGCCCTCGGCATTCCGCACTACATCCTGAACTTCGAGCGCCAGTTTCAGGAGACGGTCATCTCGAACTTCGTGCGCGAATATGCGGCGGGACGCACGCCGCTCCCCTGCGCCCACTGCAACAGCGATCTGAAGTTCGCGACGCTCCTCGATCGCGCGCGCGGCCTCGGGGCCGACCAGGTCGCAACCGGCCACTACGCCCGCGTGGAGCGGCGGGCGGACGGGCGATGGCTGCTCACCCGCAGCGCCGATCCGGACAAAGACCAGTCGTACTTCCTGTTTGCGCTGACGCAGGACCAGCTCGCCTCGGCGAACTTCCCCGTCGGCGCGCTGCGGAAGCCCGAGGTGCGAGCCGAGGCGCGCCGCCTCGGGCTGCAGGTGGCCGACAAGCCCGACAGCCAGGAGATCTGCTTCCTGCCGGACGGCAACTATGCCTCGTTCGTCGCCCGGCAGGCGCCTGATGCCGTCCAGCCGGGCGTCATCGTCGACGAGCGAGGCGATCGGCTCGGCAGCCATGCGGGCGTACACCGGTTCACGGTGGGCCAGCGCAAGGGGCTCGGCATCGCGACCGGCGCGCCACTGTATGTGCTGCGGCTCGACGCCCAGACGGCGACCGTGACGGTGGGACCGCGCGCGGCACTCGAGCGGACGACGCTCGTGGCGTCGGGCGTCAACTGGATCAGCATGAACGCGCCCGACGCGTGGACGCCCGCGTCAGCGCAGATCCGCCATCGGCACCACGCAGCCACCGGACGCGTGCGCGCGCGCGAGGGCGCAGGCGCCGAGTTCGTCTTCGACATCCCGCAGCCCGCCATCACCCCGGGCCAGGCCGTCGTCTTCTACGACGGCGACGTCGTCATCGGCGGCGGCTGGATCGATCAGGCGTAGCGAGCACGCGTCAGCGTGCGCGATAGAGCTTCTTCAAGATCTGGATTTGTCCTGCGTGGTAGAGGTCGTGCGCCGCCACCCCTGAGAGCAGCGCGAACCGGCTCACGGTGCTTCCGGGGGGCGTGCGATCGAGGTCGGCCTGCGAGAGGGCCGCAACGGCGTCGCGCAGCACGCGATGCATGCGATCGAGCAGCGCGACATCGTCATGCCACGCACGCTCGTCGATGGCGCCACGCCGCGCGAACCAGTCCGATCCCTCGAGTGGAAACGATCCGCGGCGACCGCCCGTGAGGCGCCGCAGCGCGGCGTACTTCCAGGTGCTACTGCGGGGAATGAATGTCAGCCGACCGCGGCGCGCCGATGGCTTCGGCGTGCTCCGGCATCCCCTCGAGGAATCGCTCGGCGTCGATCGCCGCCATGCACCCGGACCCTGCGGCGGTGACCGCCTGGCGGTACACATGGTCCTGGACGTCGCCGGCGGCAAAGACACCAGGGACGCTCGTCCGCGTTCCGTGGTGCGTCACGATATAGCCGTTGGCGTCGCGCTCGAGCTGCCCCGCAACGAGCGCCGTGTTCGGCGTGTGGCCGATCGCGATGAACACGCCGTCGAGCGGCAGCTCGGTGAGCTTCGCCGTCTTCAGATTGCGGACGACGACGCTCGTCACTTCGCCCCTGCCGAGGTCCCTGATCTCGGCCACCTCCGAATCCCAGATGAATTCGATCTTGGGATTGGCGAACGCCTTGTCCTGCATGATCTTCGACGCGCGCAGCACATCCCGGCGATGGACGACGGTGACCTTCGAAGCGAACTTCGTCAGGTAGATCGCCTCCTCCATGGCGGAATCGCCGCCGCCGATCACGGCGATCGGCTTACCGCGGAAGAAATATCCGTCGCACGTCGCGCACGTCGACACGCCGTGCCCCGACAGCTTCCGGTCGGAACCGATCTCCAGCCACCGGGCCGAGGCGCCCGTCGCGATGATGAGCGCGTCGGTCGTCGTCCGCGCGCCGTCGATGACGAACGAGAACGGCCGCTGCTGCAGATCGACCGACGTCACATTCCCTTCGAAGATCTCGGTACCGAACCGCACCGCCTGCGCGCGCATTTCGGCCATCAGGTCGGGGCCCATAATCCCGTCGCGGAACCCGGGCCAGTTCTCGACCATCGTGGTGAGCATCAGCTGGCCGCCCGCCTCGAGCCCTTCAATGAGCAGCGGCTTGAGGTTCGCGCGGGCGCTATAGAGCGCCGCCGTGAGCCCCGCCGGGCCGGATCCGACGATGACGACGCGATGGTCGGCCACTACTGGTACGTCCTTCCCAACACGAGACTGGCCGCTCCGTTGTCGCGGCCAGCAGAACCGTCGCCGAAGGGCTGTCGCAGATGCCACTGCATCAGTTGAAACGACCCTAAAGATGCTTGTCGATCATGCGCGCGATGTCGTCCTTCGGCGCCAGGCCCACCAGCGTGTCGGCGAGCTGCCCGTTCTTGAAGAGCAGCAGCGTCGGAATGCCGCGAATCATGAAGCGGCCGGGCACGCTCGGGTTCTCGTCGACGTTGAGCTTGGCGATGGTGGCGCGCCCCTCGTACTCGCCGGCGAGCTGCTCCACAATCGGCGCGATCCGCCGGCACGGGCCGCACCATTCGGCCCAGAAGTCGACGAGCGTGACGCCGTTCAGGATTTCCTGATCGAAATTGCTGTCGGTAAGGGTCTTCAGTTTGTCCGAAGCCATGTCCTTCTCTCTTTGCAGGTTACTTACTTATTGTAAGCTCTTTCGTACAATCCTGCATATTGCCGCGCCGGGGCGTCCCAGGAGACGTCCTGCCGCATGCCGGCGAGCTGAATCCCGCGCCAGACGGCCCGGTTCCGATACGTCTCGAGCGCCCGCCGGACCGCCGCGAGCAGCGCCCCCGACGACGCCTCCTTGAAGGTGAAGCCGGTTCCCTCTCCTGTCGCCGGATCGACGTCGCGGACCGTATCGGCCAGCCCGCCGGTCGCGCGGACGACAGGCACCGTGCCATAGCGCAGGCTGTACATCTGATTGAGGCCGCACGGCTCGAAGCGGGAGGGCATCAGGAACAGGTCGGCGCCGGCCTCGATTCGATGGGCCATCGCCTCGTCAAAGCCGATCCGGACGGCAATCCGGTCCGGGTGACGCGCCGCTAACGTCTGCCACACTTCCTCATATCGCCGCTCGCCGGTGCCGAGCAGGACATACGCCGCGTCGAGCCGCGGGAGCTCGCCGGCAAGCTCCGCCAGCAGATCGAATCCCTTCTGGTCGACCATTCGGGAGATCAGCCCCACGAGCGGCCGGCGCCGGTCCTCATCGCCGGCGGGCAATCCGACCAGCTCCAGCAGGTGCCGCTTCGCCGCGTCCTTCCCGTCGAGGCGCGACGCGTCGTACGGCACGGGGAGATGCGGGTCGCGCGCCGGATCCCATTGATCGTAATCGATCCCGTTCAGTATTCCGATCAGATCGTGCGACCGGCTGCGGAGGATGTCGTCGAAGCCGAACCCGAACTCGGGCGTCTGGATCTCGCGGGCGTACTGCGGGCTGACGGTCGTGATGCAGCGGCTGAAGAGAATGCCCCCTTTCAGAAAGCTGATGCGCCCCCAGTACTCGAGCGCGTCGGGGGCCAGCAGATCCGGATTCAGCCCGAGCCGCGCCACCCAGCTCGCATCGAACAGCCCTTGATATGCCAGGTTGTGAATCGTGAAGACGGCGGCGGCGCCGTGGAGTGCGCCCGCGGCCGCGCCGCGCTTCAGCAGGACCGGCACGAGCCCAGCCTGCCAGTCGTGCGCATGTACGACGGCATAGCGCTCGCCCGCGGCTTCTGCGGCCCAGGCGAGCGCCGCGCGCGCGAGCAGCGCAAAGCGTGCGGCGTTGTCGGGATAGTCGTCGCTGCCGACTCCGTACAGACGCTCGCGGCCGTAGTACCGCGGATAATCGACAAAGACGAACCGCACGCGGCCGTCCTCGACGGCATGGAGATCCACGTCGACGGTTCCGTCGACGTCGGGCACGGCCAGGCGCGCGATTCGCGCACCCGCCGAGATGCCGCCATAACGCGGCATGACGACGTCGATTGTGTGGCCGAGCCGGGCGAGCGCGCGCGGGAGCGACGAGACGACGTCGGCGAGCCCGCCGGTCTTGGCAAAGGGCGCCGCCTCCGAGGCCACCATCAGAATCCGCATTCCCGTCTCAACGGTATCAGGCCTTGCTATGATCGCGGCAGTGGCCGATCTACCAGCAGCTCGCCCGTCGCGCGGTGGCCGCTCCGACTCCCGGGAGCATGTCGAGCTCCGCGCTCTGCGGGAGCAGCAGCCCGACCTCGGCCACGCCATCGACATGCATCTCGAGCTCCTCGACGTGCAGCGCCGCGTGCAGGCGCGGATTCCCGTCCCCTCCTTCGACTTCAACGAGCGGGTCGTCACCTACCATCAGGCAGCCGCGCGGCCGCTGCTGCGGTTCGAGGACATTCCGATTGAGCCGACGGATCTCCGGCTGGTGGTCCGCCAGACGGCCGACATCCTGCGCCGGTTCGAGGCCGTGGACGAGGCGGAGTTTCAACGGGCGCAGACACTCGGCCGGGACGAGACGCTGCTCGCGCGCATCGCGGACTGGTACCGTGCCACCGCGGAGCGGCACGCGACCGCCGCGGTCGCGGCCGCGCCCGGGGGGGCGCCGCCGCCGGCCGTTGCACTGGCGGCCGACGTGGCCGGCTTCGATCAGGTGCTCACGCTGGCGATCCGGCCCTTTCTCTCACGTTGCGCCGAGATGGTGCAGCGGCGGCCGGAGCTTGGGCTCTGGCAGCACCCATTCTGCCCGCTCTGCGGCGGCGAACCGGAGCTCGCGGTGATCACGCCGGCCGCCGAGCGCCATCTCATCTGCAGCCGCTGCGGCGTGCACTGGAAGTTCGAGCCGCTCACCTGCCCGTTCTGCCGGAACAGCGACCGCGCGCGGATCACGTCGTTTGCGACGCCGGACGGCCGGTATCGCGTCTACGGATGCGATGTCTGTACGCGGTATCTGAAGGCCTACGATGGACGGCACGCGAAGCGCCCGGTGATGCCGGTCGTGGATGGCGTGGCGACGCTGCCGCTGGACGCGGCAGCGATACAGAGGGGTTATACGTAAGGCCGCGCACGCTGAAGCGTGCGCTCTACAGGCACGGGGTACGCGCGTGTAGCGCGCAGGCTTCAGCCTGCGCGTCGATCAATTGGCGGCGGCCTCGACCGGGGCGCCGAACAGGTCGGTTGCCTTGCCTGCCAGCCAGTTGAACAGGTGGCGGGTCTCCCAGAAGCGCCCCGCGTTCGACTTGGCGCCGAGTACGACGACGGCGACCTGCGCCCCGCCCTGCGGCAGCCGCAGCAGCGTCGCCAGGCAGTAGCCCGCGTTGCGGATGAATCCCGTCTTCCCGCCCAGCACGTCGACATCGCCCTTCATCACGAGCTGGTTGGTGCTGTGAATCGCGATCTGGCGCCGCCCCACCGACACCGTGTGCTGCGGCTTCTGCATGATGGCCGCGATGCGGTGGTCGCTCGACACGTAGGCGATGAGCCGCGCCATCTCGTACGCGGTGGAGACGTTGGCCGACAGCAGGCCGGACGGATCGGCGTAGTAGGTATTCGTGAGCCCCAGCTCGTGCGCCTTCTCGTTCATCCGCGCGATGAAGCCGGAGGATCCATGAGGTGACACGCGCGCCAGCGCCCGCGCCGCCGCGTTATCCGACGCGATGAGCAACAGGTGCAGCAGGTCGTCTGCCGTCACCTTGTATCCGGCGCGCAGGTGCGTGGTAGATGCGCGATACACGTCGGCGCGCTGAATCACCACCTGCTGCGACAGATCGGGGTTGTTCTCCAGGAAGACGGCCGCCGTCATCACCTTGGTAATGCTGGCGATCGACCGCTGATCCTGCGCGTTCTCCTCCCACAGCACCTGCCCCGTCTCCGGGTCGTAGATGATCGCCGCTTCCGCGCGCAGGTCGGGGACGAGCGTGCCCGCCTCGTCGAGCTTGAACCTCGGCTCTTGCGCCTCGCGCAGGGCGCGCGCCTGCGCCGCCGCACGCGACACACGCCGCGTCGCAATGCGGCTCGGGGCCGCGGCGGGCCGGCTCGTGTACACGGCGAGCCGCTGACCCGATCGGATACCGTTTCCCTGAAGGCCGTTCCACTCTTTGACCGCGGCGACGCCCACGCCGTAGCGCCGCGCAATCGAGGACAGCGTCTCACCACGCCGGACGACGTGCGTCACCCGCGGCGCGTTGCCCGCCGAGGGAGCGGCCGATGCGGCGGGCGCCGGCTGCGGGAGCGTGAGTGGAAGCTGGGGTTCGCTCGGGCCGCGGGGCGTGGCCGTCTGCGCCGCGGTCAGCGCGGGCAGGCCCGCCACCATAACGGCGCCAAACAGCCAGACGAGATGGGCGTTCCGGAACAGCCGAGCTCGGATCACGTCAAACCTATGTGAAATAAGTTGTTACGAAGTGTGTCGGCATTGTAGCAAAGAAACTGTAGCCTGCAAGGGGTTTTGACAGACCGAGGGCCCAAACGGTTTAGGCTGTGCGTACATATTTGCGTCACCTCAAGCGGCACATAGGGCTCAGCGGGACCAAAAACAATGCCAGTCGAGTTGTCTGACGCGACTCGAGCGGACGCGGCTCACCTGCGCGTGGCCGAGTTTGCCGCCCTCCGGCGCGCCATCGCGGGGCGCGTCACCGCCCGCATTGTGCTGGCGGCGGCCACCTCCGCTGTGTGGGCGACGCTCACGCTCGCGCTGGTCCTCTTCAGCGACGTTCCGCTCGCGACGCTGCTCCCGCTCGCCGTGCTGGTCGGCGGCTTCGAGGCGATTCACGCCCTGCACGCAGGCGCCGAACGCATCGGCCGCTATCTCCAGGTGCAGTACGAAGGCACGCTCGACGGCCCGCGCTGGGAGACGGCGGCCATGGCGGTCGGGCCGTCGCTGCCGGGCGGCGGCGTCGACCCATTGTTTTCCGTCGTCTTTGCCGGCGCCGCGGCGGTGAATCTCCTCTCGGCCTTTTTTGTCCTGGCCGAGCCGACCGCCGTGGAGTTCGGCATCCTCGGCGTGGCGCACGCGGCCTTCGTGTTCCGTGTGATCCGGGCGCGCGTGGCGGCGGCCCGTCAGCGGGCCGTGGAACTCGAAAGCTTCAAAACGGTCCTACTCGGCCAGCGCGATCGCGGCTAACAGCGCGCGCTGCGTTCCCTGCCAGGAGTCGGTCGTGTCGAACGTCTCCTCGAGCGAGTGCGAGCCGGTCCCTCGTCCGCCCGCGTCGATTGTGATCGCCGGGATGTTGAGGCTCATGGGAAGGTTCGCGTCGGTGGAACCTTCGGTGATTTCCACGGGCAAGCCGAGCGCCCGCGTGACCGAGACGGCCGCCGCGACGATCGGCGCGTCGGCGGCAATCCGGCCCGCGGGACGGTCGCCGACGAGCGCTTTCTTCACCGACAGCTGCCCCTTGTTCCCCCAGCGTGCGTTTTCGGCGGCGAGCGCCCGATCGACCGCCTCGTGAAACTGTCCGTCAATCGCGCGGAGCGCCTCGCGATTGGCCGAGCGCATGTCGACCTCCATCCAGGCGTCGGCGGCGATCGCGTTGACGGAGGTCCCGCCTCCAATGCGGCCCACGTTGAACGTGGTCCGCGGGTCGGCGGGCGGCCGGACGTCGGCAAACGCGTCAATCGCGCGGCCAAGGGCGTGCACGGGATTGGCGATGCCGAACGCGCCATAGCTGTGGCCGCCCGACCCTGAAAACGTCACACGGTAGCGGAGGCTCCCGACCGACACGTGGGTAATGCCGAACCCCGTGCCATCGACCGAGACGAAGCGATCGACCTGTCCCGTGAGAGTCTCGCGGAACAGCGCCTTGACGCCGCGTAGATCGCCAAGCCCCTCCTCGCCCACCGTGCCGACGAACGTGATCGGGCCGGCCGTCTGGACGCCCGCCTGGTTCATCGCGCGGGCGACCGCGAGCACGACGGCGAGGCCGCGGCAGTCGTCGCCGATCCCAGGGCCTCGGAGCAGCGCCCCCTGGCGGGTAACGGTGACATTGGTCCCCTCGGGAAAGACCGTGTCGAGGTGTGCACTGAAGACGAGACGCGGCCGCGCCGCGCGGCCCGGGCGCTCACCGAGCACGTTCCCCTCGGCGTCGATCCGGACGTTTCGCAGGCCGAGCGCCCGGAATGCTGCCGCGTAGGCCTCGGCGCGGGCCGCCTCCTTGAAGGGCGGCGCCGGAATCTCGCAGAGCCGAATCTGCTCGGCGATGGTCTGCGGCTCGTCCGCCCGTGCTGCGTCGAGCGCCGCCCGCACAGCGGGATCGCGCATCAGCCGCGTGCCGACGTCGGTATCGGTCTGGCCGGCGGCCACCGTGCCGGTGAGCGCGGCGGCGAGGAGAGGACCCAGGCAGCGGAATCGGAACATGGCAGGCGTGTCTGAGATTGTATCGGGTCGCCGCATCCAATCTGTTGAAAGCCGATCCACGCTGTCGGTGGCGAGCCACACCGCCGTCGCGTGGGAACCACAGCGGCCGCGGTCGGCCACGCACGCACGCGCGGGCGTTTCGTGCAAATCCGGTGCAATTCGCGTGGATTCTCCGTGCGAGCGATGATGCGCGCAGAGACGCAGCTCTGCGGTACAGAACTTGCTCGATTCGTCAAGGGAGAGGCGTCAATGAGTCTGGTTCGGCTCCTCGGGTTTCGAACACTCGCCTGCGGCTGCGTGATCGGCCGCTACCGTGAGGTCGCGACGAGTCGCGAGCTCACGTACGTCGAAGAGAAGGGGCCTGGCTGCGAACTTCACAGCCATCGCCGCAATCACACGATCCCGACCGACCGTCCGGCGGGCCCGGGCGTACCGCTCGCCGCGCGAGCATCCTGAAGGCACCCCAACGCGCACAGTTCCACGCGTTGGGGACCCCGCCGCCGAGCGAGGCGGTTGCACCCTCGCGGTACAATCGCCTTGGTGCCGCGCTTCCCCGAACCTGAAATTTCCCTCCGGGCGCACCGAGTTGCGTACCGCTTCTACCTCGGCGACTGCCTGGAGATTCTCGATCGGCTCGCGCCGGAATCGATCGACGTCATCGTCACCTCGCCGCCGTACAACCTGGGGATTCGGTATCGGACGTATGACGACACGATGCCGCGCGACGAGTACCTGCGCTGGACGGGCGAGTGGGTGCGCCGGGCGGCGACGCGGCTCGCCCCCGACGGGTCGCTCTTCCTGAACGTTGGCGCCAAGCCGACGGACCCCTGGACGGCGCTCGACGTCGCGCAGGCCGCGCGGCCGTACCTGCGGCTGCAGAACACCATTCACTGGATCAAGTCGATCGCCATCGAGCGCGCGCTCGCCGGCAGCCGCGCCGCACTCAAAGAGGACCTGGCGGTCGGCCACTACAAACCGATCAACAGCCGGCGCTTCCTCCACGACTGCCACGAGTTCGTGTTCCATTTCACGCCGCTCGGCGCGACGCCGCTCGATCGCCGCGCGATTGGCGTCCGCTATCAGGACCCGTCGAACGTCGGCCGCTGGCGCGCGGCGGCGTCGGGCGTGCGGTGCCGCGGCAACACCTGGTTCATCCCCTACGAGACGATCCAGAACCGCGAGAAGGACCGGCCGCATCCGGCGACCTTTCCGCCGCGCCTGCCGGAGATGTGCCTGCGGCTTCACGGCCTCGACCGCATCCGCCTGGTCGCCGACCCGTTCCTCGGGCTCGGATCGACCGCCGTCGCCTGCGCGCAGATGGGCGTGAGTTTCGTGGGGATCGAGATGGACAAGAGCTACCTGAAGACCGCGGTCGAGCGTACACGGCAGGCCCTCAACGGCGCGCGCCCTTCACGGAACACCGAGACACCGAGGCACCGAGGTTAATTTTTACGGCGCCGACGCGGCCGCCTTCGTGCGCGTGACCATGCCGTCCAGCGAGCCCTCATTCTGCTTATCGATGGCCTTGCACCCATGCACTGAGCATATGTAAGCTGGCCGCATGGACCTGCGGCAGCTCGAGATCCTCCGCGCCATTGCCGAAACGGGATCGTTCACGGCCGCGGGCGACAAGCTACACGTCTCGCAGTCGGCGATCAGCCGGCAGGTGCTGCTCCTCGAGGCGGAGCTCGGCGAGCCGGTCTTCCACCGCATCGGCCGGCGGATCCGGATCACGCCCGCCGGCGAATCGCTGCTGCAGCTCAGTCACCGCGTCTTTCAGGATTTGCAGGACACGGTCTCCACGATCAGCGACACGCGCGAATCACTGCGCGGCACGATGCGCCTGGTCGGCGGAATGACGGTGTGTCTCTACGTCTTCCCGGCGCTCCTCGCGCAGGTCCGCCGCACGCACCCCGATCTCGATCTGAAGATCACCGTCGGCAGCGGTGAACGATCGATTGCGCTCCTCCGGTCGGGCACCGCCGATCTCGGCCTGGTGACCGTTCCGGTCGACGCGACCGACCTCGTTTCGCTCCCGGTGCTCAAGGAGGAGCTGCTCCTCATCACCTACCCGGCGCATCCGCTCGCGAGAAAGCGCGATATCCGCTCCGCGGATCTCCATCGGCAGCCGTTCATCCTGTTCGAGGCCGGATCGATTACCCGGCGGCTCGTCGATGAATTCTTCACGCGGGAGGGGATCGAGCCGGAGATCGTGATGGAGACCGAGAACGTGGAGATCATCAAGGCGATGGTGCACCACGGGCTCGGCATCAGCATCATTCCGTGGCAGGCGGCCGCAGCCGATGTACGGACGAAGCAGCTGTACTGCAGCCGCATCGCGGGGCACGCGCTGTTCAGGGAGACGGGGTGGCTCTACCCGAAGATGCGGCGCCTCCCCCGCGCGGTCTCGGAGGTCATGCGCGTGTTCGAGGAGATTCGGGCGCAGTTCGACGCCGCTGTCAGAGCGCCGCGCTCGCCCTGAGCAACGTCGAAGGACCAGCCCTGAGAAGGAACCTACTGAGCCGCCGGCGGCCGCGCCAGCGTGTACGACGTGCGCGACCAGACCTGCGAGCCGTTGCGGACGGTCTTCACCTCGATGCGCCGCGTCCGCTTCAGCGGGTCGGGGTTGCTCGAGTAGTAGCCCAGCACGTAGTAGTCGCTCGTCTCGGCGTCAATCCGCTTGAGGGCGCGGTCGAAGTCGTTCTGGTTGACGATGGCGATCCCGCCGGTCTGCTCGGCGAGCACCCGCAGGCTGTCCTGCGTCTCGCGGACGTGCTCTTGCCACTCCTGCGTCTCGACCTGCTGGTCGAGATCCGGCCCGGCCACCAGGCCGCGCGGGTCGATCGTGTAGAACGTCGCGTTGGCGCGGTTCGCGGCGCGCGTCAGCTCCGCCAGCTCGCGGACGAGGTCGGCCTCGGCGAACTGCTGCCCCTGCATCCGCGGATTGGTGAACGGATCGAGCTGCCGGTCGTCGACCGTCGAGCCGAACATCTCGGCCTCGTACTTGAGGCGCGACGTCACGAACGGGTTGAAGTCGTAGCCGCTGCTGATGTAGATGACCGCCTTCCGACGGTTGCGCAGCTGCTCGAGGTTTCGCATCAGCTGGTACGCGGTGGAGAACGCCACGTGCGCGCGGTAGCGCAGCTCGGCAGGACCCTGCGACGTCTGCGCCGTCTTGATGAGATCCTCCGGCCGCAGTCCGCTGCCCGTCACGCGCTTGATCGACGACTCGAGCACCTGCCGGTCGTAGGTGAGCTGCTCGGAGATCGAGGACGTCCCCGTCGACACGATCCCGAACATGTCGCCTTCGTGCACGAGGTTCTTCAGCATCCGCTGCATCAGATCGCGCGTGCGCGGCGTCAGCCGGAAATCGAGATGGAGGTCGTCGATGAAGATCAGGAACACGCGGCCCGCGGCGTCGTTGGTCGGCCGGGCCG
>CAZGLC010000140.1:0-8753 GCA_964526235.1 uncultured Bifidobacteriaceae bacterium
TCGACGATGTAAATCTCGCTCTGCGCCGGGTCGCGCTCCTGACAATCGGCGAGCTTTCCGGGCAGGCCGCTGCCGTCAAGCGCACCCTTGCGGCGGACGAGATCGCGCGCCTTGCGCGCCGCCTCGCGCGCGCGCGCGGCGTCAACCGCCTTGCCGATGATGCGCCTGGCGACCGCCGGGTTCTCTTCGAGAAACTGCCCCAGTTTGTCGTTGACGATGGTCTCGACGATGCCCTTGACCTCGGTGTTGCCAAGCTTCG
Organism: uncultured Bifidobacteriaceae bacterium; assembly: GCA_964526235.1. GTDB lineage: Bacteria > Acidobacteriota > Vicinamibacteria > Vicinamibacterales > UBA2999 > MELF01. The sequence continues at coordinate 260 of CAZGLC010000140.1, forward strand.
TCTTGGTCTGTCCTTCGAATTGCGGCTGCGGGATCTTGACGCTGATGACGCCGGTGAGCCCCTCGCGGATGTCGTCGCCACTGATGCTGGCGTCCTTCAGGTCCTTCGCCAGGTTGTTCTTCGCCGCATACGAATTGATCGTCCGCGTCAGGGCCGAGCGAAAACCGGAGAGGTGCGTGCCGCCCTCGTGCGTGTTGATGTTGTTGGCGAATGAAAAAATCAGCTCCGAGTATCCATCGTTCCACTGCAATGCGATCTCGGCGTCGATCCCGTCCTTGTCGCCCTTCATGAACATCGGCTTGTCGTTGACGACGACCTTGTTCTTGTTCAGGTGCTGGACGAACGACACGATGCCGCCGTCGTACTGGAACTTGTGGCTCTTGCCGTCGCGCTCATCGTCGATCGTGATGAGGATGCCGCCATTCAGGAACGCCAGCTCGCGGAGGCGCTGGGCCAGCGTGTCGAAGCTGAATTCGACGGTCTCGAAGATCTGCGGGTCGGCCTTGAACGTCACCTTGGTGCCGCGCCGCTGCGTCGTCCCCGTCATCTCGAGGGCGCCGAGCGAATTGCCGCGCTCGTAACTCTGCTGATAGACCTGCCCGTTGCGCCAGATCTCCAAATCGAGCCGCTCGGACAGCGCGTTGACGACCGACACACCGACGCCGTGCAAACCGCCGGAGACCTTGTAGCTGTCGTTGTCGAATTTGCCGCCGGCGTGCAGAACGGTGAGCGCGACTTCGGCCGCTGACTTGCCGCTCGAATGGAGATCGGTCGGGATGCCGCGGCCGTTGTCGACCACGGTGATGGAGTTGTCGATGTGAATCGTGACGTTGATCTGGTCGCAGAAACCGGCGAGCGCCTCGTCGATCGAGTTGTCCACGACCTCGTAGACGAGATGGTGCAGCCCGGGCGCGCCCGTCGAGCCGATGTACATGGCCGGACGCTTGCGCACGGCCTCGAGCCCTTCGAGGACCTTGATCTTGTCGGCGCCGTAATCGTCCGCCCCGTTGCCGTTCGGGCCGTTCGGGCCGACCGGCGCGTCCGGTTCGGGGGGCAGCGCCTGATTCTGCTGGTGTGCCGTCTCTTCCACTCGTTTCCCTGGGGTCAGATGCGCATCGGCATGATGACGTAGGTGTAGCTGTATCCCTGCGCGCCCACCGGCGTCATCACCGCCTGGCTCGCTTCGTCCTTCAGCGAGAGCTGCACGCCGTCGGTTTCGACGACGTTGAGGAAGTCGAGCACGTACTGCGCGTTGAACGAGATCGTCAGCGGGCCGCCCGCGTAATCGACCGACAGCTCCTCGCGCGCCTCGCCGAACTCGGAGCTGCTCGACGTCACCTCGACCTTGCCCTTGGTGATCTCGAACTTCACCGCGCGCGACCGTTCGTTCGAGAGCAGCGCCACGCGCTTAACGGCGTTCGTGAGCCGCTCGCGCTCGAACTCGATGTGCTTGTCGTTGTTCTTGGGAATGACGCGCTCGTAGGCTGGAAACTGGCCGTCGATCATCCGTGAGATCAACATCCGTCCGCCGACCTCGAAGAACAGGTGGTTCTCGCCGGCCTCGAACATCACGTCGCCGTCGCCTTCGACGAGGAGCTTGCCGAGCTCGATCAGCGTCTTTTTCGGCAGAATCACGCCGACTTCCTCGCTCACGCCGCCCTTGTGCTCCACATCGACGAGCGCCAGGCGGTGGCCGTCGGTCGCCACCAGTGTGAGGCTTTCGGGCCTGATCACGAACTTCGCGCCGTTCAGGAAATACCTCGTGTCCTCGCCCGTGATCGCAAACTGCGTTTTGGCGACCATTTCCTTCAGCGCGGCGCGCGGCAGCGCCGCCCGTGCCTTGCCGCTGGCATCGGGCAGCGTCGGGAAATCCTCTCGCGGCAGCGTCTGCATTCGCGAATCAAAGCGATCGGCCGCGACTTTCACACCGTTCTTGTCTTCCTCGATCCGAACGTCGGTTTCGGGCAGCGCCTTCACGATCTCGTAGAGCTTCTTCGCCGGCAGGGTCAGCGATCCGGGCTTGGTGACCAACGCTTCACACTTGCTCCGCAGCGCCACTTCGAGATCGGTGGCGAGCATCCGCACCTCGGTCCCTTTCGCTTCGATGAGCACGTTCGCGAGAATAGGGATCGTGTTTTTCCGTTCCACGATGCCCTGAAACAGCTGGAGTTCTCGCAGAAGCTGAGTCTTCGGGACGACGAGTTCCATGGCTGCTGGTGACCTCAGGCGGACCGGCGGTCCGCGGTTGACTGATCCTCTTTGAGAGGAGAAGAAGAGATAAGAAATTATAACGAAGAAAAGGCCCCGTGCAAAACCTATTCGGTGCCTATAAATGGCTGCGTATCAACAATTTAAAATGTGTAAAAACCTGTTACTCGAACAGAGGGGATCGGCGCGGATCCTGGGCCTGGTTTAGGTGGCCGAAACCCGTCCACAGCAGGGTTGACTCGACCCCTGTGGATGAGCTCGGGTTCAGCGGAATGATTCGAGAAAATTACCGATCAGGCTGTTGAAATCCGCGTCGCGCTTGCGGAGCTCTTCCACCTTCTTGATCGAGTGAATCACCGTCGAGTGGTGCTTTCCCCCAAAACTGCGCCCGATCTCCGGCAGCGACGCGTTCGTCAGGTTCTTACAGAGATACATCGCGATCTGCCGCGGCATCGCCACCGATTTCGCGTTGTTGCGCGATTTGAGCTCGGCGATCTTCATCTGGTAGTAATCGGAGACGAAACGCTGGATCGTCTCGATCGTCACCGCTTTTTCATCTTGATCCAGGACATGTTTGAGCACGTCCTTCGTCAACTCGAGCGAGATTTCGCGCCCTGTCAGCGAGGCGTACGCGATGAGGCGAATAAGCGATCCTTCCAGCTCGCGGATGTTGGACTTGATGCGCCCGGCGATGTACATCGCGACGCTGTCGGGGAGCGGGACGGCTTCCGCTTCGGCTTTCCGCTTGAGAATCGCGACGCGGGTCTCGATGTCGGGCGGCTGAATGTCGGCAATCAACCCCCATTCGAACCGCGATCGCAGGCGCTCCTCGAGCGCCGGAATCTCGTGCGGCGGACGATCGCTGCTCAGCACGATCTGCTTCTGCGCGTCGTACAGCGCGTTGAACGTGTGGAAGAACTCGGTCTGGGTGCCTTCCTTGCCGGAGACGAACTGAATGTCGTCGACGAGCAGCACGTCGACCGATCGATACCGCTCGCGGAAGTCGAGAATCCGATCGTACCGCAGCGCGTTGATCATCTCGTTCATGAAGCGCTCGGACGAGATGTAGGTGAGCCGCAGCGACGCGTCGTGCTGGAGCACGTACTGTCCGATCGCATGCATCAGATGCGTCTTTCCGAGCCCCACACCGCCGTAGATGAACAGCGGGTTGTACGACCGCGACGGCGCCTCTGCAACCGCGCGGCACGCCGCGTGCGCAAACTGGTTCGACGGCCCGACGATAAACGTGTCGAACGTGTAGCGCCGATTGAGGCCTCCTGACGAGCTCGCGGCGCCACGCTCGTCTGTGACCGCGTCGATCGCCGGCGGATCCTCGACCGGCGGGGGCGCCAGTGGTGCGCCCTCGTCCACGAACACGAGCGAGGCGCCGGGGCGGTGCACTTCCGCCAGCGCCTCGGAGAGGATGACGGAGTAATGTTTCGTGAGCCAGTCCTTGAAAAGAGGATTCGGCACGCGCACCGTAATGGCGGTGCCGCCGTCGGTGACGAGCGCCGTCGGCTTGAACCAGGTGTAGAAGCTGTGCCGGTTGATCTTGGTTTCGACGCGGGAAAGGACTTGGTCCCAGATGCTGGCGTCCATAGGCGAAAAAACGGTGCAAGTCGCCAAAATCAGCTGTTTTTTCCGCCAAGCTCTGCGGGAACCCCGGTTTTTCCACAGCCTTTTCCACAGGTGTGGAAATCTTTGGGGGACAAACCGAAGCCGGTCGCAGCGGCCGCGCCCCGCGCGGCTGCGAAAGCGCGCAATGTAGCACACCTCGTTGACACTCTGCGCAACCGACGACTAGTATTGAAAATTCCGCGCGTCACCGCGCGCGACACAGACCCGCCAGCGCTGAAGCTATGGCGGGCAAGCACGCGACGGGATCACCATGAAAGGCAAGCGCACATTTCAGCCCAATAGACGCCGGCGAAGCAAGACGCACGGGTTCCGCGCCCGGATGTCGACCAAGAACGGCCGCATCGTCCTGAAACGCCGCCGGGCGAAAGGGCGCAAGCGCCTGACCGTCTCTGACGAGGGTTAGATCCCGAGTCCTGGGTCGACAGGCGGCATGAGCGGCCAGGCCCTTCGTCGGCGCTCCGCGCAAGGGCTGCCGGCGGCCGAGCGCATCCGACGCAGGCCCGACTTCGAGCGCGTCTATCGCGAAGGGGCGCGGGTGCGCGGCCGGTTCATGGACGTGATGGTGCTGCCGAACGGCGGCGCCGTGTCGCGGCTGGGGGTGGCCGCGACCCGGAAACTCGGATCCGCGGTCATTCGGAACCGCGCCAAGCGCTTGGCCCGCGAGGTGTTCAGGCGCCAGAAGGTGGCCGCAGGCCTCGATGTCGTCGTCATTCCACGCCGGGAAATGCTCCAGGCTCCCTTCGCCAGCCTTGAAGTCGAGTACCGCGCCGCCCTCGATCGGGGCCGGCGTCGTGCTCGCAGCGCTCAAGGCCTATAAGGTCATTATTTCCCCGTTATTTACGGGCTGCTGCCGGTATTACCCGTCATGCGCCGACTACACGCGCGAGGCCGTGCTCGTGCACGGGGCCGTCCGTGGTCTGTGGCTCGGCGCCCGGCGTCTCGTGCGGTGCCACCCGCTGGGCGGCCACGGCGTCGATCCCGTTCCCGTGCTGGATCGTCGGTCGAGCGCGCGCCAAGGCTGACCGCCACATGGAACGTCGCGTCCTCATCGCGGTGATCCTCTCGTTCCTGGTGCTCTACGCGTACCAAGCGCTGTTCGTGCCTCCTTCGCCCCCGCGCAGCCAGGACGCCCCACCAGCGCAGCCGGCGGCTCCGGCGCCAGCTCCGGCCGCGGCAACACCGGCTCCGGCGGCTCCAGGAGCCGCCGCCGGGACGGCCGCGCCGGCGGTCGCGGTACCCGCCGTGATCGGAGAGAACGCCGAGCGCGAGATCGTCGTGGAGACGGCGACCGTCGTCGCAACACTCTCGAATCGCGGCGGCCGAATCGTCAGATGGCAGCTGAAGCAGTACCGCGACATGAACGGCGACCCGATGGACCTGGTGCCGTCGGGGCTCCCTCCTGACCAGGCCACGCCGTTTCTGCTCCGCGTCGATGACGCCGCGCTGACCGAGCGGCTCAACACGGCGCTCTACCGTGTCGCCGGCGACACCGGCGGCCGCGTCGACGCACAGAAGGCCGAGGCGAGCGTCGTCTTCGAGTTCGAAGACGCGGCGGGACTGCACGCACGGAAGGAACTGCGATTCAATCCGCAGAATTACGTGGTCGCCTTCTCCGCCGACGTGACGAGCGGCGGGCAGCCACTGAACCCCACCGTGCTCTGGGGTCCGGGTCTGAGCGATCGCGGCGCGACGGCGGCGGGCGGCAGCTTCTTCACGGGCAACTACATTCAGCCGCCGCAGGCGATCTACCATCGTGCCGGCGACGTGGAGCGGATCACGGCGGTCGATCTCGCGCAGCAGCCGGTGCACGAAGGGCAGTTCCGATTCGCCGGCATCGACGATCACTACTTCATCGCGACCGCGGTGAATCCCGGGCAGGCGCGGATCGACTTCCGGCCGATGGTGCTCCCGGGTGCGGGCGGCGCTCAGCGGCAGCTGGTGGCGCAGAGCATCACCTACGCCGAGCCGCCCCAGGGCGTGCGGTTCTTCTTCGGGCCCAAACAGTTCGATCTGTTGCGATCGATCGACGCCGAGCTCGTCCGCGCGATTAACTTCGGCATGTTCGGCTTTCTGGCGGTGCCGCTCCTCGGTGCGCTGCAGTGGATCCACGGCTACGTCGGCAACTGGGGCTGGGCGATCGTGCTGCTGACGATTGCGATTAACATCTGCATCTTCCCGCTGCGGCACAAGAGCGTCGTCTCGATGCGCAAGATGCAGGCGCTGCAGCCGCAGATGAAGGCGATCCAGGATCGCTACAAGGATCTGAAGGTCAGCGATCCGGCGCGGCAGAAAATGAACACGGAGGTCATGAATCTCTACCGGGAAAAAGGGGTGAATCCCGCCAGCGGCTGCGTGCCGATGCTGCTGCAGTTCCCAGTGCTGCTCGCGTTCTATTCGATGCTGTCGCAGTCGATCGAGCTGCGCGGCGCGGATTTCACCCTGTGGATCGCCGACCTGTCGCAGCCGGATCCCTACTTCGTCATTCCGATCCTGATGGCCGTGACGATGTTCTGGCAGACGAAGATCACGCCGTCGACGGCGGATCCGGCGCAGCAGCGCGTGATGCTGCTCATGCCGCTGCTCTTCACGGTGTTCTTCCTGTGGGCGCCGAGCGGCCTGGTGATCTACTGGTTCGTGAGCAACCTCTGGGCGATTGGGCAGCAGTATTTCACCAACTGGCTGATCGGCCCGGCCGTCGCCATGCGGCCGCCTGGCGAGCGGCGGCTGAAGAAGGTGGGCGCGGGCCGCACCACCGGGGCGGAGAAGAGCTGAAAGCGCGACGCCTATGTCACTGACGATTGACATCACCGATTTCGTGCGCAAGGTTGTGGGAGCCATGGGGCTCTCGCTGACGCCGTCGATTGAAGAGACGCCCGAGGGGACACGGATCAATCTCGAGGGCGAGGACGGCGGCGTGCTCGTGCGGCGCGGGGGCGAAGGGCTCCAGGCGCTGCAGCACATCGTCGCCACCACGTTCCGCCGGCAGCTCGGCGACGACAACCGGGTCCTCATCGACTGCAACGGCTTCCGGAAGGACAAGGACCTCGAGTTGCGGCAGATGGCGCAGTTCATTGCGGAGAAGGCGCGATCGACGGGCATGCCCCAGGAAGTGGGGCCGCTCAACCCGTACGAGCGGCGCATCGTCCACCTCGCTATTGCCGAGGATCCGACGGTGACGTCCGAGAGCATCGGCGACGCATTCATGAAGACGGTGATCATCTCGAGCAGGAAATAGCCGGTAGGCGGTGGCCGGTAGGTGTTTGCGACCGACGACTCCATCGTGGCGATTGCCACGCCGCCCGGCCGTGGCGGCATTGGAGTCGTTCGGATCAGCGGCCCCGCCGCGCTGACGATCGCGGCAGCACTCCTCGATCGCCGGGAGGTGCTCGCACCACGGCACGCCACCTACGCGCGCGTGCGCCGGCCGGCGGCGCACGGGGGCGCCGCAGCGCTGGACGAGGTCGTCGCCACCTATTTTCCCGCGCCGCATTCCTACACCGGCGACGACGTGGCCGAGATCAGCGCGCACGGCAGCCCCGTGGTGCTGCAGGCCATCGTGGCAGCCGCGATGGCTGCCGGCGCGCGGCCGATCTGCTCGACGGCGCCCGGCGCGGGCGGCTGATTCGCGACGGCGCGACGGTCGTCATCGTCGGCCGGCCCAACGTCGGCAAGTCGAGCGTGTTCAATGCGCTCGTCGGCGCGGAGCGGGCGATTGTGACGGAGGTCGCGGGCACGACACGCGATCTGGTGTCGGAGCCGCTCGACGTCGATGGCCTTGCAGTCACGATCGTGGACACCGCCGGCTGGCGCGAGACGAGCGACCCGATCGAACGCGAAGGCGTGGCGCGCGCGGCGCGTGCGAGAGACGTCGCCGACCTGCTGCTCGTGATCGTCGACCGCAGCGCACCGCCGATGCGGGAAGATGACGAGCTGCTGGCACAGACGGGATCGCATCGGCGGATTGTCGTCGGCAACAAGTCGGACGTGGCGGCACGTGGCGCGAATGTGACCCGCCTCTGTGTGTCTGCGAAGACCGGCGCGGGCATCGACGAGCTGCGGCGCGCGATCGTTCGTGAGTTGACGGGCGCCGAGCCGCTGCGAGATACCGCCGCCATTTCGAACGCGCGCCACATCGCGCTCGTCGAGGAGGCATGCGGCCATCTGCGGGCGGCGCAGGCGGCGGCCGCCCGCGGCGACACGCCCGAAGAGTTCGTGCTCGTCGATCTGCAGGCGGCGCGCGCGCGGCTCGAGGAGATCGTCGGCGCGCGGACGACCGAAGACGTGCTGCGGCACATCTTCGAGCGGTTCTGTATCGGGAAGTGACATGCGCTTCGACGTCATCGTGATTGGCGCCGGCCACGCCGGCGCCGAGGCCGCATATGCGGCCGCGCGCCTCGGCTGCAGCGTCGCGCTCTGCACGCTCTCACGTGCGACTGTCGCGCACATGCCCTGCAATCCCGCGGTCGGCGGCACGGCGAAGGGGCACCTGGTGCGCGAGATCGATGCCCTCGGCGGGCTGATGGGCCGCGCGATCGATGCCACCGGCATTCAGTTCAAGCTGCTGAACCGCCGCCGCGGTCCGGCGGTCTGGTCGCCGCGCGCCCAGGCCGACAAGCGCCTGTACGGCGAGTGGGTGGCCGCCGCGCTC
>CAZGLC010000140.1:8853-13109 GCA_964526235.1 uncultured Bifidobacteriaceae bacterium
CACCAGATCTACCTGGAACCCGAGGGGCTCGACGTCGACGAGATCTACGTCAACGGCTTTTCGATGTCGTTGCCGCAGGATGTCCAGGCAGAGCTTGTACGCGCACTTCCTGGGCTTGAACAGGCATCAATCCTTCGACCCGGATACGCAGTTGAATACGATTTCGTCCAGCCCACGGAGCTTCGATCCACACTGGAAACGCATCGTGTCTGCGGGTTGTTCCTTGCGGGCCAGATCAACGGCACGTCGGGCTATGAGGAAGCCGCCGCGCAGGGGCTCGTCGCGGGGATCAACGCCGCGCGACTGGTTCGACACGAGTCGCCGTTCACGCTCGGTCGCGACGAAGCGTACATCGGCATCCTCGTCGACGACCTGATCACCCGCGGGTGCCTGGAGCCGTACCGGATGTTCACGTCGCGCGCCGAGCAGCGGCTGCTGCTGCGGATCGACAACGCCGATCTCCGCCTGACGCCGATCGGGCGGCGTCTCGGCCTGATAGACGAGGAACGATGGGCGCATTTCGAAGCACGCCAGGCGCGCCACGCGCGCAACATTGCGGTGCTGCATCGCACGATGGTGCACACCGATCGCGGTGAAGGCGTCACCGCCGGCGCGCTGATGCGCCGGCCCGACGTGCGGCTCGAGACGCTGGTCGCGCGCGGCGACGTGGCGCTCGATCTCGCGGACGCGACGCGCGAGCTCGACGTGGCGAGCATCGAGAACGAAATCAAGTACGCGGGCTACCTGAAACAGGAGGCGGCGCGTGCGGAGCGGATACGGCGCCAGGAACGGCGTCGCATTCCTGACGGCTTTCCGTTCGCGCGCATCCCGGGACTCTCTCGCGAGGTTGTGCAGCGGCTATCGCAGGTCAGGCCGGAGACGCTCGGCCAGGCCTCGCGCATTCCAGGCGTGACGCCGGCAGCCGTGGCGGTGCTCGGCGCGTTCCTCGACAAGCCAGTGGCAAGTGCAAAGTAAAAAGTGCAAAGCACTTTCCACTTTGCCCTTTGCACTTTCAGAATAGTCCGGTGACGACCCGGGAGTTCCAGGACAAGCTCGCACGGCGCGCCCGCCGCGCCGGCGTGAACCTGCCCGCGGCGCTCGCCGCGCGCCTCGAGGCGTACTACCGCCTGCTCGCCGTCTGGAACGCCAAAATCAACCTGACCGGGCTCACGCTCTCAGAAGGATCCCCCGAAGCGCTCGATCGGCTGCTCATCGAGCCGCTGGCGGCGGCGAAGTATGTGCCCCCGACAGCCGCGCGCATGATCGACATCGGCAGCGGCGGCGGCTCGCCGGCGATTCCGCTCGCGCTCGCCGCTCCACAACTGCGACTGCTGATGGTCGAGTCGAAGACGCGGAAGTCCGTCTTCCTGCGCGAGGCGATCCGCACGCTGGAACTGCCGGGCGCCGACGTCGCCACGGCGCGGTTCGAGGAGCTGCTGGCGCGGCCGGACCTGCACGAAGCGCACGACCTCGTCACGATTCGCGCGGTGCGGATCGAGCAGCGGACGCTCCTGATCGTGCAGGCGTTCGCCAGGCCCGGTGGTCTCGTCTTCCTGTTTCGAGGATCCGGCAGCGGCGACCCGTCCGACGCCGTCCCGCCCCCGCTCGCATGGCAGGCGACCTACCCCCTCCTCGAATCGCTTCGCAGCCGCCTCGTCATCCTCGAGAAGCGTCCGGTCGGCCGCGCTGTTCCACGTGGAACGCCGCGACGCGCCTGACATTCGTCTTATATTCGTGTGTTCCACGTGAAACAGCTCTTGACGTAAGAGCCTATGACTACTACATTTAGTGTGATAGAAATCAGACACCACAACATAAAGTTGGGCAGATGCCAGACAAAGATGAGCTGTCCCCGCCCGCGAGGGTCGTCGCCATTGCCAATCAGAAGGGGGGCGTCGGCAAAACGACCACCGTGATCAATCTCGCCACCTCGCTCGCGCTCGACGGCCATCGCGTGCTCGCCGTCGACCTGGATCCCCAGGGAAACCTGACGAGCGGCGTCGGCCTTCGCGGCCAGCGCGCCGAGGGCGGAACGGTGTACGAGGCGCTCCTGACCGGCACGCCGCCCGAAACCTGTCTGCTGCCGACGCTTGTCGCCAACCTCACGCTCATGCCCGCCGATCGCAATCTCACCGGCGCCGAAATCGAGCTCGTGTCGGTGCCGGCGCGTGAGCATCGGCTGCGACGGCTGCTCGAGCCGCTTCGCGCACGCTTCGATCTGATCCTGATCGACTGTCCGCCGTCGCTCGGGCTGCTGACGCTCAACGCGCTCGTGGCCGCAGACGCCGTGTTGATTCCGCTGCACTGCGAGTACTTCGCGCTCGAAGGACTCGCCGATCTCGTCGGCACGCTGCGCCGCGTGCGCGGGGGCCTCAACCCCACGCTCGACATCGAAGGCGTGCTGCTGACGATGTACGACGAGCGGACGAATCTGGGGCAGCTCGTCGCGCGCGACGTGCGCGAGTTCTTCAAGGAGAAAGTCTTCACCCCGACCATTCCGCGCAACGTGCGGCCCGGCGAGGCGCCGAGCCACGGCATTCCCGCCGTGCTCTATGACGCGAAGTCGCGCGGCGCGGCGGCGTACGTGGCGCTCGCGAAGGAAATGCTCGCGCGGCGCGCCGCGTGAGCCGAGGAGGCGACATGATGGAACGCCGTCCCGCGCTCGGCAAAGGCCTGAGCGCCCTGCTGCCCGACGCGCCAGAGCCGGCGCGCACCGGCGCGATCGACGTCGACGTCGACCTGCTCGCGCCGAGCGATCAGCAGCCGCGCCTCACGGTCGACGATCGCAAGCTCGACGATCTCGCCGCCTCCATCCGGGCCAACGGCGTCATCCAGCCGATCCTCGTGCGCCGAACCGGCTCGGCGTACCGCATCATCGCCGGCGAGCGGCGATGGCGCGCCGCGCAGAAGGCCGGGCTGTTGAAAGTGCCGGTCGTGATTCGCGAGGTGGCCGAAGGGTCCGAGCGGCTGCTGCTCGAGCTGGCCCTCGTCGAAAACCTGCAGCGCGAGGACCTCAACCCGATCGAAGAAGCGCTGGCGTATCAGCGCCTGACCGACGAGTTCGGCCTGACGCAGGATCAGGTGGCGGCCGCTGTCGGCAAGGATCGCACGTCGGTTGCGAACTACCTGCGTCTGCTCCGGCTGCCCGACGAGGTGCGAGGGCATGTCGCCTCGGGCGCGCTCTCCATGGGTCACGCGCGTGCGATTGCCGGGCTCGCCGACGGCGCCGCGCAGCGCCACGCCGCGGGTGAAGTGATGGCGCGCGCGCTGTCCGTGCGCGACACCGAATCGCTCGTCAAGAAGCTCAGCGCCTCGCCCGCGTCCCGCGGTGCAGTACCCGCGGCGCCCGACGTGCACACGCGCGCCGCGGAGGATCGTCTCCGCTTCGCCCTCGGGACGCACGTCCGCATTCTGCGCCGGCGTCAGGGCGGCGCGATTGAGATCGAGTTCAAATCGGAATCGGAGCTGAATCGGCTCTACGACGTGCTGACCGCCGCGACCAGCTCACGCCCCTCCGCATAGGCCTCCGGCGCGCAAGCTCCGCCGGTTTTTCTGTGTTATAAAAGGTTGTTTGTGCCTTCGAGGTACAAGCTCGTAAAGCCGTGCGCCTCAACGAATCGCTTCCGCAGGTGACCCCATGAGCACGCGTGCGTCGGCGGCCCGCTACGCGCGAGCGCTCCTCGACGTGGTCAGCAGAGAGGGCAATCCCGAGCAGGTCGAGCAGGAGCTGGACGCGTTTGCGGATCTGGTGGCGCGCACGCCCGACCTGCAGAAGGCGCTGACGAATCCCGCGGTGCCTGCCAGCGCCAAGCGCGGCATTCTCAACAGCCTGTTGTCCAGGCTCACGCCGTCCCCGCCGCTCGCGAAACTCCTGCTGCTCATCGCCGATCGGGATCGCCTCGCGCTCGTCGGCGACCTCGCGGCGGCGTATCGCGAGCGCCTGATGGAGCTGCGGCAGATCATCCGCGCCGAAGTGATCACGGCGGCGCCGCTCCCGCCGGAGCGGGTGGCGCAGTTCGAGCAGCGCCTGGCGACCGCGACCGGCCGCCGCGTGACGATGACGGCGCGCGTCGACCCGGCGCTGATTGGCGGCGCGGTGACGCGCGTCGGCAGCATCGTCTACGACGGCAGCATCGCGACACAGTTGACGAGAATTCGTGAACGGTTAGAGCAGCAGCGCTGACGGGCACAGACGATGGACATCAGAGCCGAAGAAATCTCCAAGATCATCCGCGACCAGATCGGCAGCTACGCCG
>CAZGLC010000141.1:0-13027 GCA_964526235.1 uncultured Bifidobacteriaceae bacterium
CGGCGCTCCTCGCGCTGGAGCCGCTCTCCGCGGCCGGCCTCCTCGAGGGCGCGATCGTGATCGACGCGAAATCTGGCGTGTCCGGCGCCGGCAAGACGCCGAGCGACCGGACGCATTTCTCCGAGAATCACGGCAGCGTCGCCGCGTACGGCGTCTTCTCGCACCGCCATTCGGCCGAAATCGAGCAGGAGCTCGACACGCGCGTGACTTTCGTCCCGCATCTGGTGCCGCTCGACCGCGGCATCCTCGAAACCATTTACACCGGGCTTCGGCGCGGGACGACCGAGGCGCAGGTCGCCGCGGCGCTCCAGGAGGCGTACGCGTCCACGCCGTTCGTCCGGCTGGGCGGCGCCGACCTGCCTGAGATCAAGCACGTCGCGCACACCAACTTCTGCGACATCGGCTGGCGGGTCGACGAGGCGGGCGGGCGCCTCGTGCTCGTCGCGGTGCTCGACAACCTGCTGAAGGGCGCGGCCGGCCAGGCCGTCCAGAACCTGAATCTGATGCTCGGCATCGACGAGCGTACGGGCCTGTTGTGAAACGGGATCCGGGATCCGGGATCCGGGATCCGGGATCCGGGATCCGGGGTCCGAACCGGCGCGGATCCGCAATCGTCGTCAAGCTGGGAGGCGAGCTGCTGGAACAGCGCGAGGATCTGCATCGCATCGCCGCGGGCCTTGCGCGCCTGGCGCGGCGCGCGCCGGTCGTCGTCGTCCATGGCGGCGGGCGTGAGATCGACGCCGCGCTCGCCGCGGCCGGCATCCCGAAGCGGCAGGTGGACGGCCTGCGTGTAACCGATGCGCCGACGCTCGATGTGGTGATCGCGGTCCTGGCGGGCGCCATCAACACGCGGCTGGTGGCCGCGCTCCGCGGCGCCGGCGCCCGCGCCGTCGGCCTGACCGGCGCCGACGCGACGGTCGCGACGATGCGCCGGGCGGCGCCGATGGCCAGCGTCTCGGGTGACACGGTGGATCTCGGGCTCGTCGGCTCGCCTGTCAGCAACGGCACCCCTGACCTGCTGACAACGCTCGTAGCGCGCGGCTACGTCCCCGTGGTGGCCTGCATCGGCGCCACGCGTGACGGCCAGCTGCTGAACGTCAACGCCGACACGCTGGCGTCGCACCTGGCGGCGTCGCTCCGCGCCGCCCGGCTCGTGATTGCGGGCGGCACCGCCGGCGTGCTGGACGATGACGGGCGCACGATCGCGCGCCTGACCACGCGCGAGGCGGCGCGGCTGGTGCGACGCGGCACGGCCAGCAGGGGCATGGTGGCGAAGCTCGAGGCGTGCCGCGCGGCGCTCCGCCGCGGCGTCGGCGACGTCGTGATCGCCAACGGCCGCGAGGTGCGGTTCGACGCGCTGGCCGCCGCGCGCGGCCCGCTGCCCGGCTGCACACAGGTGGTGCGATGAAGCCGACGTTCGAGGACATTCAGGCGCGCGAGGCGCGCCACATCCTGCAGACCTACAAGCGCCAGCCCGTGGCGTTCGTCCGCGGGAGCGGCGCGCGGCTGTACGACACGACCGGCCGCGAGTATCTCGACTTTATTTCCGGCATCGGCGTGACGTCGCTCGGCCATGCGCATCCGGCACTGGCCGCCGCGATCGCCGACCAGGCGGCGACACTGCTGCACACCTCGAACCTGTACTACCACCCGTATCAGGCCGAGGCGGGCGCCCGTCTGACGCAGCTCTCGGGGCTGCCGCGCGCGTTTTTCTGCAACAGCGGCACCGAAGCCGTGGAGGCCTGCCTGAAGTTCGCGCGCCGCTACTGGTACACCCAGGGAGCGACGGAGCGGACGCGCTTCGTCGCGCTGGCCGGCGGATTCGCGGGCCGGACGTTCGGGTCGCTCTCGGTGACCCACGACGAGCATTACCGTGCGCCGTTTGCGCCGCTGCTCGAGGGCGTCACGTTCGTCGACCCTGGGGATCCGCCCGCGCTGCGAGCGGCGGTCACCGAGCGGACGGCCGCGATCATCGCCGAACCGATCCAGGGCGAAGGCGGCATCCGACCGCTCTCGCCGGACTTTGCCGCTGCCATCAACGACGCCTGCGCGCGCACGGGGACGCTGCTCATCGCCGACGAGGTGCAGAGCGGTCTCGGCCGAACCGGTCACCCGTTCTACGCGCCGGTACTCGGCCTCAAGCCCGATCTGATCTCGGTCGGCAAGGCCCTTGGCGGGGGCGTGCCGGTCGGCGCTGCGCTCGTCTCCGAGCGCGTGGCCCAGGCGATCTCGGCCGGCGATCACGGCAGCACCTACGGCGGCAACCTCCTCGGCACGCGTGCCGCGTCCGTGTTTCTCACCGAGTTGATGGACCGCGGTCTGCTCCACCACGTGAAGGCGATGGGCATCTACTGCGAGCGCCGCCTGCGCGCGCTCGCCCTCAAGCACCCGGTCATCACGGAGGTCCGCGGCGCCGGCCTGATGCGCGGGCTGCAGCTCAGCGTCGACGCCGTGCCGTTCGTCGACGAGGCACGATCCCATGGACTGCTCGTCAACCGGACAAATGAGAAGGTCGTGCGGCTCCTGCCGCCGCTGACGATTGAACAGGCCGACATCGATCGCGCACTGGACGTGCTCGATGCCGTG
The DNA here is from genome assembly GCA_964526235.1 of uncultured Bifidobacteriaceae bacterium. Classification (GTDB taxonomy): domain Bacteria; phylum Acidobacteriota; class Vicinamibacteria; order Vicinamibacterales; family UBA2999; genus MELF01. The sequence continues at coordinate 2,587 of CAZGLC010000141.1, forward strand.
TTCGCGTCCGTCGCATCGGAGGTAGAGGCGTGAGCCCACTCGCTCGGACCGCCACGGCCGTAAGCCGGGTCCTTCCGGGTGCGGTCGGAGCGCCGGTCCTCCGCGCCGCGACGCCTGCCGACGCGGCGGCGATCCACGCGCTCATCGTCGAGCACCTGGATGAAGGACACCTGCTCCCCCGAACGCGGGAGGAAGTGGCCGCCCACGCGCATCGCTTCATCGTCGCGGCGGACGGCGGCCGGCTCCTCGCCTGCGGCGAGCTCGCGCCGCTCAGCCGCGCGGTCGGCGAAGTCCGATCGCTCGTCGTGACGCGCGACGCGCGCCGGCTCGGCCTCGGCGCCGGGATCATCGACGGGCTCGTGCGGAACGCGACGGCCGCGGGATTCGACACGCTGTGCGCGTTCACCCATGCGCCGTCGTACTTCGTGCGGCTCGGTTTCTCGATCGTGCCGCACGCCTGGCTGCCGGAGAAAATCGTCACGGACTGCCACGCCTGCCCGCACTTCCGCCGGTGCGGCCAGTACCCGGTCGTTCGCACGCTTCGCCGCATGCCGCAGGCATTTGTCCCTCTGGCCTCCCTCCATGGCTGACGTGCGGTCCGTCGAGAGCCGCGCAGACATCGCGGCGGTGGAGGGCGGCATCACGGCGCCGAAGGGATTCGCCGCCGGCGCCGTCCACTGCGGCATCAAGGCGTCGCCGGCCGCGCTCGACCTCGCGGTGCTGGCCGCGGAGGCGCCCGTCTCGGCCGCGGCGCTCTTCACCACGAATCTCGCCCAGGCGGCGCCCGTCATGGTCTCCCGCCAGCATCTCGAGCGCACCCGTGGACGCGCGCGCGCCCTCGTCATCAACAGCGGCTGCGCGAATGCCTGTACGGGCGCGCAGGGGCTGGCGCATGCCGCGCAGATGGCGCAGGAGGCGGCGGCAGCGATCGGCTGCACGCCGGACGAGGTGCTCGTCGCGAGCACCGGCGTCATCGGCGTTGGGCTGAAGATGGACCGCGTCGTGGGCGGCATCCGCGCCGCGGCGGGCCGTCTGAGCCGTCAGCACGGCGCGGAGGCGGCGCGCGCGATCATGACGACCGACCCGTTCCCGAAGGATCACGCCGTCGCCGTCGAGACCCGTCGCGGACGCTTCGTCGTGGGCGGCATGGCCAAGGGCTCGGGCATGATCGAGCCGAACATGGCGACCATGCTCGGCTTCCTGACGACCGATGCGGAAGTGCCGCCGGCGCTGCTCCGCCGCGCGCTGCAGGTCTCGGCGCGCGACACGTTCAACGCGATCACCGTGGACGGCGAATGCTCCACCAACGATTCGCTCTTCGCGCTCGCGTCGGGCGCCAGCGGGGTGGTGATCGACGAGGAGACGTACCCCGCGCTCGTCGACGGACTCCTGGCCGTCTCCCGTGAGCTGGCGGTCGCGATCGTCCGCGGCGGTGAAGGCGCCACGAAGGTGATTGCGGTCACCGTGGCTGACGCCCGCGACGTGGACGACGCGCGGCAGGTGGCGCGGACGATTGCGAACTCGCCGCTCGTGAAGACCGCCGTGCACGGCGCCGACCCGAACTGGGGCCGCATCGTCGCCGCCGCGGGGCGGTCGGGCGTCGCGTTCGACATCGACCGTCTGACGGTGCACGTGGGGGGAACGCTGCTCTTCGAACGCGGGCTGCCGCACGACGAATCGGCGCCGGTGGCGGCGGCGCATCTGAAAGGCAAGAACGTTCAGATTGATCTGAACCTCGGCTCGGGCGGCGGCGTCTCGGCGACGATCTGGACCTGCGATCTGAGCGCCGAGTACGTGCGCATCAACGGCGAGTACCGCACGTGAAAGGCCCGGCCCCGCCGGCGCCGCCGGTCACGAAGGATTTCCTCTCCGTTCTCGATCTTCCCCCGGCCGAGCTGGCGCGCCTGCTGACGCTCGCCGCGCAGCTCAAAGCCGACCGCGGCCTCGGTGAGCAGGCGCCCACGGCGCGCGCGCTCGGCGGCGCCCACGTGGCGATGCTCTTCGAAAAGCCCTCGCTCAGGACCCGCGCGACCTTCGAGATCGCGATTCGCGAGCTCGGCGGGCATCCGCTCCAGCTGCCGGCGGAGTTCGCCGGCGGCGTGCGGGAGCCGCTCGAGGACGTCGCACGGAATCTCGAACGCTGGGTGCTGGCGCTCGTCATCCGCACCTACGCGCACGACAAAGTCAGGACGATGGCCGCGGCGGCCGAACGGCTGCACGTGATCAATGCGCTCAGCGACAGCGAGCATCCCTGCCAGGCGCTCGCCGATCTCCTCACGCTCATCGAGCGCTGGGGCGACTGCCGCGGACGGACGATCGCCTGGGTCGGCGACGGCAACAACGTGGCGACCTCGCTCGTCCATGCGGCGCCGCAGTTCGGCATTTCGGTCCACCTCGCCTCGCCGGCCGGCTACGAGCTCCCGGCGTCGGTCGTCGACGAGGGCGCCCGTGCGGCGCGTGACGGCGCGTCCATCAGGGCGTTCGCCGATCCCCGCGAGGCGGTCAACGGCGCCGACGCGGTGTACACCGACGTGTGGACGTCGATGGGACGGGAAGACGAGGCCGCGTCGCGCCGCCGCACGTTCCAGCCGTATCAGGTGAACGGCGCGCTGATGGCGGCCGCCAAGCCCCGCGCCCTCTTCATGCACTGCCTGCCGGCGCACCGCGGCGAAGAGGTGACCGTGGACGTGCTCGAGTCGCCGGCGAGCGTCGTCTTCGAGCAGGCGGAAAACCGGCTGCATACCCAGAAGGCGCTGCTGTTGATGCTGCTTGGCGCCCCGTAAAGGGGCGCCCTACGCGTACGTAGGTCGCCCCTTTACGGCCCGCCGGGTAGAATGTGCGGGCCGTGAAACCCTGGCTGGCGCACTACGACGCCGACGTCGCCGCGAGCATCGCGCCGTATCCCGACAAGACCCTCCTCGACTACCTCTCCGATCTTGCGCGCCAGCATGGCGATCGGCCGGCGCTGCTCTTCAAGGGCGCGTCGATGTCGTACGGCGCGCTCGAGACGCTGAGCAATGCGTTCGCGGCCGCGCTGGCGGCAGAGGGCATCCGCACCGGGGATCGGGTGGCGCTGCTGCTCCCGAACTGCCCGCAGTTCTTCATCGCGCAGTTCGGCATCTGGAAGGCGGGTGCCGTGGTCGTCCCGCTCAATCCGATCTACACCGAGCGCGAGCTGGAGGCCGCGATCGCCGCCGTCGGCGCGGCCCACATCGTCGTCCTGACGCCGTTCTACCAGCGGATCAAGAACATTCAGGCGCGGGCCGGGCTCCGGCGCGTCATTGCGACGTCCATCAAGGAATATCTGCCGCCGCTGCTGCGGGTGCTGTTCACGCTGCTGAAGGAAAAGAAGACAGGGCATCGGATCGCGCCCGCGCCGGAGGATGTCTGGTTCCAGGCGCTCCTCGACGCGCACCGCCTCTCGCCGCGTCCGGCGGTCACGGTGCGTCCCGGCGATCGCGCCGTGATCCTGTCGAGCGGCGGCACGACGGGCACGCCGAAAGGGGTCGTGGGCCTGCACCGCCACTACGTGGCGGCCGGCCGCCAGCTCCACGAGTGGACGAAATCAGCGCTGAACGCCTGGACCGACGCCGTCATGCTGCCGCTGCCGATGTTCCACGTGTACGCCAATGTCGGCGTGCAGCCGCTCGCGTTCGTCGCGCCGGCCCCGCTCTCGATCGTCCCCAACCCGCGCGATATCGCCGATCTCCTCAAGACGATCCGGCAGGTGAAGCCGGCGTTCTTCAACGGCATCCCGACGCTCTACACGGCCATCCTCAACCATCCCGACGTGCGCGCGGGCAAGGTGTCGCTCCGATCGATCAAGCTCTGTTTCTCGGGCGCCTCGGCGCTCATGGCCGAGACCAAGCGGCAGTTCGAGGAGGCGACGGGCGCGCGCCTTATTGAAGGGTATTCACTGACCGAAGGGATGATGGCGTGCTGCGTCAATCCGGTGAAGGGCCCGAACAAGATCGGATCGATCGGCTTGCCGCTCCCCGACGTCGAGGTCCGCATCGTCGACGTCGAGCGCGGCGATCGCGACCTCCCGGTCGGCGACGTGGGCGAGCTCATTCTGCGCGCGCCGCAGTTCATGGCCGAGTATTGGAACAATCCCGCCGAAACCGCCGACACGCTGCGGACGCACGGCGAGGGCGGACCGTGGGTGCACACGGGCGATCTCGCGTACATGGATGACGAGGGGTACATCTTCCTGGTCGACCGCAAGAAGGACATGCTCAAGACGAGCGGCTTCCAGGTGTGGCCGCGGGAGATCGAAGAGATCCTCGCCGCGCACCCGGCGGTGATGGAAGCGAGCGTCGCCGGCATTCCCGATCCGCTGAAGGGCGAGGTGCCGAAGGGGTGGGTCGTCCTGAAGGCCGGCCAGATCGCGACGGAGGATGAGCTGCGCGCGTTCTGCCGCGAGCGGCTCGCGCCGTACAAGGTGCCCGCGCAGATCGAGTTCCGGACGGAGCTGCCGAAGACGATGGTGGGGAAAGTGCTGCGACGGGTGCTCGTGTCAGAACACCCGCGTACGTAGCGTCCGGCTTCAGCCGGACCATCAGTTCACCGGCGCGAGCCGTCTCAACTCCTCGAACCAGTTCTGCACGACGATGATTTGCGGGCGTGCGTCGCTGTCGGCACCCGCCTCCTTGACCATGAGAAACCGGCGGCCGTCGGGAGACACGTCATAGGTGCGACCCTGCGATCCGGTGAAGTATCGACCCTGGAGGAGCGCCACGGGAGTGCCAGCGCTCCAGACCGTGCCCCGCGCCTCGACCGGTACCCGCATGAGCGTGCCGGTTGGACCGGCTGTGGCGACATAGAACAGCTCCTGCCCGTTGCGCGCCCAAAGCGGCCGCCTGCCGCCGGCCGTGGAGACCTGCCATTGCCCGGCTGTTGCGGTGGGAAATGGGCGGCTGGACGCGATGGTCGCCTTCGAGCGAAATCTGCAGCAGGTCTCCGCGCGCCGTCTGCGTGTTCTGATAGAACATGATGTGCGTCCCGTCGGGCGAAATACTTGTGGCCAAATGGGGGTCGCCGTCGGTCAGCCGCTCGGGGCTTCCGGTGCCGTCGGCGGGCATCCAGAACAGTCTGAGGCTGCCTCCCTCGCCCGCGGAGCTGAACACAAGGCGCCTGCCGTCCGGGCTCCACACTGGAAACCAGTCGATCCCCTGAGCGAACGTCAGGCGAGTGAGCGTCGCCCGCCGCAGGTCCCACGTCCAGATATCCTGCTCTTGATCGCTGATTGCGACCGCGATGCGTGTGCCGTCCGGGGAGATCCTCGGGTGAAGATAGGCGCGCGGCGGCGCGGCAAGAACTCGCGGCCCGCTCGATCCACCCACACGAGGGTCCGGTCGGCGCCGAAGCCGACGCTGCTCGTCGCCCCAGGCGCATCCACATACACAAACGTGCCGTCCGCGGCGATGGCGTAGTTGCCCGCTCCGTACGTGGTCGTCAGAACCCGCGGCAACACCGAAACGGGTGTGCCCTGAATCTCGCGCCTCGGCAGATCGAAGGCGACAGCGCGAAGCGCGCCACCAGCGGCGAACACCAGATGGCCGGAGAAGACATAGTGAGCGTGGCTGCCGCCCCGCAGAACAATCGTCTGAGCGCCCGTGTCGAGATCGAGCACCGCAATCTGGGCGGCGTCCAGGCCGCCGGAAACCGAGGTCACCGTAAAAAGAACACTACGACCATCGGGCAGCAGCTCGGGCCAGAGATGATCGGCTTCCCCACGGTCCCGGTTCGGTCGAGTCAGCACGGCGGGTTCGCCCCCGGCCGCAGAGACACGCTGCAGCCCTGTGGCGGGATTGCTTGTGGCAAAGATGATGGTGTCGTCGGCTGCCCATGTGGCGCCACGAGCACCGCTGTCGAGGGCAGTCAGGGTTTGCGACGGTCCGCCGGTGATCGCCACCTTCTTCAGCGTCCTGTTATTGTCGACAAAGCCGACCCACTGCCCGTCTGGAGACACGAAGACACCACGGGGCAGACCACGGGCCACGGCGATCGGCTCGATTTGATCGAACGCACGTATCAGGATCTCGGCGCCGCCCCTTCCGACATACACGACACGCGAGCCGTCGGGCGTGATCGCCAGATCGCGGTCGAACGTATTGATGCTAAGCGCGTCCGAATCTGAAGTCGTTAACGGGAAGCGCATCACGCGCGGCGGGACCGGGCGGGTCGCGAACCAGACAGTGCCGCCCACGACGGCGCCCACGACACCGGCAAGGACCAGCGCCGCAGCGGGACCGACGAGACGCCGCCACGCCGTCTGCGTTGCCCTCACCGGCGAAGCCTCGGCGGCGGGTTTCAGTACGGAGTGCCCAGGATCATGCCGGCCTGCGTGGCCGCCACTGACAACGTCGGTGATTGCGAGGCCGCGTAGGCCGGGTCTTCAGACCCGGCGGGACCAAAGTCCCGCCCTACACGCTCCAACCCAAGCGCCTTTGCGAGGCCGAAATCGAGCACCTTCACCTGCCCGGTGGCGGTGAACGCGATGTTGGCTGGTTTCAGATCGCGATGGACGATCCCTTTTTCATGCGCCGCCTGCAGCGCATCGGCCACCTGCCGCGCGATGGGGAGCGCGTCGCCCACGTCGAGAGGTCCGCTGCGCAGCCGCGCGGCGAGCGTCCCGCCTTCGACCAGCTCCATGACCAGGAACTGAGACCCGCCACTCTCTTCGAGACCGTGAATGGTGGCGATGTGTGGATGGTTCAACGAGGCGAGCAGCTGCGCCTCGCGCTGGAACCGCGCCACACGCTCGCGGTCGTGCGCGAACTCCGACGGCAGCACCTTGATGGCGACGTCGCGACCGAGCTTCGTATCCCGCGCGCGATAGACCTCCATGCCGCCCGCGCCGAGCGGCGCGAGGATTTCGTACGGGGCACTTCAGCCGGACGTCAATGACATTGTCTGTGCGGGTAAACGCCGCCGCGATTATAGGCCGCCGCGAGTGGTTCAAAATTGCCGCCTCGCGAGGCCGTCGACGCGGCAAAAACTGCCACGTCGCGACGTGAGATCGGCGGTTTTCGGCCGATTTCGCGTTGGCACGTCCCGTGATCGCGACGATGTAGAATCGGGCCGGGGAAGGCCCGTCGAAAGGAGTGCGGACGTGGCCAGCCTGGACGAAAGGATGGCAGATCTGGAGGCCCTGACAGACAAGCACGCCGCGGCGGTTGCGGCCCTGCGGACCGACATTGGCGGCCTGCGGCTGGAGTTGCGCACCGACATCGCGGCGCTGCGGGGGGACATGGCGACGCTTCGCGGTGACATGGCGCTGCGGAGCGAGACTGTCGAACTGCGGCGCGAACTGGCCGGCGTACGGGCCGAGATGGCGACTCGAAGCGAAATCAGTGACCTGCGAGGCGAAATGAACCATCGCTTCGATGCCATGGATCAGAAGTTCATCTGGCTGACCGGCACACAGGTCGCCACGCTGCTGGCGGTGGTCGGAGTTCTCGCAGGCGCGCTCCTCCGATAGTTCCCGTCATATTCGGCCAACCGCGATGACCTCGACTCCCGCGTCGGCGAGCGCACGGCGTATGTTCGCCGCCAGCTCCGCGGCCCCCGGCGTGTCGCCGTGCACGCAGAGGGTATCGATCGTCAACGCCACGCGGCTGCCGTCGATCGCGTCGACTGTTCCCTCGCACACCATGCGCACGGCACGGCGCACCACGATCTCCGGATCGTGAATCACCGCCCCTGGCTGCGACCGAGGCACGAGCGCGCCGTCGGCCTGATACGCGCGGTCGGCAAATCCTTCGCGCGCGGTCCGCAGACCGGCGCGCGCCCCGGCCGCCACGAGCTCGGATTCCGGGAGTCCGAACAGAACGAGTTCCCGATCGATGCCCGCGGCCGCACGCGCGATGGCGTCGGCGAGCGCCGCATCGCGCGCCGCCATGTTGAACAGGGCGCCATGCGGTTTGACGTGCTGGAGCCGCACCCCCTGCGCGGCGGCGATCGCCGCAAGCGCACCGACCTGATACGCCACGAAATCCTCGACGTCGCGCGGTGACACCTGCAGTTCGCGCCGGCCGAAGCCCTCCACATCCGGGAACCCCGGATGTGCACCGACCGCGACGCCGTGGTCCCGCGCCAGCGCGACCGTCGCGCGCATCACGCCGGGATCGCCGGCGTGGAAGCCGCAGGCGACGTTCGCCGAGGTAATCGACGGCATGATCGCGGCGTCCCCGCAGGGCGGCGCCGGCGTTCCAACGGCCGCGCTTCGCCCCTCGCCGACGTCAGCGTTCAGGTCGACCCGCATGCGTTAGCCCAGTACACACTTGTAATTCTTGCCACATTTCTGAAACACGGTCTTCACGAAACTGCCGGTTTTATTGGGAAAACCGTGGGTACATCGGTTGCCCTGAGGGGGCGTCGGTCTGTGGTTTACGGCAGAGGGCCGTAAACGCTGGGGGGAGCCAGGCCGGCATGCCAGGACGGAACGCTGGGATCAGCGTCCGTCCTGTTTTTTTGCGCAGGCTGAAGCCTGCGCGCTACAGGCGCTAGACGCTCGCCCCCTCCGGGTATTCCAGCGCGAGCTTCAGCTCGCGCGCCAGCGTATCGACGGTCGTCCCCTGCCGTTTCCACGCGCCCTCGGTTTCGAAGCGCTGGTCGCCGATGCGGCGGCCCCACGGCGCAATGACGCGTCCGATGGCGCGGTAGTCGCTGCGTTCGACATGCTCCTGGTCGAGCCGGCGCACCACGTCGGGTGCCACGCGAACGAACGCCCGCAGCGCGGTCGCCGATCTGATGCTGTACTTCCGGCCGGCCCACGCGGCGCCGAAGACCATCGAGACCTGCTTGAAGTAGTTCACGAAGAACTTCTTGCTGTCTTCGCGGAACTCGGCCGACTTGCGCGGCCCGCCGAACGCGTCGCTGGCAAACAGCTTCTTCAGCTCCTGCGCGAGCGGCGCCTGCGCCACCCGTCCCCGGCCGACGCCGAGCAGCTTGATCTCGCCGTGCAGCGGCGAGTCCTCGCGGTCGTTCAGCGCGCGCACCACGTCGTGCGCCGCGGCCAGCGCCTCGTCGCGGTAGAGCTGCCGGCCCGACAGGCTCACCAGGTGCGACGGGTTCAGCCGCGTGTGCTTCGCGTTGATCGTCACGAACATCTGCACGATGTGGTCCTCGGGCAGACGGTCGAAGATGATCGCGGGCACCGAGAACTCGTGGCCGCGCATGTTGTCGATGTCGGCGTGGAGCGCCAGCAGCCGGTGCTGGCCGTCGATCGCCCGCAGGATGCCCTCCCGCTCGGGCACCTTCAGCCGTCCCACCACCGACCCGGCCTCGACCGGCTCGAACGTGAGCTTTTCGTCGCAGGAGATGATGACGGCCCCGGGAATCGACGGGAGGTCGCGCGCCTGGCGGCATTGCTCGTAATACTGCACGAGTTCGTCGATCTTTCGCCGGATGATCTGGCGCTGGTACGCCCGTTCGCTCGCCGCGATCCGGCGCTCCAGCAGGTCCCAGTTCACCTTGGAGGGGGCCTTTTTCTGGGCTCCACGTACCGGCTGGCCAGCCTCGCCGTAGCTCAAAACCTCGAACCGAACCAGCTTGTCGATGTCCTCGGCCGTCAGCGATGCCTGGTAGAACTGTACACCGAACTGCTGCATTCGGATGGCAGCAACGTTTATCATGTGGGGTCCCTCTCCGGCTCCCCTTCACGGGGTGCAGGGAAGAGGCGAATTGTATCGGCCCGCGGTCCCCTTCCTCAACCCGTTTTTTCGGTTTTTTTTCGAAATTCGGGAGGGCGAGAGTGGTCTGCTCAGTGTATCTGTCGTCGGCACAAGGAGTTACGCATGGTCCGTCCCTGTGCCACATCGTGCGCAGTGGCATTCGCACTCATTGGGTACTCTTGGCACTTTTGCTTCGGACGCGGCGGCGCAGCAACCGAATCGCCCGCAGAACGCCGCTCGAACGGCCTCGGCGCCGGACATCGACTACGACACAGCTCATCTGGAGCGGAAGCTCGAGGCGGTGCGCGCCTCCGGTCCAATCACGCTCGACGGCCACCTCGACGAGCCGTCGTGGGCCAGCGCGCCGCTGGCGACGCATTTCATTCAGAACGACCCGCGTGAGGGCGAACCGGCGACGTTCGACACCGAGGTCCGCGTCCTCTACGACGAGGACGCCATCTACTTCGGCGTGTTCGCGCGCGACGAGGAGCCGGGGCGGCTCACGGTCAACGACCTGAAGAAGGATTTCAACACCAACGCCAGCGACGGCTTCCGCCTCGTCCTCGACACCTTCCACGACGCGCGCAACGGCTACACGTTCGCGACCAATCCCGCCGGCGCCAAGTACGACGCCCAGATGGTGAACGAGGGACGGGAGCGGAATGCCGACTGGGACGGCATCTGGGACGTGGCCACGCAGACGGCCGAGACAGGGTGGTACGCCGAGATCCGGATCCCCTTCCGCACGCTGAAGTTCGAGAACC
>CAZGLC010000142.1:0-12976 GCA_964526235.1 uncultured Bifidobacteriaceae bacterium
GGCACCAGCGAGATCCAGCGGCTGGTCATCGCGCGTCAGCTCCTTGCCGCCTGACCCCACTCTAGCGGGCGGTGTGCTGGCGGGCGATCCGCGGGCGGTCGCGCGCGCGATGTCGCTCGTCGAGGACGAATCGCCCGCCGGCGCCGAGCTGCTGCGCGCGCTCCATCCGCGCACGGGGAGGGCATTTCTCGTCGGGGTGACCGGGCCGCCCGGCGCGGGCAAGAGCACGCTCGTCGATCGGCTGACGCTCGAGGCGCGCGCCGCCGGCACGCGCGTCGGCGTGATTGCGGTCGATCCGACGAGTCCGTTCAGCGGCGGCGCCGTGCTCGGCGACCGCGTGCGGATGGGGCGCCATGCCGCCGACGCGGGCGTGTTCATCCGCAGCATGGCGACGCGCGGCCATCTCGGCGGCGTCGCGCGCGCGACCACCGACGTCGCGTCCATTCTCGACGCCGCCGGCTCGGCGCTGATCTTCATCGAGACCGTCGGCGTCGGCCAGGACGAGGTCGACATTGCCCGCACGGCCGACATCGCGATCGTCGTCTTCGTGCCCGGCACCGGCGACGAGGTGCAAGCGCTCAAGGCCGGCATCATGGAGATTGCCGACGTCTTCGTCGTCAACAAGGCGGACCGGGAGGGAGCCGACCGGCTGGTGCAGGCGATTGCCGCGAATCAGGCGCTGCAGACCTACGCGCCGGGCGAGTGGCGCCCCCCGATTCTCGAGACGGTCGCCACGACAGGCGATGGGGTGGCGGCGCTGTGGAGCGCCGTGACGCAGTACCGGACGCAGCAGCCGCCACGCGACGGCCGCCGGCGCGCGCGGCATCGGCAGCGGCTGCGCGAGCTGCTGTCGTCGGGATTCCTGGAGCATCTCGAGCGGACGCTTCCGGCCGGAGAGCTCGATCGCCTGGTCGATCGGATCGTGGCCGGGGAGATCGACCCCTATTCCGCGGTGACGGACCTGCTCGACCGCACCATCGTACCATCCGGATCCCGGATCCCCGATCCCGGATCCCGTCGATGAAAGCGATCCTCGACCATGTCGGCATCGCGGTCGGGAACATCGACGAGGCGCTGACGTTCTATCGCGATGCGCTCGGCCTGGAGATCGAGCCGGCCGAAGAGGTGGCCTCCGAGCGCGTGCGCGCCCATATCGTGCCGGTGGGGGCGTCGGCGCTGGAGCTGCTCGAGCCGACCGCCTCGGACTCCGCGATTGCCCGATACCTCGAGCACCGGGGGCCGGGCGTCCACCACATCACGCTGCGCGTCGACGACATTGCCGCGGCGACGGCGCACCTGCGCGCGCGCGGTGTGCAGCTCGTCGACGAGGAGCCGCGGCTCGGCGCCGGCGGCGCGCTCGTCGTCTTCATTCATCCGTCGGCGGCGCATGGCGTGCTCGTCGAGCTGAAGCAGCCGGCGCGGCGGCGATCGGGGCTCGCGCCGAAGCGTCTCGCCTGGGGCGGCCTCGAGCTCGCGTCGGTGCACGACGGCCTGTTCGGCCTGGACGGCGGCGCCATGTTCGGCGTCGTGCCCCGGACGCTGTGGGAAGCGCACGCGCCGCCCGACGATCGCCACCGGATCCTCCTGGCGATGCGTCCGCTCGTCGTCGAAGCCGAGTGGGGCCGGATGATCGTCGACTGCGGGGCGGGCGACAAGATGACGGCGAAGCAGCGCGACATCTACGCGGTCGATCGCGCCCGCCACCTCGATCACGCGCTGGCGGACGTCGGGCTGGACGCCGACGCCATCGACCTCGTGCTCGCGACGCACCTGCACTGGGATCACTACGGCGGCGCGACGACGCGGCGTGAAGGCGCGGTGGTTCCCAGATTCCGGCGGGCGCGCTATGTCATCCGCGCCGCCGAGTGGCACGACGCGACGCACACGCACGACCGCAACCGCGCCAGCTACGTCCCCGACGATTTCCTGCCGCTCCAGGACGCCGGCGTCATCGAGTTCTTCGAGGAGGACAGGACGATCCGTCCCGGTGTGCGCGTGGTCCGCACCGGCGGCCATACCGGCCAGCATCAGATTGTCTTCATCGAGGCGGCCGGCCGCACGGCGGTCTTCGTCGCGGATTTGATTCCCACCACCGCGCACATCCGCGACGCCTGGGTCATGGGGTACGACCTGTTTCCGATGGAGACGCTGGCGTTCAAGCAGCGCTTCATCCGCGAGGCGATCGAGCGCGAGTACCTGATCTTCTTCGAGCACGATCCGCTCGTCGCGGCCGGCTACATTCGCGAGCAGGACGGACGCCGCTACGTCGAGCAGGTGTTGTAAACTCGCCAGTCGAACTACCCACTATCAACTATCTACAGACGGGCTACCGACTACCGACCACCAACTACCGACTACCCATGGAACGCGTTCAGATCGGCATCATCGGCGGCAGCGGCCTGTACGACATGGCCGGCGTCACCGATCGGAAAGAGGCGACGCTTACGACCCCGTTCGGCGAGCCGTCGGGGCCGTACGTCCTCGGGACGCTGCGCGGGCGCCGCGTCGCGTTTCTCGCACGCCATGCGGTGGGCCATCGCATCCTGCCGTCCGAGATCAACTTCCGCGCCAACATCTTCGGGATGAAGCTGCTCGGCGTCGAGCACATCCTGTCGGCAAGCGCCGTCGGCAGCCTCAAGGAACAGTACAAGCCGCTCGATATCGTGATTCCCGATCAGTTCTTCGACCGGACGAAAGGGCGCGCGAGCACGTTCTTCGGCCGCGGGCTCGCCGCGCACGTCGCATTCGCGCATCCGTTCTGCAGGATTCTGAGCGGCATCGCCTACGACAGCGGACGCTCGGCCGGTGCGACCGTCCACGAGGGCGGCACGTACGTCTGCATGGAAGGGCCGCAGTTTTCCACGCTTGCCGAATCGAAGCTCTATCGCTCGTGGGGCATGGACATCATCGGGATGACGAACCTGCAGGAAGCGAAGCTCGCGCGCGAGGCCGAGATCTGCTATGCGACGATCGCGCTCGTCACCGACTACGACTGCTGGCACCCCGATCACGACTCGGTGACGGTGGACATGATCATCGCCAACCTGACACAGAACGCGAAGACGGCCGAGCAGATTATCGCCGGCGCCGTCGCCGAGCTTCCCTTCGAGCGCACCTGCGAGTGCGCGTCGGCGCTGAAGTACGCGCTCGTCACGCGCCCCGATGCGATTCCAGCGCAGGTCAGGAAGGACCTGGCGCCCATCATCGGCAAGTACATGCCGGCCGGGACGGCGTCATGAGCGAGCGCCGGTTCGAGGTGACCGCCATCGGCAACGCGATCGTCGACGTCATCGCGCCGGCCGAGGAGTCGCTGATAGCCCAGCACAACCTTCGCAAAAACGCGATGTCGCTGATCGACGCCGTTGAGGCCGAGCGGCTCTACCGCATCATGGGCCCGGCGCGCGAGATGTCCGGCGGGTCGGCGGCCAACACCGTCGCCGGGATCGCGGCGCTCGGCGGGCGCGCCGCCTACATCGGCAAGGTCGCCGACGATCAGCTCGGCGAGGTGTTCACGCACGACATCCGGGCGACTGGCGTCACGTACACCACGGCGCCGCTGACCGGCGGCCTCTCGACCGCCCGCTGCCTGATTTTCGTGACGCCCGACGCCAGCCGGACGATGCAGACGTTTCTCGGCGCGACCACCCAGCTCGGTCCCGAGGACGTGAATATGGAGTACATCACCTCGTCACAGGTGCTGTACCTCGAGGGGTACTTGTGGGATCAGCCGCGGGCGAAGCAGGCCATGCGCGACGCGGCGCTCGAGGCGCAGGCGGCCGGCGCGAAAGTCTCGCTCACGCTCTCCGACGCGTTCTGCGTGGGCCGGTTTCGCCGCGAGTTCCTCGACCTCGTCGAACATCACGTCGACATCCTGTTCGCCAACGAGGGAGAAATTCTGTCGCTCTACGAGGTGCCCACGTTTGACGACGCCCTGCAGCGCGTACGGCGCCACTGCGAGGTGGCGGCGCTCACACGCGGCCCGAAGGGATCGGTCGTCGTGGCGGGAGACGAGGTGCACGTCATCGACGCGGTGCCCGGCGTCACGGTCGTGGATACGACGGGCGCGGGCGACGCGTATGCCGCCGGATTCCTCTACGCGTACACGCGGCACTGCGGTGCGGCCACGTGCGGGCGGCTGGGCGGGGCCATGGCCGCCGAAGTGATCAGCCATTACGGGGCGAGGCCGGAAGCGGACGTGAAAGCGATTGCCGCCGGGATCGTCAACGATCGAACGATTCACGCCGGCCGGAATCGGTCAGCTTGATGACGTAGCGGTCGGGGTCCTTCCGGAACAGCTCCTGCATTTCTGCCAGGCTGCGCGCGCCGCTGTAGCTGATCGCCGAGCAGAGATGCTTGATCAGATCGCGCAGCAGCGGCCGGACCGAGCCGCGCGCCGGCACGCTCACTTCCATCCCTTCGGCGCCGAGCGCCTCGACATCGGCCGCCTCGGCGTCCTCGACGTCGAGCCGGTCGACGATCGCCTCGAGCGACGCCATCCCGCGGAACACCTTGAAGGGGACGTGCACGGTCTTGTTCGATTCGGGCAGCACCACAGGCTTCTGGACGGTTTCGCCCGGCGTTTCGAGCGTTCCGGCGAGCATGCCGCCGAGCATCACGGTGTCGCCGCCGAAGGTGAGTGCCTCGATGAAGGCGCCGTGGCGGCGGACGCCGCCGTCGGCGACGAGCGGCACGCGGCCGGCGGCCGCTGCACGGCACTCGACGAGCGCCTGCACCTGGGGGACGCCGTAGTTCGTGTTCAGCCGCGTGGTGCAGCCGCCGCCGGGTCCGATGCCGACCTTGATGGCGTCGACTCCGCGCTCCAGGAGAAACCGCGTTCCCTCGGACGTGGCGACGTTGCCGGCGACGAGCTGGACGTCGCCGAACCGCTTGCGGAACGCCTCGATCGCGCGTTCCATGACGACGGAATGGCCGTGCGCGACGTCGATCACAATGACGTCGACCTCGGCGCGAAGCAGCTCCGCGGCGCGCTCGAGGTAATCGCCCTTCGCGCCGATGGCGGCCCCGACCCGCAGGCGGCCCTGGCCGTCGCGCGTGGCGAAGGGGAGCTGCCGCTGCACGATCAGGTCCTTCGCCGTGATGAGGCCGCGGAGCGTGCCGTCGGCGTGGAGCAGCGGCAGCTTCTTGATCTTGTGCGTCCGCATCAGCTCTTCGGCCCGGCCCGGCTCGACGTCGCCGGTGTGCACCACCAGCCGCTCGCGCGGCGTCATGCGTGAGGAGACCGTGCCGCCGTTGACGAATCGCAGATCGCGCGTCGTCAGCAGGCCGCGCACGCGGCGGTCGCCGTCGACCACGACGAGCGTGCCGACGCCGGTGGCGCGCATCCGCGCCGCCGCCTCCGGGAGCGTCGCATCGGGGCCGATGGTGTACGGGTCGCCGATGATGCCGTGCTGCTTGCGCTTGACGATCTGCACCTCGCGCACCTGCGGGTCGATCTCGCCGCTGCGGAAGCCGCGATCGATCACGCCGATGCCGCCTTCCTCGGCGGCGGCAATCGCCATTTCCGAGCGAGTGACCGTGTCCATGTTCGCCGAGACGATCGGACGCTTGAGCGTCAGGCCGCGGGAGAAGCGCGAGGTCAGATCGATGAGCGCGGGATCCCGGCGCTCGACGACGCTGTACTGCGGGCTGAAGAGGAAGTCGTCGAAGGTGCCGCCGCGGACGAGATCGAGCAGAGCGGACATAGCCACAGGGTACTGCGCCTGCCACTGATCACGAAACACCGAGACACCGAGGCACACAGACTAACTAAGATTTGTCGGTGTCTCGGAGCCTCGGTGTTCCGTTGCTGTGAACGTCGCTGCGAACTACAAGCCCGCCGCAAACCGCGTCTTCGCGGCGGCGACGATCTGGCTGTACTTCGCCTGCGTCAGCTCCCATTCGGTCTCGAGGATCGACAGACGCGCGTCGTTGAGCTCGGCCGCCGTGATCACGCCGTTCTCGTACGAGACCTCGGCGATCCCGAGGCTCTCGCGCGCCAGCTCGAGCGCCTTCTGCTGCGTCGCCACGATCTCCCTGGCGGCGTCGAGCTCCGTGGAGGCCGACGCCAGCTCGAGCCGCGCGCCGTCGAGCGCCGCATTCCCGGCGTGCTGCGCCTGCCGCACGCGCGCGGACGCGCCGGCACGACGGGCGGCGACCGTCGCCGCGTTGAAGAGTGGCACCCGGAGGGCGAGCCCGAACTGGTAGCTCCGGTTCGACCCGTTGAACAGCCGGTCGACCCCGTCTTCCTGGTACATGAAGTTGCCGGCGAGCGCGATCGTCGGCTTCAGCTCGGCGCCGGCGAGCGCCACCTGCTGCTCGGCCGCCTCGCGCTGCTGCCCGATGGCGCGGATGTCGGGCCGGACGGCCATCGCCTTCTGGAGATCGCCGGCCGGTGGAAGCGCCGGCACGTCGTCGAGCGTCCCGGCCAGCTCCAGCGGCTCGCCGGGCGGCAGCGAGAGCACCGTGCGAAGCGCCTGGCGCGAGACGGCCGCCGAGCTGCGCGCCCGGATCAGCCGCGCGCGGGCGTTGGCGAGCTCCACGCCGGCGCGCAGCACGTCGAGGCGCGCCGCCGTGCCGCCTTCGAACCGCGCCCGCGACAGCTCGAGATGCCGCTCCGCGATCCGCACCCCTTCTTCGGTCGTGCGCACGCCCTGATCCGCCATCAGCGCGGCGTAGAACGTCTCGTACACGCGCAGCTTCAACGCCTGCTGCCCGCGTTCCACGTCCAGACGGCTCGCTTCCTCCACCGCCGCCTGCGCGCCGAACGCGTGGGTGAGGCGGCCGCCGGTATAGATCGGCTGCGAGACGTCGACGCGGACGACGTTTTCACGCGTCAGGTTCGCGCGGAACGTCTGCTCGGACGGGCCGAACACGCCGGCAGGAATCTTCAGCAGCGGCGACGCCTGGGTCGGCGTATAGAGGAAGTTCAGGTCGACCGCCGGCAGAAACGCGGCGCGCGCGCCGGCGACGTTGGCCTGGCTCTCGCGGAGCTGCTCGCGCGTCACTTTGAGCCCTTCGTTGCGCGTGACCGCGACCTCGATCGCGCCGTCGATGGTGAGGATCTGTGGTGACTGTGCCCAGGCGGATGCGACGCTGAGGAACGCCCCCATCAGCGCGAGCAGGATCAGCACCCCCGTCACCCGCGCGGCCACTCGCAGCCCTGCCGGGAGCGGCGCCTGCCGCCAGGCGCGCAGCCGCGCGAGCGCGCCTTCGAGCAGGAGATACGCCACCGGCACGACGACGAGCGTGAGCAGCGTCGACGTGATGAGGCCGCCGATCGTGGCGATCGCGATCGGCGACCGGAACTCGCTCCCGTCGCCCGACTTGAGCGCCGACGGCAGCATCCCGAGGATCATCGCGATCGTCGTCATCAGAATCGGCCGGAGCCGGACCGGCCCGGCCGCGAGCAGCGCGTCGCGGAGCGGACGCCCTTCGCGCCGCAGCTGGTTGGTGTAGTCGACCAGCAGAATCGCGTTCTTCGTGACCAGGCCCATGAGCATCACGACGCCGATCATCGCGGGCATGCCGAGGTTCTTGCCGGTCGCGAGCAGGAGCAGCAGCGCGCCGACGAGCGCCAGCGGCAGCGACAACATGATCATGAACGGCTGCAGGAACGACTCGAATTGCGACGCCAGCACGATGTAGATGAACGCCACCGCGAGGACGAGCGCCAGCCCCATGGCCGCAGCCGACTCCTGCATCAGCTCGACGTCGCCGGCAAACCCCCACTCGAAGGTCGGCGGCATCGCGACCGCCTCCACGGCGCGCTGCACCTCGGCGGTGACGTCGCCGAGTGCGTAGCCCGGGCTGAGATCGATGCCGATCACCGCCTGGCGGCGCCGCTGCTCGCGGTCGATGTTGCTCGGGCCGACCCCCGGCGCAAACTCCACGAGCTCTCCCGTCCGGACGACCGCGCCCGAGGGGGAGTAGAGGGGTGTCCGCAGCACCGCTGCCGGGTCGTTGCGGAACTCCGGCGCGAGCCGCACGCGGATGTCGTGCTCGCGGTCGCCCTCGCGGAACCGCGACGGCACCAGGCCCTCGACCATGCCGCGGAGCTGCACCGCAATCGTGCCGACGGTGAACCCGAGGTCGGCGGCCAGCGCGCGGTTGACACGCGCCACGATCTCCGGCTGCCCGCTCTCGAGGTTGCTGCTGATGTCGACGGCGCCGGGAATCGCGCGGACCCGCGCCTGGATGTCGTTGGTGATGCGCTGGAGCGCGGCCAGGTCGTCGCCCCGGACGTAGACGTTGATCGGCGGCTCGTACGGCGCGCCCTGCATGAACTCGGGGTCGGCCACCTTGCCGTCGACGAACGGCATGTCGGCGAGGAGTGCCCGGACCTGCTCCTTGATCTCGCCGATGCCCCGCTCCCGCTCGGTCTTCTTCGTCAGACGGACGCGCAGGTTCGAGATGCGCGCCTGGCCGACGCCGACCGTGCTGAACACCTGCGTCACCTCTGGGACCGTCTGGACCGCGCGCTCGACGCGCCCCACCGCCGCGACGCTCTCGTCGAAGGACGTGCCCGGCGGCAGCTCCACGAGCACCTGGAATTCGCCGCGATCCTCGGACGGCACGAACTCGGTGCCCATGACGGTGATCGTGCTGAGGCTCGCCACGAACACGACGGCCGCCGCGGCCAGCGTCTTCCACGGATGGTTCAGCGCGCCGCCGAGTACGCGGTGATACACGCGGTCGAGCCGGTCGTACGCCCGTCCCCAGCGCTCGAACAGGCGGCCGGCGCGCGTGCGCATCCGCTCCTCGGGCGGGATGTACCGGACGAAGCGCGACGAGAGCATCGGGTCGAGCGTGAAGGCGATGAGCAGCGACATCGCCACCGCGAAGGCAATCGTCAGCGCGAACGACTTGAAGAACTGGCCGACGATGCCCGTCATGAAGCCGACCGGGAGAAAGACCGCCAGGATCGTGAATGTCGTCGCCATCACGGCGACGCCGATTTCCGCGGTGCCGCGGTGCGCGGCCGTCACCGCGTCCTCGCCGTGCTCCATGTGCCGGTAGATGTTCTCCCGCACGACGACGGCGTCGTCGATGAGGATGCCGATCACGAGCGACAGCGCCATCAGCGTCATCATGTTGATGGTGAACCCGGCCATCCACATGAAGAAGAAGGTGGCGACGACCGAGGTCGGCAGCGCCAGCGCCGTGATGATCGTCGAGCGCCAGTCGCGCATGAAGAGAAACACGACGAGCACCGCCATCAGCGCGCCGAAGACGATCGACTCGCGCACCTCGGCGACGTTCGACTCGATGAACTCGGAATCGTCGTGCACCGGCTTGATCTCGAGGTGCGGGAACGTGGCGCGGATGCGCTCCAGCGCCACGTGCACGCGATCGGCGATGGCCGCCGTATTCGCGCCGGACTGCTTCTTGATCGAGAACGACACGGCGTCCTCGCCGTCGAGCCGCGTCGTGGAATAGCGCTCCTCGAAGCCGTCGACCACGCGGCCGACGTCGCGGATGCGTACCGTGGAGCCCGCCTCCGAGCGGAGGATGACGTCCTCGATTTCCGACACGTCGACGAATTCGCCCTTGGTGCGGAGCGAGACCGTCCGCCCGGGCTGCTCCATCGTGCCGCCGGGCAGGTCGAGGTTCTCGGCCGCCAGCGTGTCGGCGACCAGGCTCACGGGGAGGTTGACCGCTTCCAGGCGGCGCGGATCGAGCTCCACCTGGATCTCCCGCACGTCGCCGCCGTTCACCTCCACGGCCGCCACGCCGTCGATCTGTTCGAGCAGCGGCTTGATGTCGTCTTCGACCTGACGGCGCGTGACGTCGGACCGCTCGGTCGACCCGACCGCGAACGTCATGATCGGCAGCGCGGCCACGTCGAAGCGGACGATCGTCGGGTCCTCGATCTCGGACGGCAGCCGGCTGCGGATCGCGGCGACCTTCTCACGGACTTCGGCGGCCGCCGCCTGCGGATCGACTTCCAGTCGCAGCTCGATGCCGACGCGCGAGAACGACTCGGTCGAGCTCGACACGAGCCGCTTGGCGCCGTTGATGCCGGCGACCGCATCTTCGATCGGCCGTGTCACCAGCGTCTCGACTTCCTCGGGCGACGCGCCCGGATAGACCACGGTGATGTTGACGAACGGGAAGTTGACCTCGGGGAACAGATCGATGCCGAGCCGCGTCAGCGAGACCACCCCGAGCACCATGAAGCTCAGGATGACCATCGTGGCGAAGACGGGCCGGCGAATGGAGATGTCGGAGATCCACATAAGCGCCTACTTCACAATCGGGTTGACCCTGGCACCGGCGGCGACATTCTGGCGCGCGTCGGAGACGATCACGTCGCCGGCCTGGAGCCCCGCCGCAATCTGCACGAGGCGTCCGTCGCTCAACCCTTCGGTGACGGGCACCTCGGTCACGGTGTTGTCCGCAATCCGCAGCGCAACCCGCTTGCCGTCGCGCGTCGTCACGGCCTCGCGCGGCACGGCCACGGCCTGGGGCGCGCGCGCCACCGGAATACTGGCCGTGGCGTACATCCCCGAGAGCAGCACGCCGCCCGGGTTCGACGTGCGCACCTCGATCCGGAAGTGCCGGTTCCGCGGGTCGACTTCGGGCGCGATGGCGGCGATACGGCCGTCGAACACCTCGCGGCCCCGCGCCTGCACGGTGACGCGGGCCGGCATGCCGGTGCGCAGCCGCCCCGCTTCGAGCTCCGAGACGCCCGCTTCGAGTGTCATCACGCGCAGGTCGGCGACGACCACCACGGGCTTCTCGCCGGGGCTGACGAGGCTGCCGGCGTCGTAGTTGCGCTCGACGATCACGCCGTCGCCGGGCGAGGTGAGGGTGGCGTCGCGCCGGACCTCGCGCGCGCGGCGGAGCGTCGCCTGCGCCTGCGCGATCGTCGCCGTCGCGAGGTCGCGCTGGGCCGCCGCCGCGCGCCGCGCCGTGTCGGCGGCGTCGAGCCGCTGGCGGGGGAGTGCGCCGCGCTCGAACAGATTCCGCGCGCGGTCGTGCTCGAGCATCGCGTTGGCGAGCGCCGCCTCCGCCGCCTCGAGCCCCGCCTCGGCGACGTTGACGGCCGCCGCGGCGGCATCGACCTGCGCCTCGAGCTCGCGCGCGTCGAGCTCGGCGACGACCTGGCCGGCGCGTACCCGATCGCCGATGTCGACGGCGACCCGCGACAGCATCCCCGGCAGCTTCGAGAGAATCGCGACGCGCGTCTGCGGCGTCAGATTGCCGGAGATCTGGAGCGTCGATTCGAGGTCGGTCACCGCCGCTCGGACCGCGGCGACGTCGGTCCGGTGCTCGACCGGGGGCGTCGACGCGGCGGCGGCAGGCTCCGTGCCGCGGCACGCGGACACGGAGAGGCCGGTGAGGAGAAGAGCAGCCACGAGCAGATGTCTACGCATGTTTGTGTCCAGCGGTCGGGGCCGCGCCGTCGGTCAGATGAAACGCGCACGGCGAGGCAACAAAGGTGGTGCGGACCGGCGTGGTGAAGCCGGCGAGCAGCGATTCAATGACGTCGTGCGCCAGCGCGTCGGGGTCTTCGCCCGGCGCGAGACGCTGCGAGAGCCCGATCGTCGCGGCGCCGAGCACGCCTACCCACAATACGTGCAGGGCGGCGGCGGGATTCAGATCGTGCGAGAACAATTTGCGCTCGATGCACGCCTGGATGTCGGCCTCGGCGCGCGCCGTGAGCGGCTGGAAGAACTCGAACCGCTGAAAGTCCTGGCTCAGGCTCGGCACCGAGCGGTCGATGAACATGAGCGCGAAGAACTCCGGGTTGACCTTCGAAAACTCGTAGAAGGCGGAGAGCCCGCGCCGCAGGCGCTCGAGCGGATCGGCGATCCCCTCGAGGGCGGTCTGGAGGTCGCCCGCGAGGCGCTGAAAGCCTTCCTCGGCGAGCGCGAAGAAGATGTCGTCCTTGCTCGGGAAATAGCTGTAGAGCGCCGCGGGGCTGTACTCGATGCGCTCGGCAATCTTGCGCATCGAGACGTTGAGGTAGCCCTCGGTGACGAACAGCTCGCGTGCGGCGGTCAGAATCGCATCGCGGGTGCGGTCGCGTTCGCGCTGCTGGCGTTCTCGTGTGCCCATCGAGCACCCATCATAATTCGAACGGTGTTCATATTTCTAATGGCGTTAGACACAGCAGTCGTAAACGTCCCGCCACACCTGCAGCGCAGGGCGTACTGAAGCCCTAACCGAAGTTAAATCAGTTGCTTAGCCGCGAGTCATCGCCAGAAGCGCCGTGCCGTAGACGAGTCCAGCCATCGACAGAGTGGCGGAGAATCCGCAGTTCATCGCGACGAATACGGCAACCCTGGCGCGCGCTCACCGACGGCGACGCGTTGCCTTCTGGGGCAGTTCGTCAGCAGGAACCGGCGCGTTTCCCTTGCCCGAACGCTTGAGCACCCGAAGCGCCTTCTCGATGTCGCCCTTGGCGGCCCGGTCCGCAAAGTACTCTTCAGTGCGTAGCGCCGAGACTTTCTCAGCAACGGCCACGTTGATCAGTTGGTTGACAGCGACGCCTTCGGCCTTCGCGATTTTTTTGGCTTCCTCCATCAATGACGGTTGAAGCCTCAACGCGAAATTACTCTTCTTCATGAGCGATTCTCCAATCGTCGCACAGCATCCGCCGGCGCCAGGATCTCGAGCCCGAAGGGCGCCGCCGCCGGCTCGAAGTGTCGGCGGTTGAACGTGACCACGACGTCACCTTTCGTCCTTCTGCTCGTCGTTAAACGCCCGGCGCGAATCGAGCCGGATGCCCACATCACCGGCGACGTTCGTTCTCCACCATTCGTAGTAGCAGGCCTGTCCCTTGCCCTCCCACGAGCTGTCAGCCCGCGGATATTCAACCATTACGCTGCGATCGCCCTACGCGACGAATGCCCTGATCCGCGATCGCGCGTCGCAGTGCGCGTCGACCGGTCCGGCGCCCGCACCCGCACCGGCTACTTTGCCGTCTCGCCGTCGCCTGTTGCTCAGCGCTGACCGATAATCAACGTGTGAC
>CAZGLC010000143.1:0-6234 GCA_964526235.1 uncultured Bifidobacteriaceae bacterium
CCGCCCGGCAGCCGCGGATCGACCGGCGCCTGGATGCTGAACGGCGTGTAGTCCTCGAAGCTGGTGGCCAGGTTGTCCACGACGTACTGGTTGTCCCACCAGTTACGGATGAAGCTGGCCGTGACCGACACGCGAGGCAGAACTTCGTGCTGGACCGCCAGACCGAGCCCCCAGTTGTAGGGCCGCGCGCCCCAGCCACCCACGTAGTTCGGGTCGAAGTTGCGGTTGAACACCGACCGTCCCAGGTTCTGATTGTCCATCCGCGCGCATTCGCCGTTGGCCGCCGGGTTCATCAAATCGCAATCCGCCACGTAGTTCCGGTTGGTATCGGTCCAGCCGCGCGTCGTCCGGACGACCGTGCGCACCAGCGGGTTCATGTCCAGGTCGTTGTTGGTGGCCGTGATGGCTTCCACGTACTTGCCCAGGTTGAACCGCACCGCGGTCTTCCCGTCCCCGAACAGGTCGTAGGCGACGCCGAGCCGTGGCGTAACATCCTTCCACTCGTACCCGGGTGTCGACCGGCTGGGAAAGAAGACCTCTTCCGGGGCGTGGGGATAGCCGGGGCCACCCACGCGCGAGTCCGGATAGCTGGAGACGAGGGAGTCGTACCGGATGCCGCCCTGGACGGTCAGCCGGTCGATCGTCCACTGGTCCTGCGCGTAGAAGTTCGTCGGGATGAGATTGCGGACGTACTTGACGTCGCCTCCAACGACCGTGGTTTGCGTCAACTGGTTTGGCACGCCGTCCCTCGTCCGGATCTGCGTGAGCTGGTTCGGGTAGTTGTACGTCTGGGATGGATTACCGAATCCGCCCTGATACCCGAACTTCAAGCTGTGGGCACCGGTCACGTACGTCAGCGACGCCCGCAGGCTCGCCAGGTTCCCGATCAGCGAGTGCGCGTACCCCTGGTTCACGGGGGCCGTCGGCGCGCGTGAGAGGAGGTTCGGGAACTCGCCGACCTGCTCCAGGACCTGAATCATCCCCGGCACGTCGGTGCCGTCGTTCCGTTTCGTGAAGCGGTACCGCGCCTGGTACATGCCCCAGCCGGCTTCGGCCAGCAGCCGCCCCGAGATCGGCGACGACCACGTGGCATGCGGTTGACGGGATGGGATGTAGTACGACCGTGCCGTCGCTTCCGGCGTCGTGAACGGGGCCGTCCCGGTCCCGCCGCCCTTGCCGTAGTTCGTGTCGAGGTACTGCTCGGACCAGAGCGCATTGAACTTGTTGCGCGGCGTGGCCTGCCACGTCAGCCGGATCGTCGCCTGGCGTTCCACCCGATTGGTGAAGGCCGGCTGCGACCTGTCGAAGTCGACGGTGTACTTCGTGACGTCGCCCGCGTTCCTGTTCCAGAACATGCCCGGGACCGTGTTCTTTCCGCCGGTCTGCCGGAAGGTCGAGTAGAACCACAGCTTGTCCTGGATGATCCGGCCGCCGTACATCGGGTTGACGTCGTATACCGAGATGAGCTCGGCGGGCGACCGCAGGCCTTTGGCCTTGAGCCGATCGGTGAAGTTGCTCCCCTGCAGCGAATCGTTCGAGCCGCTGAAACTGAACTGGCCGCTGAAGGTGTTCGCGCCGTCGCGCGGGATGACGTTGACGACGACGCCGGCGGTCTCGGCATCGGCGAGCCCGCCCGACGTCGTGATGACCACTTCCTGCGAGCCGGCCACCTGCGGCATCTGCCCGCCGCCGCCCGGGCCGCCGGCCCACCCCATGTTGATGCCGTCCGCGTAGATCCGCGAATCGGCGGGGCGGCCGCCGTGGATATAGGCGGCCCCGCCCTGCATCGTCCCCCCGATGTTGCCGGAGTCGGTGTTCGAATTCCCGACCACGCCGACGCCGCCGGTCGCGGCCATGCCGGGAATCAGGTTCTGGATACCGAAGGCGTTCCGCGAGGACGGAATCGCGGAGATGATGTCCCGGTCGATGATCTGCTGCGTCCGGGAACTCTGCACGTCGACGATCGGCGTCTCGCCGGTCACCGTGATCGTCTCTTCCAGCGTCCCGAGTCTCAAGTCGGTGTTCACGGTCGCCACGAAGCTCCCGGACAGCTCGATGCCTTCGCGTCTCACCGCGCTGAAACCGGCCAGCTCGAACGTCACGGTATAGACGCCCGGCCGGAGATCGACGATGCGGTACTGGCCGGTGTCGTCGGTGACGACGGTCCGAACTTTTTCGATCAGGGCGGGGCTCGCGGCCTCCACCGTCACGCCTGGGAGCACCGCGCCCGAGGTGTCCCTGACCACGCCTGTGATAGCCGCCTGAGCCGATGCGGCGGCGGGAAGGAGCAACGAAACCAGCACGACCAGGAGGGGCCCCGGATATCGCCGGACTACGCTGACCATCGCTGTCCTCCTCACTTGCCGAAGTGGACGACGCCGACCAGGTTACGGACGCGAGGACGGGACGACTGCTATCCGGGGCAGGCTAAGCCCACGCTCGCGGGCCTGTCAAGCGGGTAATCATCGTGCGCCCGCCCGGTACCAGACGATGAAATCGAGGATGTTTTCACCGGCGGCGCGGCCGCCCGCCAGCACGGTTCGTGTCGTGTCGACCGGGCGCATGGCGACCGACGTCAGGTCCGGGGCCGAGACGTTCGCCAGCAGGAACGCGTCCGCTTTCAGCATCGCCGCCACGTTCGAGAGCGCCAGCGCCTGATCGAGGACGTCGTAATAGATCAGGACGTTGGTGGCGATCGCGAGATCGAACGCCTCGCCGTCGAGCCGCTCGGTGACGATGTTCAGGTCCAGCACGGACATCGCCCGGATGGCGGACGGCCGCACGCGCACGGCGCGCAGCTCGGCCACCTCCGCGAGCGCCTTCGACGCCGGCGCCGCCGCGGCCGCGCCGATGCGATCGCCGAACCGCTGCCAGAATGCACGCACCTCGGGCACCCACGGCGTGCTCCTGGGCAGAGGCAGGTGCAGCGTGTAGCCGATGTTGCGGCCAGCCCGCGTGCGCGCCCCGTTGACGTGGTCGATGATGCGGGGGCTCACGTCGAGGAGCACGACCTCCGGCCCGCCCTCGGGCGCGAGCTCCAGGCGCCTCAGCGAGTCCAGCACGGCGAAAGGCTGCACCGTCTGGGGAGGATAGACGTCGTAGCCGACCTCCTTGTCGGCGAAGTCGAGCCCCGGCCCGACGATCGCGACGCGCCGCACGGAGCCGGGTGTGAGGAGCCCGCGCGCCTTCATCGCGGCGAACGCCTGCTCGACCGAATGATTCGACACGAGCGAGGTGTCGAGTGACAGGCCGCGCGTGCGGAACAGCCGCGACCGGCGGACGAACTCGCTCAGCGGATCGCCCGTGCTCGTGGCGGCGAGCTCCTGATCGATCTGGTCCTGCTCGCCCGCCACCCGGATGACCGCCGAAAGCAGATGCTTCCGGACCTCATCGCGGTCGGCGGCTGTGGCGAAGCCGAGCCCCTTCTTCTGCAGCAGCGCGCGGGCGAATACGCGGCGCTCGTCGGTGCCGGGAGCCCCCAGCGCCGCGACCAGGTCGTCGAGCCGCGCCGCGACCAGCTCGATCGTCCGCCGCACGACCTCCTCACGGTCCCCCGCCGCCCCCGACTCGACGGCGCCGAGCACCGCGCGCGGGCGTGAGGTGAACGAGGTGCCGAACAAGAGCCAGTTGACGATCGTGTCTTCGTCGCCCTGCGCGAGCCGTGCGCGGATCTCGCGATCGTGATACGCAATCCAGCCGGCCCAGGCCTGCTCCAGCTGCGGGGGCGTCAACGAGGCGAGCTCTGACGGAAGCGCGCCGGCGAGCTCGGACAGGATCGGACGAACTTCGGCGAAACGGACCAGTCGCGCGGGCGGGGCCGCGACGGCCGCCGCGCCCGCTCCGAGCAGCAGCAGGACGCCGACTGGGGATAGGTGCCTGTGACGCATCCGCGCTCCGCGGCCGGGTGATTGTATACTCGCCGCGACAGAACCCGGCGCGCTTGGGAGGCGCAGATGAAGTGTGTCCTCGCGATTGCCATGTCGTGCTGGTGCCTGGCGTCGGCCGGCACGGCGGCCCAGGAGGGGCATCCGCTCAAGGGGTCGTGGCTGGGCACGTGGGCCGGGAACAGCACGCATGGTGCCGACTGCTTGTCGTGCTGAACTGGGATGGCACCGCGATGGTGCTGAGTGACGCGGACGCGGCGAATATTTACGCCTACGTCCTGTCGCTTCCGCGAGAACCCGAGGTCAAGGACGTCCCGCTGCTCAATCAGCTGCCGAAATAAGGAGACTCACGTGCGCAACCGCCTAGCCGGCACGGTCGCCAGCATCGCCGCAGCCATCGTGGTGGGGGCCATGTGGGGTGCTCAGGCAAGGCAGACTCCCCCGCCGTCCGCGATCACCCCACGGCTGCCCGACGGAACTGTCAACTTCGGACGCGTGCCTGGCGAAAAAGGGGTGTGGCGCGTGCCGTATATCCAGAACATGGGGATGCGGGTGATCGGCGCGGACGGCCAACTGCTTCCCGACATTCGCCAGGCACAAACGGGCCGTGGGCGCGGGGGCGCGAAATCCGAGCCGTGGATTCCGTGGATGCCCTGGTCCGCGGCCCTGTACGACTACAACTCCCGCAACAGCTCGAAGTTCGACCCGGAAGGCTACTGCCTGCCGCCGGGCGGCCCGCGCTTCATGGCGACGCCCTATCCGATGGAGATCGTTCAGCTCCCGGCGCAGCGACGGATCTTCATGATCTTCGAAGGCGGCGCGCACATCTGGCGGGAGATTTACATGGACGGCCGCCCGCATCCGACGGGCGCCGCGCTCAACCCCAGCTTCCTCGGCCATTCGGTCGGGACATGGGAAGGCGACACGCTGGTCGTCGACGTCGTCGGTTTCAACGAGAACACGTGGCTCGACTACTTCGGCCATCCGCATACCGACAAACTGCACGTGGTCGAGCGCTTCTCGCGGCCGAATACAGGCACGCTGCACTACGAAGCGACCGTGACCGATCCCGGCGCCTACACGCGTCCGTTCACGTTCGCGTGGGACATTCCGTGGGATCCCACCGGCGAGCTGATGGAATACATCTGCCAGGAAAACAACCAGTATCTGTACCACCTGACCGACGACTTCGGTCAGCCGTTCCTGCCGGCGTCAGCGGTGGGACAGTACGGGCATCCGCTGGACAGTGTCTGGATCGGCGAATGGGGACCGACGGACAGGCCGAATCGGCTGCTGCTCGATCTCGACTGGGACGGCAAGGCCATCACGGGCGTGATCAATCCCGGATCGAATGCCGCCACCGTCAGGCGCGTGACGGTGGATCATTCGGATCCGTCCTCGTGGGTGATCAGACTGGAAGCCGAGGGGAAGGACGCGTCCGGGACGCCGGTGCCGATTTTCGTCGACGGCCGCCTCGAGAACATCGGAGCCTATCGACGCGTGTTGCGCGGCACATGGACGCAGGGACGCGAGAAGGGCCCGTTCGTCCTGACCCGGAACTGATCGATCAGAAGTCGCCGAGGAACCGCCGCGCCACCTCGAGATCGCACTTCTCGTTCGAGTGCGGCATGTTCGGCCTGTACACCCAGTGGCCTGACCATTCGACGGCTTTGAGCAGGTACACCGGATCCGCGATCACGCCCGAATAGATCAGCGTCCTGCGATCCGGACCCAGGCGAAAACGCTCCGTGACGCGCTTCTGCGTGCTGCTGGGCAGCGACGTGGAGAGGCCCTGCGCGTGGTCCCGGAAATTGGCGGTCTCGACGACAAGCGTCTCCCCCTCCCATCGGCCCACCGAATGCCCGTGGAGAAACGTCTGGCTCGCCGGAGGACGCCGCCGGCCGTCGAGAAAGATCGTGCGCTCCGCCTCCATCCAGTCGACCTTCATGACGACGCGATCGCGGGCGACCGTGATCGTGTTGGCGACCGGATAGAACATCACCGCGGGCACGCCGATCGGAATGCAGTCCTTCTGGGTGGTTGCCTTGGGATCGACACTGCTCCTCGCGGCCTTGCCCTTGTCGGTCACGGGCCACTTCGCCGCGCCGCCGAGAAAGGCATTGAACTCGGTGCGCGGCGCGAACCAGGTGCCCGCGATCGAGGTGGCGGCGTCGCTGCCTTCCGCGTACACGCTGCGCGACGCGATGTTCAGCGGGTAGTAGGTGCCGTCGCGCTTGTAGAGCTCGAGTCCGAGCAGCAGGGCGTCCGGGTCTCGCCGCGACGGATTGCCGACGATCGTCACCACGTCGCCCGGCGCGAGGGCGTTTCTGGTGAAGCCGATCGGATTCAG
>CAZGLC010000143.1:6334-12856 GCA_964526235.1 uncultured Bifidobacteriaceae bacterium
ATCGACAGCCGCGCCTGCGGGTCGACGCGGTACATCGTCCCGTAGGCGCCGCCCCAGCCGAACGCGCCCACCGAATCCATCCCGTTCGCCCCGTACCGGTCTGTCGTCTGGAAGCCGAGGCCGAAGCCGAGCCCGTTTGGCGAGTGCAGCGTGCCGATCTGATTCGTGGTCATGAGCTGCACGGTGCGCGGCGAGAGCAGCCGGACGCCGTCGAGCATGCCGCCGTTGCGGATCATCTCCAGAAAGCGCCCGTAGTCGCGCGCCGTCGACAGCAGCCCGGCGCCGCCGGCGAAGCTCCTGCGCGCGCCGTCGACGTAGTGGCCCTGTCCTCTGGACCCCTCCGGGGCCCGCGCCGCACGTCCCTCGCTGCCGCTCGCATACACCGCGGCCAGCCGCTCGCGCGTGTCGGGCGGCAGGAAGAAGTGGGTGTCGTGCATGCCGAGGGGCGCCGTGATGCGGGTGCGGATGAACTCGTCGAGGGCGGCACCCGACACGCGCTCGACCACGCAGCCGAGGATGTCGGTGTTGTAGCCGTAGACGAACGCCTCGCCCGGCTGCGCCACGAACGGGAGCGTGCCGAGCCGTTCCATCGTGTCGCAGATCGCCTCGTTCTTGTCGGCGGTGTACCAGCCGAGGCCGGCGGCCGGGCCGAGCCCTTTGGCCTCGTAGAGCGCGGCGACGTGGCTCTGCGTGCCGTAGGAGATGCCGGCGGTGTGCGTGAGCAGGTCGCGAATCGTGATCGGCCGCACCGCGGGCACCAACGACACGCCGCTGCCGATGAGCGGCCCCGACCCCGGCTCGTTGCGCACGGCAACGGTCGTCTTCGCGAAAGTCGGGATGAAGCGGCTGACCGGGTCGTTCAGGCCGATCTTTCCTTCCTCGACGAGCATCAGGATGGCGGTGCTCGTGATGGCCTTCGTCTGCGAGGCAATGCGGAAGATCGTGTCGGGGGTCATCCGCCGGCCGGCGTCCCTGTCGCGCCAGCCGAACGCGCGCTCGTACACGGGCTTGCCGTCGCGGAAGACGAGCGCGACGACGCCCGCGACGCGGTTCTCGTCGACGTACTGCTGGAGCGCCTGGTCGACGCGGGCGAGGCGGTCTGGCGCGAGCGTGGCACGCCGGCCGTCGGCCGACTGCGATCCGACAGCGGCTGTCGCCGCCAGAACAAGGACGAGGAGCGCGAGCGCCCGTTTCATCGCACGGCGATCGGCGCGACCGTCGATCCGGTGGCGCCGACCAGCTTGAGCGGCTGCACGATCAGCGCGAACTCGTTCACGCGCGCGCCGGCGAGCTCGTCGAGCCGCAGGTTCTCCAGCAGATGGATGCCGTAGTTGACCAGCATGATCTGGTGCACCGGGTTCGAGACCTGGGCGTCGGGATTCGGCGTGACGTTGATCGGCGCGGTGTCGGCGCCGACGAGCATCGGGTCCTGCGTGGCGAGCCATTCGGCCGCGGCGCTGCTGATCCCCGGATTCGCCTTCATGTAGCGCGCGTTCTCCTTGCCCCACAGCAGGCCCCATCCCGTGTGGATGAGCACCGCGTCGCCAGGCTGGAGCGTGAGCTGCTGGCGCTTCAGCGCCGCCTGCAGGTCGGCGGACGTGATCTCGTAGGTGTCGGGCAGCATGCCGACGCCCTTGAGCGCCGCGACGTCGATGAGCACGCCGCGCGTGAACAGCGCGCCGACGTTTTCGATGCCGAGCTTGGTGAAGCCGGTACGCGTGGCGACGTCGTCCATCTTGAAGCAGTTGTAGAGCGTGTCGCCGTGCGTCTGATGGGCGAAGCCGTCGAACTGCGTCCCGACCTGCCCCATCTCGGCGAGCATGATTTCCTCGTTGCTGCCGCGGCGGTTCGATCCGGCGGGCGGCGCCGTGCGCTTCGTGTGCATCTCGTAGGTCCGGGTGGCCTGGAGCGGCATCGACTCCTCGAGCCGCCGGCCCAGCTCGAACACCTGGCCGGTCCTGACGAGCCGCACGGCGCGCATCACCGTCTCGGGCTTCATGTGGTTGGCCGAGCCGCGCTGGTCGGCGGCGCCCCATTTCGACGGGCAGCGCTGGCTCTCGGCCGGCGGCTGCCACGACTGCGCGGACGCAGTCGCGCTGCCGAGACCCGTGGCGAGGACGAGGAGCGTGAGGACGAGCAGTGGACGCATGTTCGAACTCCTTGCAGCTATCGTGCAGCCACCGGAACCTTCCCCAACACGACCGCGATCACCGCGCCGGCGACGCCACCACGGACCGCCTCGAGCACGGGGTCGACGATGGTGCGTGTCAGGTTCGAGACGTTCCAGTATCCATAGAGGGTGAAGTCGACGGTGAACCAGACCAGAAAGGCCACGATCGCCCCACTGGTGACGCCGGCGCCCGTCGTCATCGGCCCACGGGCGTTCACCATCACATACGTGATGAGCGCAGCGTACGCGAGTGAGCCGAGCGCAACCGCCCACAGCAGCTGCGCGTCTCGCATCACGCCGGTGGCCGATCCGGCATTGGCCAGATAGAACGACGCAAAGGCCAGATCGAAGATCAAATATCCAAGCACGAACAGGGTAACACCGCCCGCGATCGTTCCCGTCACGAGGCGCTTCGCGTCCATGTCGTCCTCCTGTCCGTTATTCGAGGCGCGTCAGCTTCAGCGTGGCGCCCTGCGGGCGCTGCATCAGCGTGAGCGTGTTGCCGGAGATCGAGAAGTCGTACTGATTGCCGGAACCGCCGATCGCGAACTTGCTCTTGGCGACCATCGCCACCGTCGACACCCGGTTCCCCGACACGGAGTACGTGCCGGTGTTCATGTAGAGCGCGTTGAAGACAGCGACCTTGTCGGCATCGGTCGCCTTGTCGTTGGATGGATAGTCGGGCAGCGGCCGCGTCCCCTGGATGCGCACGAAGCTGTAGTGACTGCGCGCGAAGACGTACAGCCCAGGTTGGGGATTGGCGATCGTGCCGTTCGCGTCGCTCAATTCGGTGACGCGCCAGGCGCCGATCAGCGGGTTGGCGGGCTGCTGGCCGGATACGGTCGCGGCGACGACGACCACCAGGGCGGCGAGCATCAGCTTCAGCTTCATCGGACTCTCCTTTTTCACATCACGCGCGCGCGGCGCATGACGGCTTCCGCCTTCTGGCGGATCTCGCGGGCGACCTCGTACGGATTGCCTTTCTGGTACTGCGGCAGGAACAGCTCCACCGAGAGCGGCCCGGTGTACTGCTTCTCCGCCAGCTTGCGCAGGATCTGGTCGAGCGGCGCGGCGCCGTCACCCGGGATGATGCGCGTGGTGTTGTCGAGCAGCTCGCGCGGCACGTCGGGCACATCCTGGAAGTGAACATGGCCGATTTCGCGGGGCCGGATCAGATCCAGGTCTTCGAGCTTACTCAGGCCGGAGTAGAAGTGATAGAAGTCGAGGAGCGGCCCCACGGTTCCCGCCTCGCGCGTCATCCGGAGCAGCGTCGGCAACGTCGAGATGAACGCCGACGCCCGCACCGCCTCCGCGAGCATCGTCAGGCCGAAACCTTTCGCGATCTCTCCCACCTCGCGCATGTTCGCGGCCCCGCGCGTGTAATCGTCCGCCGTGAACATGCCGGTGGCCGTCGTCGGCGAATAGATCCGGGTGAAGCCGAGCTCGCGGAACTGCTCGCAGCGTTTGCGGAAGCTGTCGAGCGCGGCGGCACGGTTCGGGTTCGGCTCGAAGATGCCGGTCACGCCGCAGGCGCCGCACACCGGCGTCAGGCCGAGATCCACGTAGACCCGCCGCGCAGCCGCGAGCGAGTCGGTCTTCAGGAACTCGTCGAGGAGCCCGTTCGTGATCTCCACCTGCCGAATGCCCGCCTTCGCCCAGCCCTCCAGCGACCCGCGGTAGCCCGCGCCCGCGGAGGTGTTCTGGTGCATGGCGAGCGTCATCTTGCCTCCCTGGGCCGACACGGCGCGGGCGGCCAGCAGCGCCGCGGGTGTCGCAAGCATCGTGCGTCTGGAAATCATGCCGCGGATTGTAGCCGGAAACGACGAACTGTGGCATCAAGAAGCGGCTTCGAGGTTCAGCAGGCGTATCACGCGTTCGCGCATCTCGTCGCCGGTCATCGGGTGACGAAAGGTCGCGCGATCGAGCGGTACCGCCATGGCGTCCAGCCGGCCACGGAGCGGAGGAAATCGCTGCTCCATCGCTGCAATCCACTGCAACCGCGAACGCTCATCCGGCCATGAGCCCCGGGAATAGGCCACGTTGCGCCCGTGTTTTCCTTGAGCAGGACGACAGGCAGATCGCGAAGCAGATCGGTGAGGTCGTCGGCATTCGTCCCTCCCGCCTTCCGCGTCCGCTCGTCGTAGACGCGCTCGGGATGCGTCGAGTCCATCAGCACCACCACCGGCCGTCCGCGTGGTTCCGCGGGGCCAGGCGCCGGGCCGGACAGCCAGCTTCCGATTCCTGCGGTCGCCACGACGAGGCCCACGCCGGCCGCGGTGAGCCAGGCGCGACGGCTCACGGGCGTCGCGCGCGCTGTCGCAGCAGGCGCCTCGCCCAAGGCGCGTGTCCGTGGCGCGATACACCTCGCTCCATTCCGCCGGCGCCGATAGCGGCCTCGATCTCATATGGGCCCAGGCGAGTACCAGGAGCGAACGACATGGCGGGGACGGACACCGGATTATAGCCAGTACCTCGCCGACGCGGGCCTCACCGGGGACCTGCCGTCGACGTGACTGGAGCGCGCGTGGGGATTCCTCCTCCTGTGATGGCCGGCGGCGGGCTCACACCCCGAGGCGACCGGCCAAATCGCTGAAGTCAGTGGCCGCAAGATCGACCGACGCGTCCGGCTGCAGATCCGGCGTGCGGCTTGGGCCGAACTCGTGCGGGCGCACGACGAACACCGTCCGCAGGCCGACGCCTTTCGCCGCGCGCAGATCGCCCAGGTGCGCCGCGACCATCATCACCTCGCCGACCGGAAGGCTGAGGAAGTCGGCGGCAGACTGATAGACCTCGCGATCCGGCTTGTAGCGGCGAACCAGCTCGGCGCCGAGGATGCAGTCCCACGGCAGCCCGCCATGCTTCGCGAGGTTCGTCATCAGCGCGATGTTGCCGTTCGAGAGCGGCGCGACGATGAAGCGCTTCTTGAGGCGCGTCAGCCCGGCAACGACATCCGGCCAGGGCTGCAACCGGTGCCAGGCGCGGTTGAGCGCCACCTTCTCCGCCTCGGTCAATCCGGCGAGCCCGAACTCCGGAAGGATCCGGTCGAGCACCGTGCGATGGAGGTCGTCGAGCTTCGTCCAGGGGAGCTCGCCCGTGCGAACACGGTTCATGCTGGGGGCGTACTGTGCGCGCCAGGCGTCTGCGAAAGCCGCGCCGTCGATCTTCACGCCCTTCTGGGTCGCGATGGCCTCGACCTCGCGCGCCACCGAGGTCCGCCAGTCGACGACGGTGCCGAAGACGTCGAAGACGAGGGCCTTGACCGTGGTCCACGTCTCCATGGTGTGCCTATCGGTAGATCATGAATTCGAGGAGATTGCCGTCCGGATCGCGGACGTAGTAGCTCGTGCCCGTCGTGCCGCGGCCGCCGGCGCGCTCGACCGGTCCCAATTCGACCTTCGCGCCGGCCCGGTTGAGCGCGGCCGTCAGCGACGCTTCCGGGCCTTCCCAGACGACGCAGAAGTCGCCGCACGGCGGGCGCGCGGCCGGCGCGCGCAGCGTGTCGGCCGGGTTCTGCCAGCGCGACGGCCGGTGGAAGTTGATCATCTGGTCGCCGACGTACACGGACACCGCGGTCGGCGTTTCGCTCAGCTGCAGTCCCAGCGCGCGATAAAACGCGAGCATCTTCTCGGTGTTCTGCATTGGGACCGCGACGTGGTCGAAGCCACGCACCCGGCCGGCCGGCTGCGCCGAGGCCCGGCCGGCGGTTGCCGCGGCCGCCGCGCCGGCGATGGTCTTCACGAAGCGACGACGAGACGCATGGCGTGGCATGGTGAACCTCCCGGCTCCGCCTATTCCAGATACTCACGCACGACGCGCGCGCCGGCGTACATGCCAGCACCGGTGCCGACCATGCTCAACAGGAACGCCGTCATCAGCCCCACGAAATCTCCGAGCCACCAGCCTGCCGCGCCGCCTGCGGTCGCGCCGATGAAGACCATGATTCTATTCATGCAGTCATCGGCCTGCTCGTTCGATTTCGAGGAGCTGCCTTCTTAACGATTCCGCAAGCACCTTGGTCGGGGGGCCCTGGCCTGGAGCGTTGAACTCGCCGTACAGCCTCACTGCTGTTTCAGCTTTCTCCAGCGCCGACTTCAGCCTGCCCAGAGCAACCGCGGGATCGTTCTCTTCGCTTGCGGCTCGCTGGAGATCGATCGCCATCATATGGTTGATAAACGCCTGACGCTCTTTGCAGTACCCCAACCAATTCTCGAAACAGAATCGAGTCGCACCATCATCACCGGGCAGGTGCAGGTTCAGATCTTTTGAGCGCTCGAGGTACCACGAAAGCGAGCTATGGCAGAATGCGGTCGCCAGGAGCAGCCCCTTTCTGAGAGTTCGCGATTTCTCGCTCC
>CAZGLC010000144.1:0-8080 GCA_964526235.1 uncultured Bifidobacteriaceae bacterium
CGAGTCGCAGGGCTATCGCGTGCAGAAATTCCTCTACAAGGGAGTGTCGCCGAGGACGGCGCGGTAGCGCCCGCAGCGAAGGTGCGGCAGTGGGCCGGAGGGCTCGAGCCCCCCGGCTACTGACCACGAAATAACGGCCACCGGCTGCGCGCGCTACCGGCTAGCGGCTACCGCCTACCGACTAGAAGAGGAACCGCGTGCCGAGCTGTATCTGACGCGGGTAGCCGATGCTCTGAATGTACCCCGTCGGCCGCTGGAAGGTCGCGGCGCGCGCGTTGCCGTTGTAGACGTTGCCGTGGTTCACCGTGTTGAACACGTTGAACAACTCGACGAAGAGCCCCAGTCTCCGGTCTCCACCGAACGACACGAACTTCGTCGTGCGCAGATCGAAGACGAACGTCGGATCGCCGCGCCCCGCGTTCACTGAAACTTGCTTGCTGGTGTTCGGATCGATGAACCGGTCGTTGTTCAACCCGTCCCTGTTCAGGTCCGTGCCCGCAATCAGGTTGTACGGGCGGGCGCTCGCCGCCTGGAGCACAGGTGACAGCTGAACGCCGTACGGCATCTCGAACACGCCGAGAAACACGAACCGGTGGCGTTCGTCGGTCTGGTTCGGTCCCCACTCGCCCTCCCCCTTCGGCTGGTCCCACACCATGGGCCGCGTCGACCCGCCGCCGGCGTTGTTGCCGCCGCCGCTGAAGTTCCCGACGGTGCCGCCGTAGGAGTAGGAGCTCGCCAGCGTGTAGTGGGCCTGCAGCGTGGCGCGCGGCGTGCGCCGCTGTACCAGGAAGGTCAGCGCGTTGTACTCCGCCTCGTTGACCGGCGCCATGATGAACACGTCGGACAGGAATTCCGGCTCGCCGAACACCCGCTGGAACTCCGGCGCCAGCCGCCGCCGGCCGTTGAGGATCGGGTTGATGTTGGTCGACCGCTTCTCCTTCAGGCTCTTGTGGTACGAGTAGTCGATCGAAAGGGTCGTATTCGCCACCAACTCGTGGGCGTAGCCGAAGTGGAGCTGATGGGTCCGCGGGTCGACCATGTCCGGACGAATCCACTGCCCCTCGGATCCGAGCGGCAGGGCGTTCCCTTCGGTCGGCTGCGCCGGCAGCGGGTCGAGGCCGAACCGGTACCGGGCCAGCTCGCCGACGCCGAAGGCCGTGTTGGTCAGCGTGGCCAGCGCGTTGAGCGGGCGCCGCGCCTGCGACGTGATGTCACCCGCGGCCGCGGCCGTGTTGTACTGGTCGAAGTAGAGGCCGTAGCCGCCGCGCAGCACCCGCCGTCCCTCGCCCGTGAGGTCGTATGCCAAGCCCACTCGCGGGGAGATGTCCTTGGTCGGCGTCTCCGGGTACCCGCCAAACGGATGGCCGATCGCCTCGAGCGCCTGGCGCGTCGCGTTCATCGAGAAGTTCTTCTGGTCCATCATCTCGAGGTCCAGGTCGTAGCGGACGCCGACGTTCAGCGTCAGCTGTGGTGTCGCGCGCCAGTCGTCCTGGAACCACCACGAAAACTGGTACGGCGTATTCAGCGTGTCCGCCCACGACCCGACGCCGTTGATGGCGCCGCCGTTGGCCTGCTGCCAGGATCGCAGAATGCCCGGGGTCTGGAAGCCCTGCGGATACCGCCCGTTGGTGTTGTTGAGGATCACGGTCGGGTCGTCGAAGAAGGTGAGCGTCGCGAAGTGCTCGTTGCCGTTCAGGATGCCCAGGTGGTAGAGGCGGTTGAAGTTGAAGCCGAACTTGAGCGCATGGCTTCCCGTGAGCAGCGACACGTCGTCGCGGATCTGGTTCACCCAGCGGTTGGCCATCGTGCCCGCGTCGCCGCCGGAGCCGGTGTTGACCGACGGAAAGGACAGGCGCGGCGGGAAGTAATTCACCCGCGGGAAGTCGCGCGTGTAGTGCTCGCCCGTGATATTGCTCATCACGTCGGCCAGGTAGTCGATGTGGTTCACCTGCACGGTGATCTGGTTCAACCCGTTGTTCCCCAACACCCAACTGTGCTGGCCGACGGCGCTGAACGCGTTGATCGTGAAGTTATCGGGCTCGCGGTTGTCGTTGTTCGCCGCCGCTGGGTAGGTGACAGCATCCCGCCCTTCGTCCTGACCGGCATAGCGGAACATCAACGACTGGTTGTTGTTGAGCTGGAGATTGGTCTTGATCGAATACATCCGCAGGCCGCCCGGCTGCGGAACGAACCGCGGCACGTTCGGATTGACGAGCCCCTGCGGTACCTGCCCGAGCTCGGTTGCGCGAACGAGCGTCTGGAGCTGGTTGAACACCCTGTCGGAGACAGGACGGCCCGTGTCCTCGAGCTGCTGCTCGATGGCGCCGAAGAAGAACATCCGGTTCTGCACGATCGGCCCGCCCACCGATCCGCCGAACTGCTGGCGGCTGAACGCGACCTTCTCCTGGTTCGACTGCCTGGTGAAGTAGTCCTTCGCGGTCAGCTTCTTGTCCCGCTCGTAGCCGAAGAGCGACCCGTGCAGCACGTTGGTGCCCGACTTGGTGACCAGCGTGACCGCCGCGCCGCCGGAGCGTCCGTCGGCCGCCGAGAACTGGCTGGTGCTCAACTGGAACTGTTCGAGACTTTCGGTCGTAAACGTCAGCAGCGGCCCACGGTAGTGATTGTCCTTGTTGTCGGCACCGTCGACGGTGCTCGCGACGTTGCCGCCCATCGAACCGCCGAAGGAAACGGTCCCCTGGTTCTCCTTGGTTCGATGGATGGCCTGGACGGGCGTCGCCCCGGGCAGCAGTTGCAGGAGGCCGCTGACGTTCCGCGTCACCATCGGCAGATTCTGCAGCTCCGTCGCCTCGATCGTATTGGCGACCTTCGACTGCGTCGTCTCGATGAGCGGCGCCTCGCCGGTCACGGTGAGCGTCTCCTGCACGCCGGCCAGCCGCAGCTCGAAATCCACCGTGATCGTCGCGTTGACCGTCAGTCGGGTGTCGTTGCGCGCGGCGGGGGCGAAGCCGGAGAGCTCCGTCGCGATGTTGTAGGTCCCGGGTTCGAGCCCCGGTACGGAGTACTGTCCCGCCTCATTGGTGACCGTTGTCCGCACCACGCCGGTGCTGACGCTGGTAACGGTAACAGTGACGCCAGGGAGCACGGCGCCACCCTGATCGAGAACCCGGCCGTTGAAGGTGCTCCCGGTCTGCCCGGAAGCGAGACCGGTGCTGAGCAGCACCAGAACGGCCGCCAGACGCCAATCGTCAGCGCAGAAGAGCCGCATACAAGTACCTCCTGTTTTGCGCCGAAAACCGAAGACGAAGACCTGACGATAGGGCCAGGTCCGGGGCGGATCAATCCTGTCCGTGCCGTACCCCCGGACGAGAGGATACCGCTACAGGCGCCTGGATTCCACCGCGTGCTGGACCAGCGCGGCGGTCCGGTAGATCCCGTGGACGAACTTGCCGTACGGCAGCGTGACGAAGAGCGCCAGCACCACGCCGAGGTGGACGACGAGCAGCGCCGGCATCGCGGGGGTGGCACGCCATGCGAGCAGCGCGAGGCCGGTGGCGCTCGTCAGCAGCAGCAGCAGCAGGAACGCGCGATCCGAGGGACGCTGCGCCGGATCGCCCGCGGCCGGATCACGCCGGCGGCCGATCCAGTAGAGCCCCGCCGGCCCGGCGAGCAGGCCGAGGCCGCCGGCCGTGCCGAGCAGCACCGGTGCGCTCGAGTAGCCATAGGGCGCTTCCCACCCGAAGACGAGGTGATACACCGCGGCCACCGACGTGGACGCGAAGCAGAGCAGAAAGCCGTAAAAGGTGCAGTGATGCCACCGGCGCCGCCATGCCGAGCGCGTCTCCTCGGCGTCGGTACAGTCCGCGCCGTGCGCGTGCAGGTTCTTCAGCGTGAGTGCGTCGCGCGCGGCCGCCCAGAGCGCCGCGTACGTAGGCCGGGTCCCGCTCAGCGAAGAGAGCAGCGGACCCGGCATGAAATCGCGCCGGAACCGCGCTACCCCGATCCCCAGCGCCACAAGTACAAAGGTGAACACGCTTCCAAAGATCGACACCATCGCGGCGTGGGGGAGCACGCGGTAGAAATCGGCCGCCCGCGCGGGAGCGGCCGCGCTGCCGGCCAGGACTGTTGCGAGCAGCATGACCGCGATCATCACGAGGACGAGCGCGAGCGACGTCGCGATGCTGTGCCGGCGGAACGCGCCGGCGAGCGCAGCCGGCCACGCGTAGCGTTCGTACGACTCGAGCCGCAGCTCGGCGAACGTCTTCGGCACGTTGATCTGGAAGGCATGCGGCGGCGCGTACTGGCACGCGTACAGGCACTCGCCGCAGTTGTGACAGAGGTTGGCGAGGTACCGGAGATCGCCGGGCAGAAACGTCAGCCGCCGCTCCATCGCCGGAAACACCGCGCAGTACCCCTCGCAGTACCGGCAGGCGTTGCAGACGAGCATGATGCGCTCGGCTTCCTTCAGGAGTTGGATGGGGGTCGAAGTCACCGGGAAGTATGGTAACGTCACCGGTCCTTCGTGGCTGAGACGCCCGCGGTCGCCCTCGATTCGACCTTCTCCCTCGATCCGGTCGAGCGCCGGCGTCAGCTCGTGCGCGCCGTGTCCGCATCGGCGGCCGGCACGACGATCGAGTGGTACGACTTCTTTCTGTACGGCGTCGCTGCCGCGACGGTCTTCCCGCAGAAGTTCTTTCCCGGCTCCGACCCGTTCATCGGCACGCTGCTCTCGTTCTCCACCTTTTTCGTCGGGTTCCTCGCGCGGCCGCTCGGCGCGGCGCTCTTCGGGCATTTCGGCGACCGCGTCGGCCGGAAGGCGCTCCTCATCATCACGATGATGATGATGGGGATCGCGACGGTCGGCATCGGGCTGATCCCGCCCTACGAGACGATCGGCGTCTGGGGCGCGGTGCTGCTCGTCATCGGCCGCGTGCTGCAGGGGCTGAGCGTCGGCGGCGAGTGGAGCGGGTCGGTGCTGATGGCGGGCGAGTGGGCCGAGCCCAGGCACCGCGGCTTCACCACCAGCTTCGCGCAGTTCGGGGCCCCGGCCGGCATGGTGCTCGCCAACGGCGCGCTCGCGCTGATGACGCTCATGACGACCGACGCGCAGTTCGTCGAGTGGGGCTGGCGGATTCCGTTCCTCGCGAGCATCGTCCTCGTCTTCGTCGGCCTGTACATCCGGATCGGCGTGCTCGAGACGCCCGTCTTCTCGCAGCTGAAGGCGCGCGGCGCCGTGAGGAAGGCGCCGCTCGTCGAGGTCGTCAGGGGCCACTGGCGGGAGATCCTGCTGACGATGCTGCTGCGCACCGGGCAGCAGGTCCAGTTCTACATCTTCACGACCTACATCATCACGTATGCCACGCAGCAGCTCGGGATGAGCCGCGGCACGATTCTGAACTTCGTCATGCTGCAGGCGCTCGTGTCGCTCGGCACGGTCGTCTACATGGGCCACCTGTCGGACCGGTTCGGCCGCCGGCGCATCACGGCCATCGGCTGCGTGATCATGCTCGTCTATCCGTTCGTCTATTTCAGCCTGCTCGACACGCGGGCGACCGCGCTCGTCTTCCTGGCGGTCCTGATTGCGCTGCCGCTGCACGACCTGCAGTACGGGCCGCAGGCGGCATTCATCGCGGAGAGCTTTCCGGGGTCGCTGCGCTACAGCGGGTCGTCACTCGGCTACCAGCTCGCGTCGATCACCGCGGGCGGGCCGGCGCCGCTCATTGCCGTGCTGCTGTACCAGCGGTTCGGCACGTCGACGTCGGTGGCCGTGTACATGGCGATCTGCTCGCTCATCAGCCTGATCTGCGTGGCCGCGCTGCGGGACCGCACGGGCACGCTCGATCATCAGTGAAGCGGCGGGTCCGCCGCGCCCTGCGCCGAGCGGACCCGCCCTACGTAATCGGTTGTACGTAGGCCGGGTCCGCGGAGAAATGCAGCGGCGGCCCCGGCGCTCGCTACGGACGTTGTCGTTTCTCGAGCGCCAGCGCGAGATTGCGCTGCGCGTCGGCGAAGCCGGGCCGGATGGCCAGCGCCTGCCGGAACTGGTCGATCGCCTCGTCTAGCGCGCCGAGCGACGCGAGCGCGACGCCGAGGTTGTTCCTCGCGTCGACCGCCTGCGGCCTGAGTGCGAGCACGGCGCGGAACTCGTCAATCGCCTCGCCGAACCGGCCGGCCTCGAGCAGCGTCGTCGCCTTCGTGTAGCGCGCCTCCGCCGCGTCGGGCGCCAGTGCGGCGGCCTGTGACGGCAACTCGGGCGTGTCGGGCACGATCGAGCCGAGATAGCCGCTCCC
Organism: uncultured Bifidobacteriaceae bacterium; assembly: GCA_964526235.1. Lineage (GTDB taxonomy): Bacteria > Acidobacteriota > Vicinamibacteria > Vicinamibacterales > UBA2999 > MELF01. The sequence goes on from CAZGLC010000144.1 coordinate 6,249, forward strand.
CGCGACGACGCGTCCGGGTGGAATCGCGCGCAGACGATCGAGCGGCAACCGGTACGCCGTGTCGACGAGCGACAGATAGGCATCGAGGCCCTGGACGGGCGGCACGGGCTTGCCGTCGCGGAAGCAGCCGGGACACCACGCCGCCACCTGATCTACCGCCATCAGTGACGCGGGGATGCCGCCCTCGCCGAAGTCGACGACCGACCACTTGCCGTACTCCTGGAGCGGACGGTCGTCGGTGACCGGTGCCGTTCCCCGCGTGGCGTCCGCCAGCACGGCGGCGGGCGCGACGAAGGTGCCGACGATCTCGCGCAGCATCCCGAGGTCGAGGCGCTGGAGATCGGCCTGGACCGCGGGCGCACGGGCGAGCGCGTCCGCCACACGACGCGGATCGATCTCGTTGCGTGCGTCGTTGGTGCCGACGAGCAGCAGGTTCAGGTTGGCGCCCGAGAGGAGCACGGCATTCGGAAAGACGTCGAGGAACGCCCGCGTCATGGCGAGCACGACCGACTCCGGGACGTCGAACACCGGCAGCCACTGGCTCAGAACGCCCTTCGGCGCCAGGCGCGAGCGGGCGCTCGCGTAGAACTCGCGGGAGTAGAGCGCGGCCACGCCGGCGTGGACGATCGGCGGCGGCTCCAGCGTGATCAGGTCGTACGCGCCGGCGGTCTGCATCCGCAGGTGATGCCGTCCGTCGTTGATGTAGACGGCCACGCGCGGGTCGCGCAGCACGCCGCCGTTGAACGCCTCGAAGTAGTGCGAATGCTCCAGGATGTGCCGGGAGAGGTCGACGACCTCGATCCGCTCGACCGTGGGGTGCAGCGCCGCCGCGTGCACGGTATTGCCCACCCCGTAGCAGAGCACCAGCACGCGCCGCGGGTGCTCGTGCGCGAGGAGCGGAATGTGCGCCATGGCGCGCATGTACCGCTGCGAGAAGAGCTCGGTCGACGACATCGGATGCCCGTTGGTGACGAGCACGCGTCCGCCGTTGGGACCGTCGGTGACGGCAATCACTTCGGTGAGCCCTTCGCTCAGGCCGTAGATCGTGTCGAGGGGAAACAGGAGCCCTTTCGAGATCAGGTAGTCGCCCGGCAGCAGCAGCCACGCGCCGAGCGCCACCGCGGCGGCCGACAGCGCGCCCGCGGTCGGGATCCGGGATCCGGGATCCGGGATCCGCCGTTTGACGTTCCGTTCGGAGCCCCGATCCCGGATCCCCGATCCCGCGTGGAGCGGCACGATCGCCGCCGCTGCGGTCGCCACCAGCACGGTCACACCGGCTTGCATGCCGAGCACCGGCAGCAGGATGAACCCTGTAATGAGGGACCCGCAGACCGCGCCGGCGGTGTTGGAGAGATACAGCACGCCTGCCCGGCGGCCGACTCGATGCTCGGCGCGCTGGACGATGGCGTTCCCGAGCGGAAACGCGGCGCCCATGACGAGCGCGGGAATCCCGGCGACCAGCAGGATCGGCCGCGCGTTGAACCAGATCTCGGTGAACGCGCGTCCCCAGCCCTCGACCGCCATCGGCGAGGCGCCGGCCGCCGCCGCGGCGTCGCCGAGCTGCCGGGCGTCGACCAGCGTGAATCCCGCGAGCGTCGCGACGACGAAGAGCGCCTGCGCGGCGATCCAGGGCTCGGCCGCTGATGCCGTTCGGCGGGCGAGCCATCCCCCCGCGAGCGAGCCGACGCCGATGCCGCACAGGATGATCGCCAGCAGCAGCGAGAACACGGCGCGGTACTCGCCGAGCAGCATGCTGAAGTGGCGGAACCAGACGATCTCCAGGCCCATGGCGGCAAAGCCCGAGAGCGCGATCGCGAGCGCGGTAGCCGGGA
>CAZGLC010000144.1:8180-12729 GCA_964526235.1 uncultured Bifidobacteriaceae bacterium
TCCAGGCCCATGGCGGCAAAGCCCGAGAGCGCGATCGCGAGCGCGGTAGCCGGGATCCGGGATCCGGGATCCGGGGTCCGGGATCCGACGATCCTGGCTCCGTGTCGAACGTCGAACTTCGGACCCCGGATCCCGGACCCCGGATCCCGGATCCCGGATCCCGTCTTCCTGGCGAGCGCAAGCGCACCCAGCCCTGCCACCACATTCCCTGCGAACGCCACCAGCTGCGCGCCGCGGATGCCGGCCGCCGGGATGAGCGCCAGGTCCGTCAGCAGACAACCCGCCGCCGCGCCCGCGGTGTTGAAGGCGTACAGCAGCGCAATGCGCCAGGCACCGATGCGCAGATCCTGCTGGACGACATGGCGAATCAGCAGCGTCAGCGTGCCGCCCATCAGCAGCGTGATCGGCGCGAGCAGGCCGGCGGCCAGCGCTGCGCGCGCCAGATACGACGAGGCCGAGAGCGTGTACCATCCGTCGGCGCCGCGCTCGTACGACGAGATCGCCGCCGACAGGTCGCCGAGATGCGGCAGGAGCGCCGACACGGCGAGTGCCAGAAGACCGATGGTCAGCTCGAAGCCCCCGAAGACCTGCAGCAGCGACCCGGGCCGGGCCGCGTGGCGCGTGTCCGCCCATCTCCCGACGACGTAGCTGCCGACGCCGAGGCCGAGCATGAAGACGGCGAAGACGGTGGAGGCCGAATAGATCGTGTTGCCGAACACGGTGCCGAACGCGCGCACCCAGACCACCTGATAGATCAGGCCGCTCGCGCCGGAACAGAGGAACAACCAATACAGCACGGCCATTTCGTATACCATTGTCGCGCCTAATGTTCGCCGTATTCCCGGCGCTGCCGGGGGAGGTTCGTATGGCAGTTCTCTCGGGACGTGGGATCTTTCGGACGGCACTCTTCCTACTGGCCGCGGTGTTGGCCGCGACCGTTCCCGCCGGCGCGCAGGGCGGTGCGAGCGCCGCCGTGACGGGGGTGATCAGCGATGCGCAGGGCGGCGTGCTGCCCGGCGTCACGGTGACCCTGCGCAATGTCGAAACCGGCAACGTGCGGACCACCGTCAGCGAGGCGGATGGGCGGTACCTCCTTCCGGGACTTCTGCCGGGGCGCTACGCCCTGGCCGCGGAGCTGCAAGGCTTTGCGACGAGCGAGGTGACCGACATCACGCTGACGATCGGCCTCGAGCAGCAGCGGAACCTGACGATGAGGCTCGCGGGCGTGCAGGAGTCGATCACGGTGTCCGGCACCGCGCCGATTATCGACACGGCGACGACCGAAGTGGCGACCGTCGTCACGCAGGAACAGATCGAGATGCTGCCGATCCCCAACCGCCAGGCGGGATCGCTGGCGCTGCTGCTGCCGGGGACGCAGCTCCCGACCGGGACGCGGCGAGCGCGGCCGACCGTGGGCGCCGGGGGCGCCAACCCCAATCTGACGACGTCCTACGTGGACGGCGGGCAGAACCAGATCTACAACTCCGGGCAGGAGTTCCTGGAGGTCCCGCAGTCGGGGATCCGCGAGTTCCGCGTGAACATCAGCGGCTCCTCGGCGCAGTACAGCGCTGTCGGCGGCGTCGTGCTGACCGCGACCAAGAGCGGCACGAACCAGTTCCACGGCGAGGTGTTCGAGTTCTTCCGTGACACGAGCCTCAACGCGATGGACCGGTTCGAGAAGGAAGCGCACGACACACGCGGGCAGCCGAAGCCCGAGTACCGGCGCAACCAGTACGGCGGCGCGTTCGGCGGTCCGATTCTCCAGGACCGGCTGCACTTCTTCGCGGCGTTCGAGCGGACGAAGGAGCCGAAGACGGAGACGACGCGCACAGGGCAGCCGCAGTTCTACTCGGCGGTCGAAGGGGCGTTCCCGGCCGGGTACGAGCGGCGCCAGATGCTCCTGCGCGGCGACTTCCAGATCAACAACGACCAGAACGTGTTCCTGCGGTATCTCTGGGACAAGGAATACACCTTCTGCGAGGAGTGCGGCGGAAGCAATGCGGGCAATGTCGGGACCGACACGAACTCGCCGCGCGACTCGCTGCTCGCGGCGCACACCTGGGTGATCAGCTCGCGGATCCTGAATGAGGTCCGGTCGCAGCTTCCGCCGTCGCACCTGGAGAACCTGGGCAGTCCGCCCGGGATTCCGCGCTGGCCGGCGAGCGGCCGCGGCGAATTCCCGGCGGAGCGGTTCCAGCCGTACACCGGCGTCTACGTCTTTCCGAGCCTGACGTGGGGATCGACCGGCTACAGCAACAACATCACCAAGCGGTGGGACGTCTCGGATGACTTCACGCTCAGCATGGGCGGCCATACCGTGAAGGCGGGCGGCGCGTACCTCCGCTTCCGGTCGAATGAAGAGGCCGCGCACAACCTCGGGACCTGGACGTTCGATCGGGATCAATTCTTCGATGGCACGCCGGCCTCGATCCGGAACCTGCGCAACCCGATCCAGTTCACCGCCTCGTTCCCGCCGCTGCCGCGGCACCTCAGGGCCGACTGGATACAGACGTACGTCCAGGACGAGTGGCGAGTCTTGCCGAACCTGACGCTCGACGTCGGGCTTCGCTACGAGAATCTGTACAAGGCGTTCAACAACCACATCTCGCTCGTCGGCCGGGAGCGGTTGGGAGAGCTGATCAACCCCTCCTCGCGGCACGACAACAACAACTGGGGGCCGCGGTTCGGCCTGGCGTGGGACGTGGAGGGCGACGGGCGGACGGTGGTGCGCATGGCGGCGGGCAAGTATTACAGCAACGTCTTTGTGGCCACGCTGCGGGCGGAGGTGGTCGCGCTGCTGCAATCGCAGGTCAACATCCGCAACCCGTCGTATCCGGATCCGTATGGCGGGTTGTCACCGCAGGCGTTTGTGACCGTGTCGGCCACGCCGAACGTCAACATCACCGACGACCGGATCGAGCAGCCGGAATCGAAGGCGCTCAACGTCGGGCTGTCGCGCGAGCTGCGGCGGAACCTGGCAATTCACCTCGACGGCGTGTACAGCACGGTGACCAAGGGCAACCAGATTGCCAACATCAATACCCCGGACCCGGTGACGGGCGTGCGTCCGATTCGGGGGTGGGGCAACATCAACCAGTACCAGGCGTTCGGCGAGAGCGACTATCGCGCGCTGTACCTGCGGCTGGATAAGCGCTTCTCGGACGGGTATCAGTACCTGGTGTCCTATTCGCTGGCGCGGAGCGAGGACCGGGGGGCCGGGCAGCAGACGGTGGTCGACTTCTACCATCCGGAGGATGACCGGGGTTACGGGAACCAGGATCGGCGGCACACGCTGGTGGCCAGCGGGGCGGTGCAGCTCCCCTATGACGTCGTCCTCGGCGCGGTGTGGAGCTACCGCTCGTCGCGGCCGTTCAACGCGCGCGCCGGCATCGATCTGAACCGCGACGGTGCGGCGATCAACACGGCTGGCGACTATGTGCCCGGCACCACGCGCAACGTGTTCAACCGCGGCGAGAACGACAAGTACCTCGCCCTCGTCAATACGTGGCGGGCGCAGAACGGCCGCGGCCCGATCGCCGCGAGCCAGCTGATGACCGATGAGTTCAACCGCTTCGACGTGCGGGTGAACAAACAGATCGGTCTGGGCGGCGGGCGCCGCGCGGATCTCATCGCCCAGGTGTTCAACCTGTTCGGCACCGACAGCCTTGGCCCGGGCGCGACGCCGTGGCAGATGAACGCCCTGTCGAACGCGTTCGGCACGATCAACAGCGTCCATCCACGCCAGCAGGCCGAGTTGGCCGTGCGGTTCGTCTGGTAGGAGGCATCATGAATACTCGTCGGCTTCTGACGTCGGTCGTCGCCCTCGCCGCGTGCGGGTGGGCCGCCTACGTCGTCAATGTAGGCGTGGCCGCCCAGCAGCGCGGTGAGCTGGCCGGGATGGCGCGCCTGTCGGGTGCGGTCACCGCGCCCCAGGCGTTCAAGGCCGCCCAGGTCTACCTCCGCAACGTGGACAAGAGCATCGTCTACATGGTGTTCACGAGCGGGGGCCAGTTCCGGGCCGCGGCGCTCTTCCCCGGCAACTACGAGGTCGTCGTCCGGGCGAAGGGGCTCGAGTCGGACGCGCAGACGCTCACGCTGCGCGCGGGCGAGAACGCGAAGCTGAGCCTGGCCATGCACGCCGGCCAGGGCGTCCAGCCCGCGCCGCCGGCCAACGTCACCTTCGCGCGCTACGCGGAGATCTACCCGCAGGGCCCCGGGCTCCAGGTGATCGAGCAGGGGTGCATGCGGTGCCACGACGAGAACTTCATCCCGGCGCGGCCGGCGAGCGAAGACGTGTGGCGCGCGCGCCTCGGCCACATGACCGGCGCCGAGCTCAACACGCGCGACTCGCGGGCCTACAACGAAGGCGCGCTCGCGGGGCGCGTCCAGTGGTTTCCCTTCTCGACGAAAGACAAAGCGGAGTTCATCGCCTACGTCACGAAGCAGTACGGGCCCGAAGCGAAGCCCCGGTTCGTGCGCGCCGAGACCGAGGTGCCGTTCGACGAGGCGACGCTCAGCAAGGCGATGTTCATGGAGTACTACCTGCCGA
>CAZGLC010000145.1:0-12640 GCA_964526235.1 uncultured Bifidobacteriaceae bacterium
GCCTCCCACATCTGATGCTGACCGACGTCGGTCACGACCACGGCGTTCCCGCCGGTGATGCGCCAGATGTCGTTGATGACGTGGGCCGCGTAGAGATGCCCCGTGTCGGGGAGCTTCTGAATGTCGCGAACGGCCGCATCTCCCTTCATCGTCTCGATGTGCGCGTGCCACGCCGCGTGATCCGCCGGCTCGAGCACCTCGAGCAGATCGACGAGCGTCTCACGGAGGTCGCCCACGATCGCGGCGTCGGCGGCCACGTTCTTGTTGATCTCGGAGGGGTCGATGTCGACGTGGATCTTGCGCGCGTGGAGCGCGTAGGTCTTCACGTTGCCGGTGACGCGGTCGTCGAAGCGCATGCCGAACGCCAGCAGGAGGTCGGCTTCCTGAATGGCGTGATTCACCCACGCCTCGCCGTGCATGCCCATCATGCCGAGATTCAACGGATGGCTCGCCGGCACGCCGCCGAGGCCGAGGAGCGTCATGGCAATCGGCGCATCGATCCGCTCGGCCAGCGTCAGCAGCTCGCGCGTGGCGCCGCTCTGGATCACGCCCTGCCCGGCGAGGATGACCGGCCGCTTGGAATCGCGAATGAGCTCCGTCGCACGCGCGAGGTCCTCGCGCGTGATCGGAACACGAGGCCGGTAGCCGCGCATCCGCACCGGGCGCGCGTCCCACGTCCAGTCGACCTTCGCCTGCTGCGCGTCCTTCGTGATGTCGACCAGCACTGGACCGGGCCGGCCCGATTTCGCCAGGTGGAACGCCTCCTTCATCGCCGGCATGATGTCTTCCACGCGCGTCACCAGGTAGCTGTGCTTGGTGATCGGCAGCGTAATGCCGGTGATGTCGGTCTCCTGGAACGCGTCGTAGCCAATCAGCTTGCCGGGTACCTGCCCCGTGATGCAGACGATCGGCGACGAGTCCATCATCGCCGTCGCAATGCCGGTGACCATGTTGGTCGCCCCGGGGCCGGAGGTGGCCACCGCTACCCCGACGCCGCCGCCCGCACGCGCAAAGCCGTCGGCCATGTGCGTGGCGCCCTGCTCGTGGCGGACCAGGATGTGCCGGACCGGGTAGTCGAGCATCGCGTCGTAGGCCGGGAGAATGGCGCCCCCAGGATACCCGAAGACGGTGTGGACCCCCTCGTGAACCAGGCATTCCCAGATGATTTGCGCGCCGGTGCGTGTGGGCATGTTCGCCAGTCTGACCGATGGCGAGGCCATCAGTCAAATTGATAGTTATTCAGACACAATAAGATGTGCTGATACGACCTGGCTGGCAACCTTGAGTCGATCCGCATATGGGGTCAGACCCCTGTACGGTCCGTCACCGGGGTCTGACCCCTTTTCTCTCGGTTGGTCCAGTGGTCTCTGGCTGCCTGGCAGCAGCGCTGCTCGGCTCCGCCGTTCTGGCAGGTTGCGCCGACCGTACGCCCGAAAACACGCAGAATCTCGAGGAAATCGCCCCGGCATCGCCGGCCGAGCGCACCGACTCGCGCCCGGCGGCAGCACCGCCTCCGTCCGCGCGGCGCCCGGACGACTCATCCGCGGCTCGGCCCCCGGATGCGTCGGCGCCCCGCGCCACGACAGGCGCCAGCCCGGCGCCGCTTGCGCGACCCGAGGCGCCACCGGCCCGGACGGAGGCGCCGGCCGCGGCCGCGCCCCGCTGGCGCGAGGTGACCGTTCCAGCGGGGACGGCGCTGCCGCTCGAGCTGGTCACCCCGGTATCGTCCGAAACGGCGACCGTGGAGATGCCGGTCCGCGCCCGCCTGCGCCAGGCGGTCGTCGTCGACGGCTACACGGCCATTCCGGCGGGTGCCGTGCTGCACGGCGAGGTCATCGAGGTCGATCGCGCCGGACGGGTGCAGGGGCGCTCGCGGCTGGCGCTGCGGTTCATGGAGGTCGAGCTCACGAGCGGCCGTGAGGAGCTCCGGACGAACCCGATCGCCTTCGAAGGTGAGGCAACCCGGGGCGAGGATGCGACCAAGATCGGCGCCGGCGCCGTGGGCGGCGCGATCATCGGCGGCATCCTGGGCGGCGGTGACGGCGCCGCCAAGGGCGCGGCGATCGGCGGCGCGGCCGGCACGGGCGTCGTGCTCGCCACGCGCGGCCGCGAGGTGACGCTCGGCGCAGGCGCCACCCTCGCCGCGTCGCTCGCCAGCGCGTTTTCGGTCAGCGCGCCCGTGCGGTAGTCAGATCGCGGGCTTGTCGCGGGATTCGGGGACGGCCGCTTCGGCCGCTTCGAATCCCTTCTTCGAATGCGTGCCGTCGCAGAACGGCTTGGTGGACGAGGCGCCGCACCGGCAGAGCGCGACCGGGCGACGCCCAATCGCGTACGGCACGCCGTTCCAGTCGGCGATCTCCACCTCGTCACTCTCGATCACGTACGGACCGTTCTTCCGCAGCCGGATTCTCACCATCGATGCCTCGCGAATCAGAATGCGTCGGGATTCCGGCCGATCGCCATGATGCTGCACGCGGTGATGACGTTCAACTTCCGCCGCCGCGCTTCCACGAGCAGTTCGGGACTCTCGGCGCCTGGATTGATCCAGATCTCGGGAATCCGCTTGCGCTCGAACTCCGCGAGCAGTCGCGTGGCGATCTCCGGCTGCACATAGACGGTCGCCATGTCGATCGTCTCGGGCACGTCGAGCACCGACGCATACGCCCGGACGCCCTCGACGTCCGTTTCGTGCGGGTTGATCGGAATGACGCGGTGCCCCTCCGCCTGAAACGCGCGCAGCGCCTTGTTGCCGAACTTCCGCCGGTCGCTCGACGCGCCGATGACGGCGACGGTCTTGGGCATACGGTGATTATGACAGCGCTCGACGGCCAGCTAGAATGACTCCCGGTGCCGCGCGCCGTTCTCTCGCTCGTCCTCCTGTCAACCCTGACGTTGTTCGCCGGCCTCGGCCGTCAGGCCATGACCGATTCCGACGAAGCGTTCTATGCGGAAGCGGCGCGCGAGATGGTCGAGAGCGGCGACTGGATCACGCCGCGTTTCAACGACACGGATCGCTGGCAGAAGCCGATCCTCTACTACTGGCTGACAGCGGCCACGTATCTCGTGACAGGGCCGACGGAGGGCGCGGCGCGCTGGTGGTCGGCATTGTCGGGGCTCGGCCTCGTGCTGCTCACGTGGATCGCTGCCCGCCGCTTCACCGACCGCGATGACGCCGCGTGGCTCGCGGGCGCGATTGTGGCGACATGCTTCGGCTGCTTCGCGCTGGCGCGGCTCGCGCTCCCCGATCTTCCCCTTGCCTTCCTGATCACGCTCACGATCTGGACGGCGCTCGACGAGCGCTGGGTCCTGGCCGGCGCAGCAGCCGGACTTGGGTTCCTCATGAAGGGTCCCGTCGCGCTCGCCGTCCCTGCGCTCGTGCTCCTGCCGATCTGGTGGCGGGAGCACCGCCGCCTGCCGATCCCCTCGCGCGCGCTCGCCGCAGCGGTCGTCGTCTTTCTACTCGTCGCCGTGCCGTGGTACGCGGTGATGACCGCGCGACACGGCGTCGAGTACCTCCACAGCTTCTTCCTGGCCGACAACCTGGAGCGCTTCGCCACGGACCGGTTCAACGAGCCGCGGCCCCTCTGGTTCTATCTGCCGATCCTCCTCGGCGGCCTGCTGCCGTGGTCGGTGTATCTGGCGGTGCCGTTCGGGTCGGCGCTCGCGGTGGCGCGGCGGCAGCGGCTGCTCACGACCGGCGAATGGCGGCTCCTGCTGTGGGCGGCGATGCCACTGCTCTTCTTCACGATCTCCATCGGCAAGCAGCCGCGCTACATCCTCCCGGTGCTGCCGCCGCTCGCCATTCTGCTCGCACGATCCATTGCCCGGCGCGTGCGGGAGCCCGACGCGGCGGGCAGATCCGCGCTCGCCGCGGCGACGTGGGGAACCGCCGCGCTCCTGGCCGTGCTGGCATTCCTGCTCTACCGCGCGAGGCCGCTGTTCATCACGGCGCATCCCTCGCTGATGGCGGCCGGGATTGCCGGCATCGCCGCGTCGGCTCTCGCATGCGTGTGGCTCGCCGTCTCACGGCAGTGGCGCTGGCTGCCGCCCGCTGGTGCAGCCGGCGCGGCCGTGGTGCTCCTCGCGGTGCAGTTCGGCGCGCTGGCGGGACTCCGGCCCGAACCGGTCGAGCAGATGGCGGCGCTCGTGGCCGAGCACCGCACGGCCGGAGAAGCCGTGGGAACGTATCAGGTGTTCGCCCGCAATCTGATCTTCTACACGCGATTCACGCAGGCTGAGCTGTTCGACGAAGGGGTGGCGCTCGACTTCCTCACGTCACCCGAACGCGTGCTGCTCGTCGTCCGCGCGTCGGACCTGCCGCGCCTCGAGACTCTGTCGCGTGTGAAGACGCGGCTGCTTGGCGAAGTCCGCTATCTCGATCCGGCGAACATCAGGCTGCGCACCTTGATCTCGCCGCTCCCGGAGCAGGACGTGGAGCGAGTGCTGCTCGTCTCAAACAAGTAGAACGCGCTCAGACGGCGAGCAGCCGCACGGTCGCGAAATAGGCCTGAAGACGCGCAAGATCGGCGAAATCCGACGTGTAGACGACATCACCGCGGCGCGCGGCTGATGCCATGACGAGGGCATCGATCGTACCGGCGCCAGGTACCTGAGCCAATGCCTCGCCCGCCAGCCGCGCGAGCGCCGTCGTCGTCTCCTCCACGCGCACAGCGCGCAGAATCAATTCCCGCACGTCGGAACGACCGCGCCACCATTCGGCAATAACGACAGCCGGAATCGTAATGCCGATGCCGTCCGCCACCGCCTTGGCATATACACGGGCCATGCGTTGGTGACGACGCTCGAGGGCGATGAGCGCGCCGGTATCCAACGTCACACCGGTCACGCAATCCGGCGTCGCCGCCGTCGCACCGCGGGGCCGCGCCATTCCGCACGGATCGCCTCCTGCTCTTCTGGAGTCGCATGGCCTGCCTCTCCGAGCCACGCCACGAGCGCCTCGCGCCCTTCTTCTTCTCTGATCCGTCGGACCCCCTCCGCAATCACCGCGGACAGGTTGCCGCCGTACAGCCGCCGGGCCCGCTTTCTGAGCGTCGAGAGTTCCGATCGATCGAGCGAGATGCTCACTTTGTCTGTCTGGCCCGCTCGTCTCGATCGCCTGCGCGTAGTCTTCATTGTGCGACCATGGTAGCACACCAGATGAGAGCGGATTCGTGTTCTCATGACACCCGGTTTCGTTCGAGTATGTCGTCGAGACCGACCAGGTCACCGAGCACGCACAGTTCGACGATCACGTTCCCCTCGAACCGGAACACAACCCTGCTCCGAGCCACTCGCTTCGTTTGCGCGTCGGCACGAAGCCGCGGAAGGCTCCGACGTGCGTGCCCGAAAAGCGCATCTTCGCAAATGCCCGCTCCCCTTCAGCGACGCAGGCGACAATCTCGCACCGGTAATCGTCGAGCGCGGCGCGGACACCACGTACGTACGCGACGAACGCCTCGCGGCCACGGACCTCTATCCCGAGCGACCCACGGAACACGACATCGTCCGACACCAGTGCAGAAGCCGTGGCCAGGTCGCCTGCTTCCCAGATCCGCTCGTAGAATTCGCGCACCAAGCGCGGAACGCTCATGGTGGAAAGATCTTGCCCGGATTCAGGATCCCGTTCGGATCGAACGCCGCCTTCACCCGCTTCATGAGCGCGATCTCGTCGGCGGAGAGCTCGAGGTCAAGGTACGGCGCCTTGGCAAAGCCGATGCCGTGCTCGCCGCTGATCGACCCTTCGAGCGCGACGACGCGCTCGAACAGCACGCGCTCGGCCTCCTTCGCGCGCGCACGCTCGTCGGCGCTGGCGCGGTCGACCATGAGGTTCACGTGAATGTTGCCGTCGCCGGCGTGGCCGAACGCGGCAATCGTCAGCCGATACTGCTCCCGCAGCTCGTCAACCACGGCGAACAGCTCGGGAATCCGTCCGCGCGGCACGACCACGTCGTGGTTGATCTTCAACAACCCGGTCGCGCGCAGCGCCAGCGACATCAGCCGCCGCGCGTTCCACAGCCGCTCGCGCTCGGCATCGTCGGCGGCGAGCGACACCCGCATGGCGCCGACCGCACGGCACGCCTGCGCCACGCGATCGATTTCCTCGTCGACCGCGGCCTGGATTCCGTCCGACTCCACGAGGAGCAGCGCGCCCGCGTCCGTCGGCGCCAGTTCCTCTCCCAGCCGATCGCGCACCACGCGCAACGATTCGGCGTCGACGAGCTCGATGGCCGCCGGCACGACTCGGCGCTCGAGGAGTGCGGTCACCGCATCGACGGCAGCCTGCACGTCGGTGAAGATCGCCAGCAGCGTCGCGCGGGCGGGCGGCTTCGGAATGAGACGGAGCGTGATGCGGGTGATGATCGCCAGCGTCCCTTCGGAGCCGACCAGAAGCTGCGTGAGGTCGTAGCCGACGACGTTTTTCACCGCCTTCGATCCGGTCTCGAGGATCTCGCCCGTCGGGAGCACTAGCTCGAGCCCCAGCACGTATCGCCGCGTGGTGCCGTACTTGAACGCCCGAGGCCCGCCGGCGCACTCTGCCACGTTGCCGCCGAGCGCCGAGCTCTCCAGGCTCGCGGGATCGGGCGGATAGAAGAGCCCGATCTTCTCCACGGCGCGCTGCAGGTCCGCAGTGATGACGTTGGGCTCGACGACCGCCAGGAGATTCGTCTGGTCGATCTCGAGAATCCGCGTGAACCGCTCCATCGAGATGACGACCCCGCCGTGCGTGGGGACGGCGCCGCCGGTATACCCCGTGCCGGCCCCGCGGACGACGAGCGGCACGCGCTCGGCGTTGCAGAGGCGCGCAATCGCAGCCACCTCCGATGTGTTCGCGGGAATGACGACGAGATCGGGCGGATGGCCCTGGCCGAGCGCGTCGGCGGCGTACGGCTCGAGTGAAGCGGGGTCGGTCCGAACGTAACCGGCCCCGACCACCTCACGCACCGCAGCGGCGAAAGACTGGGGCAATATCACGGCTCGTCACTGCCACGAACCACCGAGCCACTGAGACACCGAAGACCCAATCACTCTCGGTGCCTCGGTGTCTCGGTGGTCCGTGATCAGCGCGTCTCAGCGAGCGACACCCGCCTTCGCCGGCTGGAGCGACTCGGCAAACCGAAGCATGCGGGTCGCGCCCTCGCGCAGCTGCTCCATCGATGTCGCGTATGAGATCCGCAGATAGCCGGGCGCGTCGAACCCCTCGCCGGCGGTCACCGCGACGTGCTCCTTCTCGAGGAGCGCCTGGGCGAAATCCGCCGAGGTGCGGAACCCGTCGGGCGACAGCAGCCCGGAGACGTCCGGGAACAGATAGAAGGCGCCCTTCGGCTTGACGCACTTGATCGCCGGATGCGCCGTCAGCCAGCCGTGGATCGCGTCGCGCCGTACGCGGTATTCGTTCAGCATCGCCTCCACGCCGTCCTGCGGGCCCGACACGGCCGCGAGCGCCGCCTTCTGCGTGATCGACGCGATGTTCGACGTCGTCTGACCCTGGATGGTGTTGAACGCGCCCGTGAGCGCCTTCGGGGCAATCGTCCAGCCGCACCGCCACCCCGTCATCGCGTACGACTTCGAGGCGGACCCGGCGATCACCGTCCGATCGCGGTGCCGGTCGAAGAGCACCTTCGGCAGGTTGTGCGGCACCGACTCGTAGATCAGCTGCTCGTAGCAGAGGTCGACGACAATCCAGATGCCGCGCGTCGCCGCGGCCTCCGCAATCGCCGTGAGCGTCGCTTCGTCGACGAGTGCACCCGTCGGGTTGCAGGGCGAGTTGATGATGATCGCCTTCGTCCGCGGCGTGATCGCGGCAATTACCGTCTCGGCGTGGACCGCAAACCCCTCCTCCGACCGCGTCCGGACGATCACCGGGACCGCGCCGACGAGCTTCACCTGCTCTGGAATCGTCGGCCAGTACGGCGCGTGCGTGATCACCTCGTCGCCGGGGTCGAACAGCGCGAGCGCGGCGTTGAAGAGCGCCTGCTTGCCACCGGCGGTGACGAGCACTTCGGCGGCCGTGATGTCGACGCCGTACTGACGTTTGTAGCGGCCGCAGATCGCCTCGCGGAGCTCGGGAATGCCCGCCGCCGCGGTGTAGCGGGTGAAATTGGCGTCGATCGCCGCCTTCCCCGCCGCCTTCACGTGCTCAGGCGTTGGAAAGTCCGGCTCGCCTGCGGTGAAATCAACGACGTTGACGCCCGCGCGGCGCAGCCGCTCCGCTTCCGCCGCCGCTTTGAGCGTGGCCGACCCCGCCACATTCGCCAGACGCTGTGCAAACATCGTCGCTCCTCATCGGCGGGGCCGCCGCTCGCTTCGCCGAGCGGCCCCGCCCTACGTACCTATCGCTCCCTTCGCCGAGCGGCCCCGCCCTACGTACGACTGCCGACCGCCGTCTTCTCTCTCAAACGCCGCTCGACCACGGGCGGCACGAGCCCGCTCACCTCGCCGCCGAGCTGGAACACTTCCTTGATCAGGCGCGAGCTGAGATACGTGTACTGCTCGGCGGGCATCATGAAGACGGTCTCGAGCGTCGGCTCGAGATGCCGGTTCATGAGGGCCATCTGAAATTCGTACTCGAAGTCCGACACCGCGCGCAGCCCGCGGACGATCGCGCTGGCGCGCCGCCGCCGGGCGTACTCGACCAGCAGCCCGTCGAAGGTGTCGACCTCGACGTTCGGGTACTCGCGGAAGACCTCGCGGATGATCGCGATCCGCTCGTCGGCGGTGAAGAGCGGATTCTTCTCCGCGTTGACGAGCACCGCGACGACAATCCGCTCGAACAGGTGCGCGCTGCGCAGGATGATATCGACGTGCCCGTTCGTCAGCGGATCGAACGAGCCGGGGAACACCGCAAGGCGTCCGTTCGGTGGCGTCATCGCAGTCTCATAAACGTCAGCGTGCTGTCACCCGAGGCGACGTCGCGGACGCGCTCGAGCGGCGGCGGAATCGCCGGGTCGCGCCGCCGCGCGCGCTCGAGCACGACCAGCCCGTTCGGCGCCAGGCGATCCACGGACGCCGCAAGCGCGCGCGTCACCGTGTCGGGATCGGCATCGTACGGAGGATCCAGCAGGATCAGATCGAACGCGGCATCCGCGGGCGCGCGCCGCAGCACGGATGCGACGTCGCCGCAGTCGATAGTATAGCCCTCCTCGACGCCGCACCGCGCGACGTTGGCGGCGATGAGCGCCGCCGCGCGCCGATCGCGCTCCACGAAGGTGACGTGGCGCGCGCCCCGGCTCAGGGCCTCGAGCCCGACCGCGCCGGTGCCCGCGAAGCCGTCGAGCACGCGCGCGCCCTCGATGCGCGGCGCCAGGATGTTGAACAGCGTTTCACGCAGCTTGTCGGAGGTAGGGCGGATGCCTTCCCACTTCGGCGCATCGAGCCGGCGTCCCTTGAACCGTCCGGCAATCACGCGCATTTACCCCACCTCGATGAGGCCGAACTGCCGCTCCCACCGCTCCTCGACGAACTGCCGGAGCTCCGGCGTCAGCCCCTGCTCGGCCACCACGCGGCGCGCCTCGCGGTGCGCCTCCTCCATGACGTCGCGGTCGCGTACGAGGTCGCCCGTCCGCAGCGTCGGCAGCCCCGACTGGCGCGTGCCGAAAAAATCGCCCGGCCCACGCAGCTCGAGATCCCGCTCGGCGATCGCGAAGCCGTCGCTCGTCGAGGCGAGCGCCTTCAGCCGCTCGCGCGCCTCGTCCGTCCACGGCGCCTGATAAAGCAGCACGCAAACCGACTCCCACGGTCCGCGGCCCACGCGCCCGCGCAGCTGGTGGAGCTGCGACAGCCCGAAGCGCTCGGCGTGCTCGACGATCATGACCGACGCGTTCGGCACGTCGACGCCGACCTCGACCACCGTGGTCGACACGAGCATGTGAATCCGGCCGGCGGCAAAGGCGTGCATGACGGCCTCCTTGGCGTCGGCCTTCATCCGCCCGTGCAGCAGCGCGACGCGATACGCGGGGAACACCTCCTGCTGCAGGTGGTCGGCCATTTCGGTGGCCGACTTGAGATCGATCTTCTCCGACTCCTCGACGAGCGGATAGATCACGTACGCCTGGCGTCCGCGATCGAGCTCGTCGCGTACGAGCTGGTAGATCTCGTCGCGCCGCGACTCGGGCTTGACGAGCGTCTGCACCGGCTGGCGTCCGGGCGGCATGTCGGTGATCTTCGAGACGTCGAGCTCGCTGTAGTCGGTGAGCGCCAGCGTCCGGGGGATCGGCGTGGCGGTCATGAGCAGCACGTCGGGGCGCAGCCCCTTGGCGCGAAGCGCCGCGCGCTGGACGACCCCGAAGCGGTGCTGCTCGTCGATGACCACGAGCCCGAGCTTGTGAAAGCGAATCCCCTCCTGCACGAGCGCGTGCGTGCCGACAATCAGGTGCGACGTCCCGCGCTCGACGTGCGCGTAGAGCGTGTGCTTCTGCAGCCCGGGCGTGCTCCCCGTCAGCAGGTCCACGCGGAACCGGGACGAGGCGAGCAGCCGCGCGATCGTGGCGTAATGCTGCGAGGCCAGGATTTCGGTCGGCGCCATGAACGCAACCTGCAGCCCGTTTTCCATCGCCACGAGCGCCGCCAGCAGCGCGACGATCGTCTTGCCCGCGCCGACGTCGCCCTGGAGCAGCCGGTGCATCGGCTGCCCCCGCTGCATGTCGTCGACGATCTCCTTGATCGCCTGCCGCTGCCCCGGCGTCAGCTTGAACGGCAGGATCTTCGCGGCGGCGGCACGGATCCGGTCGTCGACCGTCGGCACGAACGGCTTCAGCTCGGTGCCAGTCGCGTGCCGCCGCCACGCGTGGCCGATCTGAAACAGAAAGAACTCCTCGAAGATGAGCCGCCGCTGCGCCGGGGTCCGGAAGGCGTTGAGCGCCTCGATCGACGCCTCGTTCGGCGGAAAGTGCGACTGCTCGACCGCTGGCCGGCGCGGCAGCAGCTGCAGGCGCGCGCGGAGCTCCGGTGGCAGCACGTCGGGGATGGCCGCCGGCAGCTGATCGATCGCCGTGCGCACGAGTTTCCGCTGCATGTTCGGCGTCACCGTGCCGGTCTTCTCATAGAACGGGACGATGCGGCCGGTGTGGACGCCGGTGAGGTCCTCGGTCACGAGCTCGTACTCGGGGTTGAGAACGTGCAGCCCCGTTGAGTCGAGCTTCACGTCGCCGAAGATCACCACCTGCAGGTGCGGCTGCAGGACGTCGGCGAGGAATGCCTGATTCATCCAGGTGCAGCGGATGGCGCCGCTCGCGTCGCTCACCACCGCATTGAAGATCTTGAAGCCGCGGCGGCGCGTGATCGCCAGGCGCGCGCTCTTGATCTCGCCGAGCACGGCCGCCTTCGCGCCCGGGCGCAGCGACGCGATCGGCTGCATGCGGCTGCGATCCTCGTAGCGGAACGGCAGGCGGTAGAGGAGATCTTCGACCGTCTGGAGCCCGGCGCGCGTCAGATCGGCGGCCTTGCGCGGCCCGACGCCCTTGAGGAATTGAAGAGGGGTCTGGAGGAAGTCCACGCGTAGGGCGCGGCGTTACGCCGCACCAGGCGGGCCGTCAAGGCCCGCCCTACTGCACGACAACGGCCTGTCCCTGTCCCACCTCGATCTGCCGGATGTTGGCCGGCAGCGCGAACGTGTCGTCGAGGCGCACGCCGGCAGGCCGCTCGGGCGAGCGCGAGTAGAAGCTCACGAGCTCCTGCAGCAGCGTCGGCGGCACCGGCACGCCGGACACTTCGGCCGTCTGAATCTCGAGCCGCGCCATGCCGTCGCGCGTGTGGAGAATGCCGGTCACTTTCACCGGCACGCGGCCGCCAAGGAGCGCCCACGGATCGAACACGCCGCCGGTCGAACGCCGCTTGGCGACCGCGTCGAGGTCGACGATCGCCTGACCCGCCAATCGGCCCTGCCCCACGATCGTCACCTCCGGCTGCGTGACGCCCTTCGGCAGGACGGGCGTGGCCTGGAACGCAAACCAGGAGTTGAGCTCGTCTTGCGTGACCAGCGTCCGCCGCGCGCCGGCGCGCTCGCCCTGATCGGCGTGGCGCCGGATGACGGCCACCTTTTCGGCGAAGACCTCGGCGCTCTTGGGGGAGACCGTTGCGGCCTCGAGCGACACCAGCACGGCGCTCCCGAAGACAATGGCGGCAACCGGATACAGACGACGGGGCATCAAAAACCTCCTGGACAGGTTACCATCCCCTTGATCTTCGCCTTCTGTTCGCATATAGTCTGGCCACCTCAACCAGGAGGATAACCGTGCTACCGCTCACAAAACGTCAGCGCGAGATCCTGGACTACCTCAACGAATTCATCCAGCAGCACGGGTACGCGCCGAGCCTCGAAGAGATCGGGAGGCGCTTCAACCTGTCCTCGCTGGCCACCGTCCACAAACACCTCACGAATCTGCAGGAAAAAGGCTTCATCCGGCGCGCATGGAACCGCAGCCGATCGGTCGAGCTCATCCCCACGCGCGTGGGCGGCCGCGCCCTCGAGCTGCCGCTGCTGGGGTTTGTCGCCGCCGGTGTGCCGATCGAGGCGGTGGCCAGCAGCGAGACGATTGCGGTGCCGGAAGGGCTCGTCGGCAAGCGCGACAGCTACGTGCTCCGCGTCCGCGGCGATTCGATGATCGACGAGCAGATCCGCGACGGCGACTACGTCATCGTCGAA
>CAZGLC010000146.1:0-12502 GCA_964526235.1 uncultured Bifidobacteriaceae bacterium
ACGCCGTCGGTCTCACCCGCAGCGCCGCCAGCACCCTTCCGAGAAACTCGTTGAGCTGGTCGTCGCGAATCCAGCGCACGATCACCACGAGATCGTTTTCCCAGTCGATATAGACGATGTTCGGACCCCTGCCCTGGAAGCGCAGGGCCGACTCCGGCGTCGCGGGGAGCGACTTGCGGCCGGTGTTCAGATACCAGTTCATGTAGCCGTACTGGTCGTTCGCCTTCCCGGGCGTGCGCGCCTGCGTGATCCACTGCTCGGCGACGAGCTGGCGATCCCTCCAGCGGCCGTTGCGCAGAAAGAGATACCCGAACCGCGCCATGTCGTACGCGTTGATGTGCATGCCACCGCCCCAATGGCCACCGCCAGACACCGACTGCACGCGGTGGCCATCGATCTCGATCCATGAGTTTTCATATCCGTACCAGCGCCACGTCGATGAAGCGCCGATGGGCTCCATGATTTCCTCGCGGAGGACGTCCGGCAGCGGACGCCGGAAGACGTGGAGCAGCGCCAGTGCAAACGCGTTCACGCGCGCGTCGTTGTACTTGTAGCGGGTGCCAGGCTCGTAGAGCTTTCGGTTTGGCCAATCCCTCGGTTCCCCCTCCGGGCGATCCGCCCAGTCAGGTTTTCCCCACATCGTGCCCTGCCAGTCGCTCGTCTGGCGCAGCAGATGATCCCAGGTGATCGGCTGGTTGTGCGGTGCGTCGAAGAGATCCACGCCAAGCGGCATGTAGCCGCGCGCGCGGTCGTGGACGTCCTTGATCAGCCCCTTCTGCACCGCCAGGCCAGCGACGGTCGACAGAAACGTCTTCGTCACGCTGTGCGTCATGTCGATGCGGTCGGGCTCGCCCCATTCCGTCACCAGGTACCCGTTGCGGACGATGACGCCGCTGACCGGCCCGCGCACCGTCATCGGCCCGATCGGGGTGTCGAACGGCTCGTCCGCACCGAAAGATATGGCCTGCTCGAGCCGCTGGTCGCGCAAGCGTGTCGTTTCGTTCGCCATCGCGAACTTCACCGCGGCGTCAAGCAAGGCCGCGTCGAAGCCGACGTCCGCGGGCGCACGGCGGTCCCACTGGTGCGGGGGAGGGAAGTAGGGGGCGGCCTGCCGGCCCTGCGCCTCCGGCTGCTGGGCCAGAAACGGCGCGACCACGAGCGCAAGCAGTGCGGCGGAGCAGAAGCGGATCATGGATGTCTCCTCTGCGTACGTAGGCCGGGTCCGCTCATGAATGAAGCGGCGGACGCGGCGTGAGTATACCGCCTACGTGCGGACGGTGAGCAGGAGGTACCCGGCGCCGGCGCCGAAGAGCAGGTTCGGCGCCCAGGCGGCGAGCGCCGGCGTGACCAGGCCGCCGGTGCCGAGCGCCGCGAAGACGCTGATGGCGACCCAGTAGGTGATGGCGAGCACGATGCCGACGCCGATGCCGTACATCGCGCCACGCCGGCCGGTCGTGACGGCGAAGGGAACGGCGAGCAGCGTCATCACGATCGTCACGAACGGGAAGGAGATCTTGCGCTCGAGCGCCACGAGCTGCGCGCTCACGTCGAAGCCGGTCGCCTGCAGCCGCGTCGTGTAGTCGCGCAGCTGCGAATAGCTCATGAAGCGCTCGTCCGGCGGCTCGGTGCCGAAGTAGACGGCCGGCTCGAGGGCGATGTCCGACGCGCTGAAGGGCGCGAAGGTGCGCGTCTCGCCAGTGGCGTCGAGCTCGCGGGTCCAGCCTTGCTCGGCCTTCCAGCGGTCGCCCCGGTCGCCGCCGCCCGTGTAGATCGCCCGCTCGGCATAGACGCGGCGGGTCAGAATCTGCATCCGTTCGCCGAACTCGTAGACCGACAGCCCGAGCAGCTGCCGCGCCCGAGGGTCGTAGTAATTGAAGTGGTAGATCTCGCCGTCGCTGCCGGTGATCCATTGCCGGTGCAGCACGTCGAAGGTTTGGGGCGATCCGCCCCGGATGACGTGGCGGAGCGCCTCGGCGCGGCGGTTCGACGGCCCGAGCACGCTCTCCTCGAGCAGGAACAGGACGCCGCCGGCGGCGAGCGCGCCGGCCAGCATCGGCACCGCGACGCGGTAGAGGCTGATCCCGCACGCCTTCATCACCACGAGCTCGCTGTTCTTGGTGAGCAGACCGACCGTGACGAGCGCCCCGAGCAGCACCGCGAGCGGCAGGATGTAATAGACGTACTGCGGCGTGGCGTACCAGAAGTACGCGCCGAGCATGCCCCACGTCGCCTGTCCGCGGAACACCTTGTCCGAGAGATCCAGGAAGGCGGCGATGTAGAAGATGCCGGCCATCGCCAGCGCCGACAGGATCGCGATGCGCGCGTACGTCGTGGCGACGTAGCGATCGAGAATGCCGAGCATCGGCAGCCGCAGCGGCGGGATGCCGGCCGCGCGCAGGGTCGGCAGCGCCGGCAGGCGGATGGGCCGGTCGAATCCGCGGTCGCGCCAGCGGAAGAGCAGCAGACCGAGCGCGCCGAGCAGGATGTTGGGCCCCCAGGCGGCGAGCCACGGCGGCACGATGTGGCCGCGCACGAGCGACTGCCCGAGCCAGAGCACGACGTAGTAGAGGAAGATGACGCCCAGGCCGATCACGAAGCTCGCCAGCTTGCCGTCGCGGCGGTTGTTCACCCCGAGCGCCAGGCCGATGAGGCCGAAGATCAGGCACGCGAACGGGATCGAGAACTTCTTCTGAATCTCGAACAGCTCGCTGTGCGGGTAGATCCCCTGCGCCTCGAGCTCCGCCGCGCGCGACTGCAACTGCGGAATCGACATCTCGCGCGCGCCGAGCGGCGGCCCCTGCCGCGGGAAGACGGTGTCCGGGTTCAGGCTGAGGAGCAGCCGGTCGAAGTGCACCACCTCGTACTTGCCGGCCTCGTCCGCCGTGTGGCGCACGGCATCCTGCAACACCATTTCCACCGTCCGCCGCTCGCGGTCGATGACGACGCGCCCGTGCCGCGCGAGGTAGGCGGCGGGCGTCTGGCCCATCCGGTTGTCGGCCATGAAGACGTCGATCCAGCCGGCGCCGCCGGGCGCCAGCTCGCGCACGTAGAGCACGACGTCGGGGAAGTCCTCGAAGAACAGGCGTGGGCGCACCTCGCCCTCGGCGCGCTCGGCGACGATGCCGAACGTGATCTCGCGGAAGCGCTGATTGGCGTCGGGCACCGCGACGAGCAGGACGTACGAGGTGGCCATCCACGCCACGGTCGACAGCAGCCCGACCGGCCGCATGAGACGGAAGAGGCTCACGCCGCATGCCTGCAGGGCCACGAACTCGCGGTCGGCCGACAGGCGCCCGAACGCGACCAGCAACCCCAGCAGCAGCGACATCGGAATCGTCAGCGCCAGAGCCGACGGGAGGAGGGTGCCCATCACGCGCAGTACGACCAGAACCGGCACGCCCTTCGAGATGAAGCTCTCGGCGTACTCGATGAGATACGGGATGATTAACATGAACGTGAAGACGAGCAGCCCGATGACGAAGGGCCACAGGACCTCACGGATGACGTATCTGTCGATGATTCGCATGCTGAGGTGGGATCCGGGATCGGGGATCCGGGGCCCGAAACGCCGGGGCGCGTTCTTCGGATCCCGGATCCCGGATCCCGCATCCCGGTCTTCATTATGACGCGCGTCGCCATCCTGTGGCACATGCATCAGCCGTTCTACCAGGACCTGCTCACGGGCGAGCACGTCCTGCCCTGGGTGCGGCTGCATGCGCTCAAGGACTACTGGGGAATGGTGGCGCTCCTGCGGGAGTTCCCGACGGTCAAGGCGACGTTCAACCTGGTGCCGTCGCTCCTCGTGCAGCTCGAGGCGTTCGCGCGGGGGGAGGCGCGCGACCGTCATCTGGAGCTCGGCCTCAAGCCCGCGGCGCAGCTCACCGACGAGGAGCGCGCTTTCTGCATCGAGCAGTTCTTCCACGCGCACCGCCCGCGGATGATCGATCCGTTTCCGCGCTACCGTGAGCTGCTCGAGCTACGCGGCAACGGCGGCGTGAGCGCCCGCGCGCAGGCCTCGCAGTTCTCGACCGACGACCTGCGCGACCTGCAGGTCTGGCACAAGCTCGTATGGGTCGACGCGTGGTACCACGAGCACGACGCGCGCGTCCGGGCGCTCGTCGACAAGGGGAGGGGATTCACCGAGGACGACAAGGCCACGCTGCGTGCCGTGGAGCTGGAGCTCCTCCGGAAGGTCATTCCCGAGTACGCCGCGGCGGCCGCTGGCGGCCAGATCGAGCTCTCGACCTCGCCCTTCTACCATCCGATCCTGCCGCTGTTGTGCGACAGCACCGTGCACCTGCGGACGCACCCGCACGCGCGTACCCCACGCCACCCGTTCCGGCATCCGGAAGACGCGGCCGAGCAGCTCGCGCGGGCGGTCGCGCTGCACGAGCGGGTGTTCGGTCAGCGCCCGCTGGGACTGTGGCCGTCGGAAGGATCCGTGTCCGAGGCGATGGTGCCGCTCGTCGCCGCGGCGGGGTTCCGGTGGATGGCGACGGATGAGGAGATCCTCGCGCGGTCGCTCGGCGCGGCGTTCACGCGCAGCGCCGACGGCCACGTCGACGAGCCCGAGCGCCTCTACCGTCCGTACGGCGTCGGGCCGGTGGCCTGCGGGTTCCGCGACCACACGCTGTCCGACCTCCTCGGCTTCACCTACGCGTCGTGGTCGGCAGAGGCCGCCGCCGACGATTTCGTCTACCGGCTTGTCACCGCCGGGCGCCGGTACGCGGCGCGGACGGACGGGGGAGAGGCGACGATCTTCATCATCCTCGACGGCGAGAACGCCTGGGAGCAGTACGACCAACAGGGACGTCCGTTCCTGCGGGCGCTGTACGGCCGGCTCGCCGCCCATCCCGAGATCCGGACCGTAACCATGGGGGCGGCGTGCGGCACGCCGCCAGAGACGATCGCGTCGATTGCGGCCGGCTCGTGGATCAACGGCGACTTCTACATCTGGATCGGCCATCCCGACGACCACCGGGCGTGGAGCCAGCTGGCCGAGGCCCGCGACGCGCTCGAGGCCGCAGCCTCGTCGGCCGCGCCCGACGCGCTGGCCCGCGCGCGCGAGGAGATCCTCATCGCCGAAGGGAGCGACTGGTTCTGGTGGTACGGCGACGACCATTCCTCCGAGCACGACCTCGCCTTCGACGACCTGTTCCGACGGCATCTCCGGAGCGCGTACCGGGCGCTCGACCGGCCGGTTCCCGAGGAGCTGTTCGTCACCAACATCACGACCGAGCCGCCGGCGCTGCCAGTCGAGCCGCCGACCGGCTTCATCGAACCCGTCATCGACGGCGAGGTGACGAGCTACTTCGAGTGGATTGGCGCGGGATGCGTCGATGCCAGCCGCGCCGCGGGGTCGATGCAGCAGGCCGGCGATCGCGCGGGGCTGGTGACGGCCGTCGAGTTCGGCTTCGACCGCGAGCACCTGTTCGTGCGGATCGATGCGGCGACGCCGATCCGCGAGCTGCTCGAACCAGGGGTCGACATCCGCATCCGGTTCCTGAAGCCGGCGGGCCTCATCGTGCGGCTCACGGACGCCGGCCGCCACGTGCGCCTGGAGCACCGGTCGGACGCGCGCGCCGACTGGCGCCCGCGCCCGTGCCCGGGCCTGGCGGCAGCGGTCCAGCGGGTGGCGGAGGTCCGGATTCCCTTTGCCTGCCTCGGCGCGGCGGCGCACAGCCGCATGGCCTTTCTCGTCGCCGTCACGCGCGAGGGGGCCGAACTGGAGCTCCATCCGCGGCACGGGCCGATCGAAATCGACGTGCCGGACGAGCGGTTCGCCTCCCGGAGCTGGACGGTGTAGCGGCCCCGCCCGACGTTAGTTAACATAACGCTTCTTATGCGACTCAGTGGAAATACGGCGACAATCGTAACGCCCGGGGGAATTTATCGGGAGGACTTCAGCTCTCGCAGGATATTCTCGAGCGCGTCGATCACTTCGCCCTTGTCGACGCGGCTCTTGGTGAAACTGAGGCGCAACCGGAACGCCTTCGTCGGCGCGCGGAAGGCGTATACGTACGGCCGCGGACGCGCCGGCCGTCCCTTCCCGGTCTCCGCGCGGACGTCCTTCCGCGTGACCGCGCCGTGGGCCACCATCTTCTCGACGAGCGCCAGCATCTTCTGCGGCGTCGCCTGGCGGACGACCTGCAGCAGCGTCGACTTCGACGTGATGTCGGCCAGCCGACAGAGGTTCCGCACCTCGTCGGGCATGTTGTGTAGCGCCAGCGCCTCGGTGATCGCCGTGCGCGACTTGCCGAGCTTGCGCGCCATATCCTCGTGCGTGTAGCGGCACTTCTGCGCGAGCTGGTGCAGCGCCTCGGCCTCCTCGAACGCCGTCAGGTCCTTCCGCTGGAGGTTCTCGATGCGCGCCAGCTCCATCACCTCGGCATCATCGGCGTCCCGCTCGATGGCCGGCAGCTCCCGCAGGCCGACCTGCACGGCAGCGTGGTACCGGCGCTCGCCGGCGATGATCTGGAACCGGCCTCCGCGCGGCCGCACGATGAGCGGCTCGATGACGCCCTTCTCGGCGATCGACGCCATGAGCTCCGACAGGTCGCCCATCACCTGGCGCGGCTGGTCGGGGTTCGGGTCGAGGAGATCGATCGGCACCATGCGGCCCACGGGCGCCCCGGCGGAGGCGGCCAGCGTCTCCACGTAGTGCTCGTCGTGGCGCATCCGGAGCGTGTTAGGCAGTCCGCGCTTCGACACGTTCGATGACCTCCTCGCACAGGCTGTAGTAGTCGGTGGCCCCGGGCGACTCGGGCGCAAAGGTGAAAATGGATTCCTTGTACGCCGGGCTCTCCTCCAGCCGTACGCTCTTGGCGATGACGGTCCGGAAGACCTTGCCGCCGAACACCTTCTGAATCTGGTCGCGGATGTCGCGCGCGAGCGCCGTCCGCTTGTCGTGCATGGTGATGACGACGCCGAGGATCCGCAGCGCCGGGTTGGGCCGCTGCCGCACCTTCTCGATCGTCTCGAGCAGGTCGTCGGTCCCTTCGAGGGCGAAGTAGGACGACTGAATCGGAATGAGCAGATGCGTCGCGGCGACGAGCGCGTTGACGGTGAGCAGCCCCAGCGCCGGCGGACAGTCGATCACGATCTGGGTGTACTCGCCGTTGAGCTGGCTGAGCTTGTCCTTCAACTTGAAGTGGGCGTCGAGCTCGCCGATGAGCCGCCCCTCGAGCTTCGCCAGGCCGATGCGGGCCGGAGCGATGAAGAGATTCGCCACCGGCGTCGGCTGAATGATGTCGGCGAACGCGCACGACGGATCGGCAATCGCGTCGTAGGTGCTCCGCGTAATCGCGTCGTGGTTGAGGAACGAGATGCTGCTGTTCGCTTGCGGGTCGAGATCGACGAGCAGCGTCTTCCGGCCGCGCATCGCCAGCGCGGCGGCAAGATTGACAGCGGTGGTGGTCTTTCCCACACCACCCTTCTGGTTGGCGATGGCGACGATCATCGACCTGAACGGCTTATCTTGTGGCGGTACGATGGCGCCATTCTAGGGGTTGTGTGAAAAACCGTCAACTGCCCTAGAGTCTAGCTGGTAGCTGGTAGGAAGTTCTTGGTTCCGGGTTCCGGATCGGTGTCGGCCGGCCGACGAGGGCGGTCAGACCCCTGACCGCTGTGCCCTGTCGGCTACATTTTGTACTTCCCGAGTTCGTCCGGATCGAGACTCTCGAGCCACTTCTGCAGGCGATCGCTGTCGGCGCGCTCGGAGGCGAAGTCGATCGTCTTGGCGTTGTCGATGACCGTCTCCTCGACCAGGATCGGCGACCGGGTCCGGAGCGCCAGCGCGATCGCATCGCTCGGGCGCGCGTCGATGACGACGCCCTCCCCTTTTACCGTGAGATGGATGATGGCGTAGAAGGTGTTGTCCTTCAGGTCGGAGACGACCACCCGTTCCACGCGGCCGTCGAGGTCGGTGATGACGTTCCGGAGCAGGTCGTGCGTCATCGGCCGCGGCGTGGTGATGTTCTCCATCTGCAGCGCGATGGCGTTCGCCTCGAAGATGCCGACCCAGATCGGGAGCACACGCTCTCCCCCTTTGTCCTTCAGGATCACGATCGGCATGTTCGTGATCGGATCCACCATCAGCCCCTTGATGCTCATCTCAATCAGCATTGGAGTCTCCCGCGTCCCCTCGTGTCGGCCGGCCGACTTACGCAAGTTCCGCGCCCGCCTTCGCGAGGTCGGGTCGCAGAGCGACCCGACTAACCGGTGCTGGCCTGGCGGTCCGCGTTGCGGACCGCCACGGCGCGCAAGCCTTCAACTTCACCCCACAGACTGTGCGGTCCGGCGCGTCGAATCGTCACCGGGACCGTGCGCCCCAACCATCGGGATCCGGGATCCGGGATCCGAGATCCGGCGAAGGCCGGCACAGGGAAATTTACCACCGTGTTCCCGGTCGTCCGCCCCGACATCTCCCCATCCCGCCGGCGGCTCACCGCGTCGACGAGCACCTCGACGGTCGCCCCGACCGCCCGCTCGTGGAGCCGCGTTTGAATCTCCCGCTGACGCCCCTGCAGCGCCACGATCCGCGCCGTCTTCTCCTCCTCGGTCACATCGTCCGGCAGCCGCGTCGACGCGAGCGTGTTCGGCCGGACGGAATACTTGAACGAGAAGATGCTGTGGTACTGCACCGCCTCCACGAGCGAGAGCGTCTGGTCGAAGTCGTCCCCGGTCTCGCCCGGGAAGCCAACGATCATATCGGTCGATAGCGCCACGTCCGGAATGGCCTCCCGGATCCGGCCCACCAGCGCGAGGTACTCCTCGCGCGTGTGCCGCCGCCGCATCGCCTGGAGCACCCGCGTCGACCCCGATTGCACGGGCAGGTGCATGTGCTTGCACACCTTCGGCAGGTCGCGCACCGCCTGGATGATTCGCGCGCTTGTGTGCCGCGGATGGGGGCTGGCGAACCGGAGCCGCTCGACGCCGGGCACCTCGTGCACCTCCGCCAGGAGCTGCGCAAAGTCGCAGCCGGGGTCGTCAGGCGCCTGATAGTGGTTCACGATCTGTCCGAGGAGCTGAATCTCCCGGCGGCCCGAGTCGACCGCCTGCCGCACGTCGGCCAGAATGTCGCCCTTCGGGCGCATCCGTTCGTGCCCGCGCGTGTAGGGCACCACACAGAAGGCACAGTAGTCGTTGCACCCCTCGATGATCGTGACGTAGGCCTTCACCGGATCGCCCCTCCGTGCGATACCGAGCGGGAAGCTCACGTCGTCCCACGGCCCGATGTCGACCTCGGCGAAGGAGGCCTGCGCCGCCTTCTCGATGAGCACCGGCAGCATCTTCAGCCGCTGGGTCCCGAGGACGACGTCGATGACGTGGCCGTTCGTCTTCTGCAGCAGCGTCTCGCCTTCCTGCTGCGCCACGCAGCCGGCCACCGCGACGAGCGGCCGCCGCCCCGTCTCCTCTTCGAGCACGCGCAGCTCGCCCAGCCGTGTATAGAGCTTCTCCTCGGCGTGCCCGCGGACGCTGCACGTGTTGATGACGATGACGTCGGCATCGCGCTCCTCGTCGGTCGGCTCGTAGCCCGCCTGTTCGAGCAGGCCGGCCATGCGCTCGGAGTCGTGCACGTTCATCTGACAGCCGAACGTCTCGATGAGATATTTCCTGGCCATGTCTCTCAGCCGCGTCGCGGCTTTCGCCTTTCGCTTTCGCCTTTCACCGGATCCGCCACCGGCCCCACCCGGCCTGCGTGTAATGGCGAGGTCAGCATCTCACGCGCGGTGGCGCGCGCCTGATCGGTAATCACGGCGCCGCCGATCATGCGCGCCACTTCCTCGACGCGGCCCGCGTCGGCCAGCCGCTCCACGGAGGTGACCGTTCGCCCTCCCCGTACATTCTTATCGATGCGGAAGTGCGTGGCGCCGCGCGCCGCGATCTGCGGCAGGTGCGTGATGCAGAGCACCTGGAAGCGGTCGCCGAGCGCGCGCAGCCGTGTGCCCACCACCTCGGCCACGCGTCCGCCGATCCCGGCATCCACTTCGTCGAAGATGAGCGTCTTGCCGGGCGCGTCCCCCGCCGTCAGGGTCTTGAGCGCCAGCATCACGCGCGACAACTCGCCGCCCGACACGATGCGCGTCAGGGGACGCAGCTGTTCGCCCGGATTCGGCGACACGTAGAACTCGGCCCGATCGATCCCGCGCTCGGTCCACTCCCCGGGCGCGAGCTCCCCGGCGTTAAATCGCACCTCGACGCGCGTCTGCGGCATGGCGAGCTCGGCGACCAGCCCCTCGACGGCCTTCGCAAACCGCCCGGCCGCGTCGCGACGCCGTCTCGACACGTCACGCGCGGCGGCGAGATACCGATCGGTGGCCTCGGTCAGCTTCCGCTGCAGCTCGTCGGCCTTCTCCCCTGCTCCCGTCAGCAGCTCCCGCTCGTGCGCGAGCGTCCGCCCGCGCGCGATGACCTCGTCCAGCGTCGGTCCGTACTTGCGCTTCAGCCGCTCGACGAGCGCAAGCCGATCCTCGACGTCCTGAAGCCGCCCCGGCGACGCGTCGATCCCGTCGGCATACCGTCGCAGGAAGAAGGCGAGGTCCTCGAGCTGTCCCTTGATGCCGTCGCGCGCTTCGACGTACGGCGCAAACTCCGCGTCGATCGTCGCCAGCTCGCCCACGCGCTTCCAGACGCCCGCGAGCCCGGCGAGCACGGCGCCGTCGCTGTCGTACAGCGCCGCATAACTCTCCTCGCACAGCCGCTCGATCCGCTCGGCGCTCGCCAGAACCTGGCGAGTGGCGGCCAGCCCCTCGTCCTCGCCCGGCGTCGGCGCCGCCTTGTCGATCTCGCCGAGCTGAAAGGCGATGAGGTCGAGGCGCGCGGCCTTCTCGCGGTCGTCCATCCGCGACCGCTCGAGCTGTTCGCGCAGATCGCGGACGACGACCCAGGCGTCGGCGACGCGGGCGACGCGATCCCCGAGGCCCGCGTACTCGTCGAGCACCGGAAGATGCGTCAGCGGATCGAGCAGCGCCTGGTGCTCGTGCTGGCCGTGCAGTTCGACGAGGCGCGCCGCCAGGTCGCGCAGCGCGCCCGCGGTCGCGAGCGCCCCGTTGATGAACGATCGGCTGCGGCCGTGACTGGTGATTTCGCGCCGCACGACGACTTCACCACGGGCGTCCTCGAAGATGGCCTCGATGGCGGCGTGGGCTTCGCCGGTGCGCACGAGATCGGCCGAGGCGCGCGCGCCGAGCAGGAGCCCGACGGCCTCGACGACGATCGACTTGCCCGCTCCCGTTTCCCCGGTCAGCACGTTGAAGCCAGGCTCGAAGTCGAGGTCGACGGCTTCAATCACCGCAAGGTTGCGGATGCGGAGGAAGCGGAGCATGTGCGCGGAACCTCCATCGTATCATATGTTTGACAGCACTCAGGGCGCGTGCTAGGCTGCCCTGTCTGCGCCTCTCCCAGTGGCGCACATCCGATCGTTCGGAGGCTCCGTTTGCACACGCGTGGCTCCCTTCTCCTCGCCTTGCAGGTGCAGGGCGACGGAACCCCCTTTGCCGGGAGCGGCGACCTCATCCGACTCATCGCCGACACGACGCCGATCAATCAGGCGGTCCTGGCCATTCTCGTGATCTTCTCCGTCGCGTCGTGGGCGATCATCCTGCAGAAGCTCTGGTCGTTCCGCGTCTCGGCGCGCGACACGACGCGCTTTCTCGATGTCTTCCGGCGCAGCACCAAGTTCTCGGAAGTGCAGGCGGCGTGTCCGACGCTCCCGGCGACGCCGCTCGTCGGCGTCTTCCAGGCGGGCTACGCCGAGATCAACGCGCAGTTCCGCGCGAGCGGCGCGGGCAATCCCGCGCCGGCCACTCCGGCGGCCGCCTCCGGACGTCCTACCCTGAAGAGCCTCGACGCGGTCGACCGCGCGCTCATCCGTGCGGCCACCAACGAGATTGCGAAGCTCGAACGGCGGTTGACGTTTCTCGCGACCACCGCGAGCGTCACGCCGTTCATCGGGCTCTTCGGCACGGTCGTCGGAATCATGATTGCGTTCCAGCGGATCGGCGCGACCGGCTCGACCAATCTGGCGGTGGTCGCCCCCGGCATCAGCGAGGCGCTCGTCGCCACGGCGGCCGGGCTGTTCGCGGCGATTCCGGCGCTCGTGTTCTACAACTCGTTCACGCACCGGGTGAAGGAGTTGTCGGCCACGATGGACGACTTCGCGCTCGAGTTCCTGAACATCGCCGAGCGCAACTTTACGTAGCATGCGAGCTGCACTGATCACGTACCACCGAGGCACTGAGACACCGAGACGTGTTTGCATCTTGATCTCGGTGTCTCGGCGGCTCGGTGTTCCGTCGTGGGCGCGCGGCGGTCGAGGTTAAAGGACGCGATATGCCGAAAGTGATCG
Source organism: uncultured Bifidobacteriaceae bacterium (assembly GCA_964526235.1). Classification (GTDB taxonomy): domain Bacteria; phylum Acidobacteriota; class Vicinamibacteria; order Vicinamibacterales; family UBA2999; genus MELF01. Next base: position 12,350 of record CAZGLC010000146.1, read on the forward strand.
CATCTGCCCCGAACGCGGGCGGCCGCCACCAGCGGGGACGGCGGGTCAGCCCGACGCTCTCCGAGATCAACGTCGTCCCGCTCGTCGACGTGATGCTCGTGCTGCTCATCATCTTCATGGTGGCGGCGCCGATGCTGCAGCGAGGCGTCGAGG
>CAZGLC010000147.1:0-12478 GCA_964526235.1 uncultured Bifidobacteriaceae bacterium
TGACCGGCTATCTGGGCCTGGTGCTGTTGGGCGGCTGCTTGCTCTCGCTGGGCCTCTTCATCTCGAGCCTGACAGGCAACCAGATCGTCGCCGGGATGGTGACGTTCGCGGTTTTCCTGCTCTTCTGGGTGATCAACTGGATCGCCACGTTCATGGGCCCGACGACCCAGGCCGTGTTGAACTACCTGTCGATCACCGAGCACCTGAACGATTTCACCCGCGGCGTCATCGATACGAAGCATCTCGTGTATTACGTCTCTTTCATCGCGTTCAGCCTGTTTCTGACCGTACGCGCGGTCGACAGCGAACGCTGGCGCGGATAAGCCATGCTGCAACGCATTCTGAGCATCCTCGGCTGGGTCGGTACGGCGCTCGTCTTCGGCGCCGTCGCGATCCGCTTCGTCAGACCCGAGTGGAACCAGTACGCGACGTGGGGCGCCTGGGCCGGCCTCGCGCTCGTCGTGCTCTACACGCTCGGCCAGTGGCGCGAGATTCTGAACTACTTCCAGCGCCGGCAGGCGCGGTACGGCGCGCTCGCCACGACCGGCGTGCTGGCCGCGCTCGCCATTGCGGTGGGCGTCAACTATGTCGGATCGCGGCAGAACAAGCGCTGGGACCTGACGGCGAGCCAGCAGAACAGCCTCTCGGAGCAGACGGTCAAGGTGCTCCAGAGCCTCCAGGAGCCGGTCAAGTTCACCGTGTTCGACCGGCAGACGGACTTCGATCGCTTCCGCAACCGGCTCAATGAGTACAGCTACCAGTCGCGCAACGTGTCGGTCGAGTACGTCGACCCCGACACGAGGCCGGTGATCGCCAAGGAGTACGAGATCCAGCAGTACGGCACGGTGGTGGTCGAGTACATGGGCCGCCGCGAGCGCGTCACCTCCGACAGCGAACAGGACCTGACCAACGGCCTCATCAAGGCGCTCACCGACAAGGCGCGGAAGATCTACTTCCTCCAGGGGCACGGCGAGAAGGAGCCGAACGACACGGAGCGCGACGGATACAGCGCGCTCAGCGGGATGCTGCGGAGCGACAACTACATGGTGGAGCGGCTCGTGCTGGCGCAGCAGAAGGAAGTGCCGGCCGACGCCACCGTGGTGATCGTCGGCGGCCCGACGAGCGACATTCTTCCCGCGGAGCTCGAGATGCTGCGGGCGTATCTCGGGCGCGCCGGGAAGCTGATGGTGCTTCTCGACCCGCCGATCGGGAGCGCGCCGAAGCAGCTGCCGAATGTGGAAGCCCTGATCAAGGAATGGGGCGTCACGCTCGGCACCAACGTCATCGTCGATGTCAGCGGCGCCACGAACGAACCGAGCATCGCCGTCGCGGCGACCTATCCGCTGCACGCGATCACCGAGCAGTTCGCGACGCTGACGATTTATCCGGTCGCCAGGACCGTGGAGCCCGTGTCGGGGGGCACCAACGGCCGCACGCCGACCACGTTCGTCGAAACGAGCCGCGCGAGCTGGGCCGAGTCGAACTTCGCGTCGCTCGCGACGGGTGTGGCGATGGATGCGGAGACCGGCGACAAAACCGGTCCGCTCTCGGTGGCCGTGGCGGTTTCGGCGCCGGCCGCCGAGGAAGGCGCGAAGCCGCCGCAGGATCCGCCCGCGACGCCGTCGACCAGCGACCCGAAGCCCGAAACGCGGGTCGTCGTGTTCGGCGACTCCGACTTCGCGACCAACGCGTACGCCGGCGTACCGGGCAACCCGAACCTGTTCGCCAACGCCGTGAACTGGCTCGCGCAGCAGGAAAATCTGATCGCGATCCGGCCGAAGGAGGCGCAGGACCGCCGTGTCACCATGACGCCGCGCCAGCAGACCATGGCGTTCCTGATGTCGATTCTGTTCATCCCGGCGCTCGTGTTCGCGGCCGGCGTGTTCACCTGGTGGCGGAGGAGGTAGGATGCGCCGGCTGACGACGACAATCGTGCTGCTGGTCGTCCTCGGGGCCTTGGGCGGCTACATCTTCTTCTACGAAGCCGGTCGGGTACCCGAAGATCCCAACGCCAAGCCGCGCGCCTTCGAGCAGCTGGCGTCGGACACCATCCAGGAGATCCAGATCAAGAACGCCGACGGCCAGACCTCGCGCGCACAGCTCGAGAACGGCAACTGGCAGCTCGTCGAACCGGTAAAGGCCGACGCCGACGACGGCGTGGTCGGCACGGTCACGAGCAACCTGTCGACGCTCGAGGTGCAGCGCGTCGTCGACGAGAACGCGACCGACCTCAAACAGTACGGGCTCGAGCCGGCGCGCGTCGACGTCGGCTTCAGGCTGGGGGATCAGAAGGAGTTCCAGCACCTGCTCGTGGGCGACAAGACGGCGACCGGCGGCGACGTGTATGCCAAGCGGTCGAACGAGCCGCGGGTCTTCCTCATCTCGGCGTTCCTGGAGTCGATTTTCAACAAGGCCCCGTTCGACCTGCGCGACAAGGTGATCCTGAGGTTCGAGCGCGACAAGGCCGACGGCGTCGAAGTCGCGGAGGGGACTGAGACCATTCAGTTCTCGCGCAGCGGGAGCGAGTGGCGGATCGCCAGGCCGGTGATGGCCCGCGCCGATTACGCCGCGGCCGAAGGGCTGCTGACGCGCCTCTCCTCGACGCAGATGCTGAAGGTGGTCGAGGAGTCGGCTGCCGATCTCCGCAAGTACGGACTCGACCGGCCGGCGATGAGCGCCGCGGTCATGGCCGGCAGCACGCGCGCCACGCTCCTCCTGGGCCGCAAGGCCGAGGACGGCGGCTTTTTCGCGAAGGACGCCGCCCGGCCGACCGTGTTCACGGTGGAAGAAGCGCTCGCGACCGACCTCGGCAAGGACCTCGCCGATTACCGGCGCAAAGACCTGTTCGACGCGCGCTCCTTCAGCGCGAACCGGCTGGAGCTCCGGCGCGGCGGCGAGGCGATCACCGTCGAGAAGACCGAGGAAGGCGGCCAGACGGTCTGGAAGCGGGCCGGCCAGGTCATCGACACGGCGAAGGTCGAGGAGGTGCTGACGCGGTTCTCCACCTTCCAGACGCAGACGTTCCAGCCGACAGCGCACGCGTCGCTGAAGTCGCCGGTTCTCACGGCGACCGTGCGGTTCGACGAGAACAAGACCGAAACGGTCAACTTCGGCCGGTCGGGCAACGAGGTCTACGCGAACCGCGCCGACGAGCCTGGCTCTGCGCGCCTCGAGACGTCGGTGCTCGATGAGGCGATGAAGGCCGTCGATGCGATGAAATGAGATGTAAGTCAAAGGTCTTTGCCCTTTGCCTTTTGACTTTTGACCTGGCGTCCGCTGCCTGCGCCCGCGCGCCGGCGGCCGTCACCCCGTCGCGTCCGGTCGATCCCCTCCAACAGCTCAGAAACGACATCACCGCCACTACCGCCTCGCCCGGCGTCAGCCGCGCCGCATGGGGCATCCTCGTCCAGTCGCTCGACCGCGGCGACCGGCTGTTTGCGCTCAATTCCGGCACGCTGCTCGTCCCCGCGTCTACGCTCAAGCTCGTGAGCCTTGCCTCGGCCGCCGACGCCGTCGGCTGGGGCTATCGGTTCGAGACGGCGCTATGGGCAGCGGGCCCGATCGTCCAGGGCGTTCTCCAGGGCGATCTCGTCGTGACGGGATCAGGCGACCCGTCGATCGGCGGACGCGGCGGCACCGACCTGACGCCGTGGATCGAGGCGCTCCGGACGGCCGGCATTCGCCGCGTCGACGGACGGATCATCGGCGACGACAACGGACTCGAGGAGCCGCGGCCGCAGCTGGCGTGGGCGTGGGACGATCTCGGGTACACGACCGGCGCGCTTTTCGGCGCGCTCAACCTCGCGGAAAACCGGATGGAGGTCGTGGTCGGTCCCTCGCCTGCGCCGGGCGGCCCGACGACGCTGACCGTCCAGCCGCATGCGGCATACCGGCCCCTCGACAACAGGACCGTGACCGGCCCGCGCGATTCCATGCCGCTCGTCTGGCCGGAGCAGCGCCCCGGCGTTCCGTTCCTGACGATCGGAGGGTCGATACCGGCCGGGGCGCCTCCGGCACGGCTGCAGGTGTCGGCCGGAAACCCGACGTTCTGGTTCGCGAGCGTCCTGCGCCACGCGCTGCTGACCGGCGGCATCGAGATCGCCGGCGAGGCGTTCGACGTCGACGACGTGGCGCCGCTCATCGATCGCACGAGAGGCGCCGGGCTCTACCGACACGTCTCGGCCCCGCTCGCTGAGATCGCGCAGCCGATGCTCAAGGACAGCATCAATCTCTACGGCGAGGCGGTGCTGCGGCTCAACGCGCCGAAGGGCGTCTTCCCCACCAACGATGCGGCGCTCGAGGGGCTGCGGGCACGCCTGCGTGGCTGGGGCATCGCAGACGAGGCGTGGCAGATCGTCGACGGCTCGGGGCTCTCCCGCCGGAATGCGGTGGCGCCCGAGGTGCTCGTGGCCGTGCTGCAGCGAATGTACGACCCGTCCGGCCAGTCGCCGTGGATGACCGCGCTGCCGATCGCCGGCCGCGACGGCACGCTCGAGCCGCGCATGCGCGGAACGGCCGCCGAAGGGAACGTGCGCGCCAAGACCGGGACGATGTCGAACGTCCGCTCGCTCGCGGGCTACGTACGGACGCGTGACAACGAGGCGCTCGCGTTCGCGATCATGGCCGACGGCTTCGAGGGACCCGCCGCCGCGGCGGTCGAGGCGATCGATCGCATCGCCGTGCGGCTGGCGGAGTTCAGCCGACGACGATAGTCCTATGCCTACTCACATCGCCAAGCCAACCATCATCGAAGCCGCGGGGAATCTGCCGAAGCGCATCGAGGAGTATGTCGGCCGCGTCAACTCGGGTCACGCATCCATGAGCGTGGCGCGCATGGTGTCGCCCGCCGGGTGGCAGGAGCCGGGGCAGCAGCCCGAGTTCGAGGAAGTGACAATCGTGCTGCGCGGCGCGTTGAAGGTGGAGCACGAGGACGGGTCGCTGATGGTCCGCGCCGGCGAGGCGGTCGTCACGAAACCCGGCGAGTGGGTGCGCTACAGCACGCCGGAGCCGGGAGGGGCGGAGTACGTGGCCGTGTGTCTGCCGGCGTTCTCCCCCGTCACGGTACACCGCGACTCCTAACCGACCGCGGGCCGATCTGGCCCGTTACCGCGGTGCGGCAGGCAGCTCGAAGGAGAAGATGGCGCCGCCGGCGGGCGCGCGGCGGTAACCGATGCTGCCGCCGAGCGAATCGATGATCCCGTAGCTCACCGACAGGCCGAGGCCCGTGCCCTGGCCAACGGGCTTCGTGGTGAAAAACGGCTGGAACAGCCTGGCCTCGTGCTCGGACACGATGCCAGGACCGGTGTCCTCCACCTCGAGCACGGCCCGGCTCCCTTCGTCGCGCGATCGGATCGTGATCCGTCCGGGCTGGCGCCCGGAGAGGACGATCGCCTGCTCGGCATTGACGACGAAGTTCAGGACGACCTGCTGCAGCTCGGTCAGCACCGCCATCACCGGACGCCCCGACGCGTCTTCGATCCGCAGCTCGATGTTCTCCGACTCCAGGCGCCGGTGCCGCAGCTCGGCGACGGATCGAATCACGTCGGTCAGGCGGACGGGCTCCGCCTCGCCGGGCTGCTGCCGCGCGAACATCGCGAGGTTCCGGATGATGCCGCAGGCGCGCGCGCTCTCCTTCTGGATGAGCAGCAGATCGTCGCGCACCGATTCGGGCAGGTTCTGCTGCATCTGGAGGAGCTCGGAGAAGCCGAGAATCGCCTGCAACGGGTTGTTGATCTCGTGGGCGACACCCGAGACCAGCTGGCCGACGGCCGCCAACCGCTCCTGCCGGATGACCTGCCGCTGCAGCGACTCGACCGCCTCGCGCATCCGCCGCTCTTCCGCCATCTGCGCGTCGAGCGCCGTGCGCGTCTCGTTGAACCGCTGAAGCATGGAGTCGAACGCCCGCTGCAGCTCCACGAGCTCGCGCGTCGGCATCCGCCGCCAGTCGACCGGACTGAAGTCACCCGACGCGATGCGCTGCGCCTCGGCATCGAGATGCGCAACCGATCCAGTCAGGCGCCGGGAGAAGGTGAGCGCCACGGCGAACCAGGCGCCCAGGATCAGCAGGAGCACCGGCACCGTGCGGAGCCACAGCGAGGTGGCGCGGTCGACGGCGACGGCGGTTGGAATGCCGACGGTGACCGTCCAAAGCCCGCCGACGGCGGTCGCCTGACTGTACACGCGCCTGACGCCGTCGACGCTCGGGTGTTCGGTCGGCGGGTCCACAGCACCATTGGAAAACCATCCCTCGCCCAGCACCTGCCCGATGAACCGGTCGGGATCGAGATTCCGCGCGAGCACGCGCCCGTCCCGGTCCGTCACTGCCACCACTGACCCTTCGGGCAGCATCAGCTGGCGGAAGCCGTCCTGCAGCTCCTGCGGGACGACGTAGTAGCCGAGGACGCCCGAGATGGCGCCGTCGCCGTTCCTCACGGGATAGGCGAACGTCACATAGGAGACGCCCGACTGGCCGACTGTCAATGGCAGGACGACTCGCGCGCCTTGATAGGTGACGGGCATGACGACGTCTGCCCAGTGCCGCGAGATGTCCGACGCCTGCTCGGCTCGCGCGACGAGATCGCCGTCGCGCTTGATCAGCACGAGGTCGAGCAGCGGCGGCCGCTGTTCCCGTTGGGGGCGCAGAAGGGCAATCGCCTCGGGACGCATCTCCTGCACGTCGGGATGGCTCGACAGATTGCGCGCCATCCGGTCGAAGCCGGTGATCTCGCGATCGATTGCGGCGGCGGTCAGCCGCGCGGTCTCCTGCGTCTGCTGGACCAGCTCTTCCCGCGTCTCCCGGAACTCCTGGTAGCCGAGCCAGACTGCGCCGGCGAGCACAGGAAGAAGGAGCAGCAGCATCGCAAGGAGGAGCTGCTGCCGGAGCGGCGCGGGCCTGGCGTTGGACATTGTGGTTGGTACGAAATGCTACAGAGATTATCGGCCGACGAGCGGATCGGCCACACCGGCCTGCGCAAAGCCGGCCGCGCGAATCCGGCAGCTGTCGCAGCGGCCGCAGGGCCGGCCCGCAGGATCGGGGTCATAGCAGCTGTGTGTCAGCCCGTAGTCGACGCCGAGTGCGACGCCGGCCCGGACGATCTCAGCCTTGCTGAGGTGCAGCAAGGGCGCGTGCACGCGAAACGCGCTCCCGCCGGCCCCGCGCGCCGTCGCCAGGGAGGCCAATCGCTCGAAGGCGGCAAGGAACTCGGGACGACAGTCAGGATATCCAGAGTAGTCGAGCGCGTTGACGCCGATGAAGATGTCGCCTGCGCCGAGCGCTTCGGCCCAGGCGAGCGCCAGCGCCAGGAAAACCGTATTGCGCGCAGGCACGTACGTCGACGGGATGCCGCCGCTCTCGAGCGGCCGATCCTTCGGCACCGGCGCGTCGGTGGTCAGCGAGGAGCCGCCGAAGGCCGCGAGCGCGACGTCGACCTCGAGATGGCGGCCGACGCCGAGCCATGCCGCCACCGCGCGCGCCGCGACGAGCTCGCGCGCATGGCGCTGGCCGTAGCGGACGGTGAGCGCGTACAGGCGGTAGCCGTCGGCCCGCGCCATCGCGGCGGCCGTGTACGAATCGAGCCCGCCGCTCAGGAGGACGACCGCGTCGGCCACGTCACACTCCGCGCGTGCCGGGATCCCAGATGAACTTGTGGAGCTGCAGCTGCACGCGCGCCGGCAGCCGATCCGCGAGCACCCAGGCCGACAGCTCGCGCGGATCGAGGACGCCGTGCACGGGCGACAGATGCACGGCCGCGGCGCGCCCGGCCAGCTGGAAGCGCGCGATGACATCGCGCGCGAACTCGTAGTCGGCGCGATCCCTGAGGACGAACTTCACCTCGTCATGGGGCCGGAGCCGCTCCAGGTTGCTCCAGTCGTTCCCCTCCGCTTCCCCGCTCCCGGGGCACTTCACGTCGAGAATCGTGACCACGGGCGCGGGGACGCGCGCCGTGCTCCGGTGGCCGCCGGTCTCGAGCAGCACCGTCTTCCCCCGATCGAGCAGCGACTGCATGAGGGGATACACGTCCTCCTGCAGGAGCGGCTCGCCCCCGGTGACCTCGACGAGCGGGCAGTCGGCGCGCTCCACCTCGGCCAGCACCTCGTCGAGCGACCGCTTGCGCCCCTCGTAGAAGGCGTACGGCGTGTCGCACCACGAGCAGCGCAGGTCGCACGCCGTGAGCCGGACGAACAGGCACGGCCGCCCGGCGTAGGTCGACTCCCCCTGAATCGAGTAGAAGATTTCGTTGATCGTCAGCAATCCCTTTATTATCGGTCCCCGGAGACATGAGCGTACAGGTCGGCACGTCGGGCTGGAGCTACCCCTCCGGCAAGGGAACCTGGAATGGCGTGTTCTATCCGGCCACGCGGTCGAAGCGGCACCGGACGGCCGACTTCGACGAGCTGCGGTTCTACGCGGAACACTTCGATACCGTCGAGGTGAACACGACGTTCTACGGCCAGCCGCGCGCCGAGGTCACCGCCGGCTGGGTCGCCCGCACGCCCGCGCGATTCACGTTCGCGCTGAAGCTCTATCAGAAGTTCACGCATCCGAGGATGTTCCGCGAGGCGGCGCTCACGGCGGCGCCAGGCTCGGAAGGCCCGCTCCTCGATCTGCTGGCGGAGGTCACGCGCAGCGACATCGACGACTTCCGCGCCGGCATCGACCCGATGGCGCGCGCAGGCAAGCTCGGGGCGCTGCTGGCGCAGTTTCCGCCCAGCTTCACGAGTACGCCCGCCGCGCGCGACTATCTGGCGCAGCTCCTGCGGCTGTTCGGCGACTACCCGGTGGCCGTCGAGCTGCGGCACCGCAGCTGGAGCGACGCCTTCGGCGAGACGCTGCAGCTGCTGAACGCCTTCGAGGCGGCGTGGGTGCAGATCGACGAGCCGAAGTTCCGGTTCTCGATCCGGCAGAACGCGCTGCCGAACGTCACCGGCTTCTATTACATGCGCCTCCACGGCCGGAACGCGGCGCAGTGGTGGCGGCACGAGCACCGGGACGACCGCTACAACTATCTCTATTCCGGCGAGGAGCTGAAGGAGTTCTCGGACACCGCCGCGGCGGCCAAGGCGCTGGTGAAGAAGGTGTATCTCTACACGAACAACCACTTCTCCGCGAAGTCGGTGGTCAACGCGGTCATGCTGAAGGCGCAGCTCGGCCAGCCGATCGCGGGCGAGTATCCGCCCGAGATCGTGGAGCGCTACCCCGAGCTCCGCGACCTCGTGGCGGTGGTGCCGACGCTCTTCAGGGTTTCACGGTGACGCGGCGAATCATGTCGCCGACGGCGATCTTCTGGACGACATCCATGCCGGAGATCACCTGGCCGAACACGGCGTACTTGCCGTCGAGCGCCGTCGCCGAGGTTCGGAGCATGATGTACATCTGAGAGTCGGCCTTCGCCGGATCCCCGGCGTGCGCCATGGCGACCGAGCCGAGCCGATGCGTCCGCTTCGTCTCGCCGACGCCGATCACCCGGCCGCTTCCGCCCGTGCCCCAGAGCCCTTTCTTGGTCATGTCGCGCGTCAGGGGATCCCCGAACTGCACGACGAAGTCGGGCACGACGCGATGGATGCGAAGACCGTTGTAGAAATTGCGCTTGGCGAGCGCCGTAATCTGCGCCACGGTCTTCGGCGCGTCGGCGGGGTACATCTCAATCTCGACGATCCCCTTTTCGGTGTCGATGACCAGCACCGGACCTGCCGGGGCCGGTTTCGGCGCCGTCCCCGCGTCCTGCGCGGCACTACTCCCTGTCAGCGGCGCCATCAACAGCGCCATCATCAATGCCCAGCCTGTGCGCCTCATGTGCTGTTCCTCCGTGCGGGGCCCCTCACGCGCGGACTGTGCGCGTTGGGGTGCTTTTCAACGCCAATTCTTCGACATTCGGGGCGGATCACGCAATCTCCGCAGCGCGGACAGACCGGCCGGCAGACGTTCTGCCCCCAGGTGACGAGATACAGGTTGAGATAGGGCCACCACCGCCGATCGGTGGCGCGGTACAGCGCCTGCTCCGTCTCGTCCGGCGTGGCCGTCGCCACCCAGCCCAGCCGGTTCGAAATGCGGTGGACGTGCGTATCGACGCAGATGTTCGCGCGGCTGCGGAACCCGAGAATGAGCACGAGATTCGCGGTCTTCCGTCCCACCCCCGGCAGCATCAGCAGCTCCGCCATCGTCCCGGGGACGCGGCCGCCGCAGCGGGCGACGAGCATGTCGCAGCAGGCCTTCACGTGCCGCGCCTTGTTCCGGTAGAAGCTCACCGGGTAGATCAGCCGCTCGATCCGCTTCACCGGCAGCTTCGCCATTGTCCGCGGCGTCCGCGCGGCCTTGAAGAGCCGGGTCGACGCGGCATGGGTCGTCGCGTCCTGCGTGCGCGCCGAGAGGATCGTCCCGATCAAGATCTGAAAGGGATCTTCCGCCTGTTCCTCGGAGATCTTTTCGATCGCGGGCAGCTCGAGACCGGTCATGGCACGCGCCAGCGAGCGCATGACCCGTCCCACGTTGCGTGGGCGCCTTGCGGCCTTCATGACCAGGTGCCGACGCTCAGAGATATGCCCGTTCGAGCGAGGCAATGAACTTGACGTCCGCGACACGCTTGCGCGACAAGCGATCGTCGTTGGTGATGAACAGATCCACGCCCGCGGCTCCCGCGCAGGCAAGCTGGATCGCGTCCGGCGCTTTCACGGTCCGGTCCGCGCGAATCGCGGCATACCTCGAGGCGCAGGCCGCATCGAATGGCAGAATGACCGCAATACTTCGGATTGTCGCCTCATGATCGCGGAGCGCTGCCTCGCTCTTCTCGCGCGGCTTGACCAGGAGTTCTCCGAGGGTCAGCGCCGATGTGAGCAGCTGGTCCCCTCGCTCCAGCATCCGCATCCGCAACTCGCCGACTCTGCCGGCGAACGTCCCTCCTTCGAGGAGATACACGAAGAGGTTGGTATCCCAGAACACGCGCGTCACGAGAACCCCTGCCGCAACTCGCGGACGTACTCGTCCGCATCGACATCCTTCCAGACGTCCCGATGCCGTGCCGCGAGGGACAGGAGTGGGTCCTCGCCCGCCGCAGGCGCCCACTCCCGGGAGTACCACTCGAGGAGGGCGTGATATCGCACAGGAATCTCGGCCGGGTCAGGAGTGATCTTTCCGCCTTCGCGCTTTGGGTGATACGGATCGCCTGGACGAAAAAGGCGCCGCCGCGACGGAGCCGTCTCCAACAGCATGCGGTATCGGCCGTTGTCGGGCGGCCGGTTCGCGACGCAATGTACGGAAATGTGTGGATAGACCCCGGGCCGCCTCTCCGACAGCGCCTCCCGAGCCAGCCGCGCTTCGATTTCCTTGAGTGTGAAGTCGGGGGCTTCGGGATGTTCGCGATGAAGAAGCGCGGTGGCGATCCAGACCTCGTCAGCGACCCGAATGTCTGCAGTGACTTTACCCATGCATCAATGGTATTCCAATATTATTGGAAATTCCATGCTATTCTTGGCGCGGTCGATCAAGAAACGGGCGTAAGCGGCTGCGCACCGCTGAGCACCGCGATCACGTTGCGGGCGGCGAGATCGGCCATCGCGGTCCGCGTCTCGGTGGTGGCGCTGCCGAGGTGTGGGGCGAGGACGACGTTCTCGAGTGCGAGCAGGTCCGGGTGCACCTCCGGCTCGCGCTCGTATACATCGAGGCCCGCGCCCGCGATCAGCCGGTTCTTGAGCGCCCAGGCGAGCGCCGCCTCGTCGACCACCGGACCGCGGGTCGTGTTGATCAGATACGCCGTGCGCTTCATGCGCGCCAGCTCGGGCTGGCCGATGAGATGCTTCGTCTCCGCCGTCAGCGGCACGTGCAGCGAGACGACGTCGGAGGTGGCGAGCAGCCGATCGAGCGGGATGCCGGCGTCGGAGCGCGACGTGTGGGCGATGGTCATGCCGAACGCCTGCGCGCGCGCCGCGACCGCACGCCCGATCCGGCCGAAGCCGGCGATGCCGAGCTGTTTGCCGCGCAGCTGCATGCCGAGCAGCTGATCGAACGCCCAGCCCGGCCAGGCGCCGCGCCGCAGCATCCGCTCGCCCTCGCCCAGGCGGCGGGTGACCGCGAGGACGAGCGTCATCGTGAAATCGGCCGTCGCGTCCGTCAGGACGTCGGGTGTGTTCGTGACGACGATGCCGCGCGCCTTCGCGGCCGCCACGTCGACGTTGTTATAGCCGACGGCCACGTTCGCGATGATTTTCAGGGCGTCGCCCGCCTCGACGACGACGCGATCGATCGTGTCGGTCACCATCGACACGAGCGCCTGCTTGCCCGCGACACGGGCGAGCAGATCGCGCCGCAGCATGTCGCCCTCGCCCTCACACTGCACCACGTCGCACGCCGCCTCGAGGCGCGCCATCACCGAGGCTGGAAGTTTTCTGGTGACGAGAACAGGAGGCTTCATGTGCAAGTGCAAAGTGGAAAGTGCAAAGTGGAAAGTACGTTCAAAGTAGGCGCGGTCGAACTTTCAACTTACTT
>CAZGLC010000148.1:0-12460 GCA_964526235.1 uncultured Bifidobacteriaceae bacterium
GAGGTAATTACCAAGGACAACGTTCCAGCTGGAGTCAATGCCGTTGTCTACTTCCGCGTGATCGACCCGCGGCGCGCCGTTGTCGAAGTGGAGAACTACATATACGCCACATCGCAACAGGCGCAAACGACGCTGCGCAGCGTCCTTGGGCAGGCGGAAATGGACGACCTGCTGGCGGAGAGGGATCGACTCAACCAGCAGCTGCAGAGCATTCTCGACCATCAGACCGATCCGTGGGGCATCAAGGTGTCGGGAGTGGAAGTCAAGCACGTCGACTTGCCGCAGGACATGCAGCGCGCCATGGCGCGGCAGGCCGAGGCCGAGCGCGAAAAGCGCGCGAAGATCATCCACGCGGAGGGCGAGCTCATTGCCTCGGAGAAGCTGGCGCAGGCGGCCGCGATCATCGACCGCGAACCGTCGGCCATTACGCTGCGCTACCTGCAGACGCTCACCGAGATCGCCTCCGAACAGAATTCCACGATCGTCTTCCCTCTCCCGATGGAGCTCATGCGGATGCTTCGCGCGGGCGACGAGAAGCGCTCCTGAGCCGTGAAGCGCAGTACCACCCGAATTCTGACCACCCACACCGGCAGCCTCGTCCGACCGCCCCAACTGCTCGAGTTCGCCCGGAAGCGCCAGCGCGGCGAACCGATCGACGAGTTGGCCTTCAAGAAGACGCTGCAGGAGGCGGTCCACCAGGTCGTCCGCCAGCAGGTCGCCGCCGGCATCGACGTTCCCAATGACGGCGAGTTCGGCAAGTCGACGAGCTGGTCGCTCTATGTGCTCAAGCGGCTCAGCGGCTTCGAGATGCGCGAGGTGAAAGGCGCCAACCCGTTCGCGCGCGGCGCCGACCGGGCGCGCTTCCAGGAGTTCTACGACGAGCTGGAGGGGCGCGGCGACGGCAAGGAGTGGTCGAACGTCACGCGGTTCGACGCCGTCTGTGTCGGACCGATCGCCTACAACGGCCTGTTCGAGCTCCAGCGCGACATCGACACTCTTCGCGCCGCCACGGCCGCGGCGGGCGTGGACGAAGCGTTCCTGCCGGTCGCAGCGCCGTCGAGCGCCATCCCCGACCGCCGCAACGAGTACTACAAGAACGACGAGGAGCTGGTGGTGGCGCTCGCCGAGGCGCTGCGCACCGAATACCGCGCGATCGTCGATGCGGGCTTTCTCCTGCAGGTGGACGATGCCCGCGCGGCAGTGACGTACGACCGGATGGTCCCGCCGGCGAGCTTCGACGAGTACTCCCGGTGGCTCGCCCGGCACGTCGACATTCTGAATCACGCGCTCGAAGGGATTCCTCAGGATCGGATCCGCTACCACGTCTGCTGGGGCAGCTGGCCGGGACCGCACACGACGGACGTGCCGCTGCGGAAGATCGTCGATCTGATCCTGAAGGTGAACGCCGGGGCATATCTGATCGAGGCGGCCAATCCCCGCCATGAGCACGAATGGACGGTGTGGCAGGAGGTGAAGCTGCCGTCAGACACGATCCTCGTGCCGGGCGTCATCAGCCACAGCACCAACGTCGTGGAGCACCCGGAGCTGATTGCCGAGCGCCTCCTGCGCTTCGCGTCATGCGTCGGCCGCGATAACCTGATCGCCGGCACCGACTGCGGCTTCGCGCAGGAAGAGCTGAACCGCCGCGTCCACCCCACCGTGATGTGGGCCAAGCTCGAGGCGCTGGCCGAAGGCGCGCGCCTCGCGACCGAGCGGCTCTAGCCGGCACCGACTACCGCCTACCAACTAACTCTGCACCCAGAGCTTCGGCTTCCCGGTCCCGTCGTCCGTGCCCTTGATGTACCAGTTCTTCCCCAGCGGATCGTGGTCCATCGTCGTCGCGAAATCGAACGGCGCCTGGAACTCGATGTAATCGAAGCCGGTGTCCGAGGCGATGAGCTGATGCCACTCGCCGGCCGGAATGAACACGAGGCTTCCCGGACCCACCGGAAGGCTGCCGGTGTCGTGCTTGACCTCCCCCGTCCCCTTTTCGATGAAATAGAAATGCTCGGGTGTGATCGTGCCGGTCTTCGATCGGTGATGGACGTGCCGCGGCGAGTACGCATGCGGCGCGTAGTACATCCGGCCGAGCTGCAGATCCCACGAGCCTGACAGCCCCGTTTCCTTGTTCACCCAGAACGTCCGCTCCCGGAAGCCCTTCTCGTCGATGAGCGCGCGGAGCGTCGCCTCCTCGAAGAAATAGCCGGCCGGCGACTCGGCGGCTCCAGGCTTGCCCGCGTGCTTCGGGACAGTGACGAGCAGCAGCACGAGCGGCATGGTCGATGCCGTGATCGTCGCCCCTTCGGATGGCTCCAGATATACGCCCGCGCGCCGCTGGGCCGTGTGCCCCCTCGTCATGCCCGCGCGCGTGTAGGAGACGTTGGCGTCCTGCCCTTCCAGGATGTACGCGACCTGCGTTCGATCGCCTGGCGCGAGGCGATACGTCTTGCCGACGTCCACGTCCATGACGGCCACGTGCACGCGAGTTCCGTCGGCGGTGGGATCGAGGAGATGCCTCACGTGTCCTTCCGGAACCGAGGTCCTGGTCTTACTTTCGAGGTTAATGACGTCGATCATTGGTTCCCACCCTGAATAGCTCATCGGCCGCCGTCAGGATCGTCCAGCGGAGCCGCTGCGGATACTGGAGCTCGCGCCCGAGGAAGTCGCGGACGGTCGCGGCCGCGTCGGACGACCCGTGGCCGCCGAGCACCGCCTCGATCCAGCGCGTCGGAAAGAAGATATCGCCGGTCTGCTGCACCTCGCGCAGCAGCTCCAGCGCCGGCCGCACGAAACGGCGCGCGTGCGGGTCGCGCAGCGGGTGGTTCAGATACGCGAGCGTCTCGACGACCCACGGTTCGCGACGACGGTTCTCGAGCTGCCGCAGGCGCGCGAACGCCTGTTCGCGCTCGGCGGCATCGGCGGACAGCGCCGGCATCGCGAACGCGAAGCGAGCCTTCCGATCCGGGTTCTGGATGCGATCGTGCTGCGTCTGCAGGACCTCGCGCCATGCCGGCACCTCACGGACCGCCAGCTCGAGCGCCATCGCGATCTCGTCGGTCTCGGCCAGCGGCAGGCCGGCAATCCGCTCCTGCCGGCGCCAGACCGCCTCGAGCCACCGGATGCCGTCGGCCGTCAGCACCATGTCGCGGAACGCGCCGAACCAGGCGGCCTTCGCGCTCGCGGTCGGCGCGCGATCGAGGCCGGCGCGCAGCATCGCCTCGAGCGCGGGCGCGCGCCCAACGCGCTCCTCGGGCGGGAGATGACGCCAGAACGTGCGCGCGGCGTAGCCGAGCACGCGCTGCACGTTCTGCTCGTCGGTCTCGTGCGGCAGGGCGCGCTCGATCGTGTCGAGCAGGACCGCCGGCGAGACGCGCGCCTCGAGCATGTGGTCCCACAAGGTGATCCAGGCGCTGCCGCGCGTCAGCGCGTCCGCAACGGTCTCGATGCGCCCGAGCAGATAGCCCTGGCTGGCGTCATCCAGGACGAACAGGCCGTATCCGAGACCGCCGCCATTCGGCAGCACGAAGAGCGGCGCGGGCAGACCCTCCGCGTCGCGCACGCGCGTGGTGCGCCCGTTGACGTAGACCGGCACCTCGCGCACGCGGTCGGCGTATCCGAGGCCGATGCGCAGCCGCTCGGGCCAGACGAGCCCGCGGCGCAGCGGATCGCTCATCGCGAGCGTCAGGCGCGCGATGCGCCCGCGCTCGATCCGGAGCGCGGCGGTGACCTCCGGCCGGCCGCGCTCCTCCACCCATGCGCGGCTCCAGGCGGCGACGTTCTCCGGCGTCCGCGCGTCGAGAATGCGGACCAGGTCGAGCCACGTGGCGTTGCCGAACCGGTACCGCTCGAGGTACTCGCGCAGGCCGTCGCGGAACGCGCGCTCGCCGACGATCGTCTCGAGCTGCCGCATCATGATCGGCGCCTTCTGGTAGATGATCGCGCCGTAGAGCTGCCCCGCCTCCTCGAGGTTCGCGAGCGGCTGGCGGATCGGGTTCGCGCCGGCGGTGCGATCCACCTGGTACGCGCCCGGGTAGTGCGCCAGCAGAAACCGCAGATCGTGGTTCACCTGCGGAAACGACGGGTTCACGATCTTCGCCGCCATGAAGTTCGCGAACACCTCTTTCATCCAGACGTCGTTGAACCACCGCATGGTCACGAGGTCGCCGAACCACATGTGCGCCGTCTCGTGCGCGATCACGCTGGCGCGGTCGAGCAGCTGATTTTGCGTGGCCGACTCGTCGAGGAGCAGCGCATTCGCGTTGTAGTACACGGCGCCGGGATGCTCCATCCCGCTGAACTGGAACGACGGGAGCGCGACGACGTCGAACTTGCCGAACGGGTACGGGATGCCGGTGTATGCCTCGAGCCATGTGAGCGCCGCGGCATGGAGGTCGAATACGGCGTCGCGGTTGCGCGCCACTTTCGCGGCGTCGGTCTCGCGGTGAAAGAGCCGCAGCACGCGTCCGTTCCGCTGTGCGGTCTCGGACGTGAAACGGCCGGCCACGAATGCGAAGAGGTAGGTGGGGATCGGCGCCGTCTCGGCAAACCGCACGCGCGTGCGCGCTGCGCCTGCCTCGGTGGCAGCCTCCGCCCCGTTGGAGACCGCCTGCCAGCCGGCCGGCACCTCCAGCGTCAGCGTGAAGCGCGCCTTCAGATCGGGCTGGTCGAAACAGGGAAAGGCGCGGTGGGCGCGCGCCGGAACGAACAGCGTGTAGAGGTACTCCCGATCGCGGTTGAGCGGCTCGTCGCCCGCCAGGAACTCGATCGCGACCTCGTTGGCGCCGGCGCTGGTCGCCGCCGCCGGAATCGTCAGGTGACCGTCGCGCACGTCGAAGGCCACGACGGCGCCGCCGACGTGCACGCTCCGGACGCGCTCGCGCGGCTGCGCGAAGTCGAGCACCACCGCGCGCGGCGCCGCCAGCGAAAACCGCAGACGTGCACGTCCCTGCACGGGCTCGGCCAGGTCGTCCGGAATCAGAAACGTCAGCTCGTACCGCAGATCGCGGATGTCTGCCGCCCGCTCGCGCGCGAGACGTTCCGAGATGCCGCGGCGGGGCGGCTCGGACGCGCCTTGCGTGGTCAGCGTGGTCGCCATGACAGCGGTTGCCAGTAACAGCGTCGGCATTTGGTGCCGATATTCACTATACCTTCCACTAGAATGCAGACCATGCGGTTACCGGGCCGTCCGGGCCCTCGCTGTTTGGTACCGGCGGGACTGATCGCGCTGGCGACGGTGGGGACGGCAGTGGCCCCGAGCGCGGTCCGGGGCCAAGGGCCGTCCGGCGTCGCCGGCCGCGTCGAGATCGGCATTCCGATCGCGACCCGCCGCCCGACCACCGCGTACGCCAGGCGCTCGGTCGGCTCGCTGGCGCCGACGCTGGCGTCCGAGTCCGAGCGGCGCCACGTCGTGATCTATCTCCGCGATGCGCGTCCGCAGGCCGTCGAACCGGTGCGCGTGTCGATCCGGCAGCGCAGCGAGACCTTCACGCCGCGCGTCGTGGCGGTGACCATCGGCTCCGAGGTCGATTTCCCCAACGACGATTCCATCTACCACAACGTGTTTTCGCTGTCGCGGGTACGCACCTTCAACCTGGGCCGGTATCCGCGTGGCGCCACGCGCCGCGTCCGCGTCGACCGCCCCGGCATCGTCAAAGTGTTCTGCGAAATCCACTCGCACATGAGCGCCACGGTCATGGTGTTCGACCACCCCTGGTTCGCTGTCCCCGACGAGATGGGGCGCTTCGCGCTCGACGCCGTGCCGCCCGGCGACCACGAGGTCACCGCCTGGCACGAGCGGCTCGGCGACACCACCTCCCGGATCCGCGTGGAGGCGGGCCGCACGGCGACCGCAGACTTCGTGCTGCCCGTTCCCGCCCGATGAAGCAGCCGCCGCGGCTGGTCGTCCGGACGCTCGCAGCATCCTTCGTCACCGTCGCGGCGATCCTCTCGATCGTCTTCGTCATCCTCATGGTCGACGCGCGCGACCGCGTGCGCGCGGCCGAGATCGAGAAGCTGCGCGTCGCGGAGCGGGTGTTCACGGCGCTCGAGGCGCGCCGGCAGCAGGAGCAGCTCGCGGCGATTGCCACGCTCGCCGAGAACCCGACGCTCAAGGCGGCGCTCGACACCTATTTCATCGAGAGCCGCTTCGCCGCGCTCGCACCCGAGCAGGAAGCGTCGCTGCGCGAGACGGTCGCGCTCGAGGCCGAGAAGCTGGCCCGGCTGACGCGGGCCGACGCGCTGGCGATCCTCGACGCGGATGCGCATGTCTTCGTGAGCGCCGGACCGCTGGCGCAGCGGTGGCCGCGGCATCAGGCGGTCGACCTTGGCATTGGCGCGCCGACCTTCCAGGGCATCGTCTCGCTGCCGCAGGGCGCTTTCCGCATTTCGGGCGCGGCGCTTCGACTCCTCGACCGCGACATCGGCGCGCTGGTGCTCGGCACCAGCCTCGACATGAGCTACGTGCAGGAACTCTCGGCGCTGGCGAACGCCGAGGTCGCCATCACCGTCGGCGGCGCACCGGTCGCCCGCGAGCTGGTCGGCTACCCGATGGTGTGATGTGTCACCGCGCGCCTTCGCGTTCCTCGCGGCGACGCTCCTGACGACCGCCGCACCGCTCGCGGCGCAACAGGCGCGGCCCGCCACGGTCGCGATCGATACGGCGGCGGCGCTCGAGCAAACCGTCGACTTCAACGGGAATCGCCTGACCGGGCTGAGCGTCGACGCGGTCGTCTCGATCGGGCGTCCGGGCCTCGAGGCGATCGTCTGGCCCATCGCGCAGCGGCTGAACTCGGGGCAGTGGAACCGAGACCTCTGGATCGCGGCGCTGCGCTACGAGCGTCCCGGCCCCGTCGGCCTCCGCGTCGACGCGGGCCTGATCCCCTCCCCCGTCGGACTGGCGAACGTCACGATCCGCCGTCCGCATCTGAATCCGACGATCGCGCAGCCGTCGTCGCTCTTTTCCGCGCTTCCGCCGCTCGAACTGCGCGCGCCGCGACCGAATCTTCTGGGCGCGGTGTATCCGTTCGGAACGCAAGTCACCGTGTCAGGCGCGGCGTGGGACGCGCGCGCGGCCGTCGTCGATACCTCGCCGCTGCGGCGTCGCCGTATTTTTTCGCGTGTCAATCCGCCGCGGTTCACGAATGTGGTCGTCGGCGGCGGCGTGACCCCTTTCGTCGGGCTGCGCATCGGGGCCTCCGTCACGCACGGCGGCTGGCTCGGCGCAGGAGAAAGCCCCCTCGTCTTGGCGGACCGTAACGCGACGATTGTCACGGTTGAGACCGAGTTTTCGTTTGCGTACACCAGCCTCGCCGGTGAGTGGGTCCGCGATTCGATCGACACGACACTCGGGACACGCGTCGCGTCGGGCTGGTTCGTGCAGGGACAGCAGACGCTCGCGCCGCGCTGGTTCGTCGCCGGCCGCGTGGAGCGCATCGCGTCGCCGCTCGTGCTGCCGACGCTCGTCGCGGATCAGGAGCTGAGCGGCGTCGAGGAAGTGATTGGCTATCGCGTCACGCCGGAGGTCGTGCTGCGTGTCGGTCATCGCGCGCGGCGCGGCTTCGGCCGCCCCGGCTACGACCACCAGGGATCCGTCCAGCTCGTGTGGTGGAAGCGCTGGATGTAACTACGCACCCGCGGGGAAAAACACCCGCTCGACGAACCAGTACGTGCCCGCCGCAATGACGACGATCGACCCGGCCCAGGCGACCCGGTGGCCGAGCACGCGGTTGCGCCGCCGGATCAGCTCCAGCGCGGTGGCGACGAGGAGCACGATGCCGAGCTGCCCGATTTCCACGCCGAAGTTGAACGAGAAGAGCGACCAGCCGAGCGCCTGACCCGGCAGCCCGAACTCCCGCAGCACGTTGGCGAACCCGAACCCGTGAATGAGGCCGAAGGCGAGCGCCACCCACGCGCGCACGTCGCGGCCGCTGCCGCGCACGAGGTTATCGGCGCCGACGAAGATGATGCTGAGCGCAATCGCCGGCTCGATGAGCCGCGGCGACGGCGTGACGATGTTCAGGGCGGCCAGCGACAGCGTGATGCTGTGGCCCACGGTGAAGGCCGTGACGATCTTCACCAGCGCGAGCCATGAGCCGCCGAGGAGCAGCAGCCCGATCAGGAACAGCACGTGATCGGGCCCGATCATGATGTGGTGAATCCCGGCCGGGATGAACGTCCGCATGACGGCGAACGCCCCCTGCCTGGTGCCGGTGTAATAGACGTACTCGTCGCTCCCGGCGTTGAAGATCAGCTGCTGCCGCAGGTCGCTCCCCTCGTAGATGTTCACGAACGTCTGATGCACCGGGTCGTATGGGAACAGGTGGCTGCGGAGGTACAGCGCGCCGGGGCGCGGCACGGGAATCCTGAACCGCAGCAGCACCGCGTGCTTGTCGGGCGCCGGCTCCATCCCGAGCCACTCGATCGCCGCCGCGGCGTCGGTCCGCAGACGCAGGCGCGGCCCGAGCAGCGCCACCATCCGGTCGCGCGCCTGCGCAATCTCCGCCGGCTCGAGCAGCCGATCGGCGGGGTCGATCTTCAGCTCGTACGCGACGTCCACCACGTGCAGGGCGAGGGTGCCGTGCACACCATCGTCGCGAATCACCAGGTCGAGAAAGCTGAAGGGGGCTGGATGCGCGACGACGGCACGGGCCGACAGCAGAACGGCGGCGGCACTCAGGAGAACTTTTGAAACCATGAACCAGCGAATTTTAACTGGTTCAGGAGGTTCAAGGGTTCAGGGGGTTCACCCCCATTCGCTTTTCCGCGACTGCGATCAGGCGGTGTTGCCGTTCGCAGGTATGCGATCAGGCTCGTGGCCGCCTTGGACGCGCGCTTGGCCAGCCGCAGGAGCGGGAAAACGTCTTCGCGTGCGAAGTGGCCTCGGTCGCAGCCGTCCTGAAGGGTGTTGATTGAACCTACGTAGAACCGTCTGAACGGCGACCTTCTGAACCCTGTGAACCCTGTGAACTCCAGGAACCGAGGAAGCGTGCGTGAGCTCCGTCGATGCCGTACGGATCGTCCGCAAAGGAGACCTGCCCGTCGGGGCCGACCCACGCGGTCCAGTAGCCGCTGTGGACGGGCAGCGCCCGCGTCAGCTTCACGTAGCGCTCGCGGTGCGCGTGCATCGCGCCCTGAATCCGCGCGTCGGTCCACTCGGGCTGGTCGCCGAGCACGTACCGCGCGAGCGCGGCCGGCTCCTCGACGCGGATGCACCCGTGGCTGAGCGCGCGGCGGTCGCGCGCGAAGAGGCGCTCGGACGGCGTGTCGTGCAGGTAGATGCTGAAGTTGTTGGGGAAGATGAACTTCACCAGCCCAAGCGCGTTGTCGGGGCCGGGGCGCTGCCGCAGCCGGATCGACGAGGTCACGCCTCCGTCCGTCCAGTCGATCTCCGCCGGCTCGATGACGCCTGAGGTGCCGACGACTTCGATGTTGTTGCGCCGCAGAAAGTCAGGGTCGCGGGCGACATGCGGGAGCGTCTCGTCGCGGAGGATGTTCTCGGGAATGTTCCAGTACGGGCTGAAGACGACGTAGGTCATCTCGTCGCTGAAGAGCGGGGTGGGCCAGTCGGGCTGCCCGACGACGACGCGCATCGCCAGGGCGGGCGTGTCGCCTTCCATCACCTGCAGCAGGCGTCCATCTGCGCGGTCGGCCGCGTCCGGTCGATCCAGGCCGGCAGATACTGGCGGCCTTCGTAGAACGTCTGCTCGATCGTCCACGTCCGGCGGCCGAGCGGCGAACGGTCGCTCCACGCGGGTGCGCCCGTCACCACGCGACGAATACCGGGCGCGTGTTGCTGGTTGTGGACGCGCTCGCAGGCGGCAGCGGAGATCAGCAGTACTACGACGAACCCGGCAGACGCGGCGCGGTGCCCCATGCCCCTCCGTGGTGCAAGACTCGGGGCCGCGAATCGACGCGCCAGCTCAGGCGCACTGCTGAAGAGGAACGATGACCGGCGCGGCGGCGCTGACGGCCGCGGCCGAACCGGTGCGGTTGAGGTGGTGGAGCGTCTGCTTGATTTCCCAGCCGACCGCGAGCGTGTACACCACCGCGTTCACGCGCAGGTGATGCTCGCGGCGGAAGCAGCACGCCGCGATGTTGTAGGCCGCCATCACGACCGCGAGCGCGACCGCCGCACCGTGCACGCCGCACTTCAGGCCCTCGTGATTACCGCTCGTGCACAACGTCTGCACCATGACCCTTGTCTCCTGGCGAGGGCGCCAGCCCTAACCGCCATACGGTCGAGCAAGTGGTATGCCACGGGTTAACTCTGCGGGTACAGAGTGGTTCTTTGGTTCATTGGTGCTTTGGTGCTTGGTTTCCGGTTCCTGGGTTCGGGTTCCTGGGTTCACGGTAGGTTCACGGTTCGGAGGTTCAAAACTGCCGCCTCCGGAGCTTCTCGGCGCGGCAATTTCTGCGTACATGCGGGACGTCTACACCGTTTTTCCGAGCGTTTTGCCACATACGTGCTTCGGCATGCGTGCTGCTCAGGCCGCGCACATGGGCGTGCGCTCCTATAAGGACCTGGATGCCTGGCGGCTGGCGAATGAGCTGAAGCTCGGTGTCTATCACCTGATTCGACGGAAGTAGCGAACCACCTGGAGGACGGCTGCGATTGCGGGTACTTCACACACGCCGAAATCGAGCCCCTCATCGTCCTGGCCAAGAGGTCGTCGGGTGCCGTGACGACACTGCTGCGATATCTCCAGTCAGCGCCGAACCCTCGAACCAGTGAACCACCCCTGAACCCTAGAACCAAAGAACCCCAGAACCGGAACCCAAGAACCAAAGCACCCCAGCACCCTGAACCCGGGTCTATTCCACCCGCCTCAGAATGAAGCACTTCAGATAGTACGTTTCCGGCACGCCGACGAGCACCGGGTGGTCGCGTCCCTGCATCCGCTTCTCGACGATGGCGATCGGGACGT
This sequence comes from uncultured Bifidobacteriaceae bacterium, assembly GCA_964526235.1. GTDB lineage: Bacteria > Acidobacteriota > Vicinamibacteria > Vicinamibacterales > UBA2999 > MELF01. The sequence continues at coordinate 10,923 of CAZGLC010000148.1, forward strand.
GGCTGTCGATGCACGCCTCGTGCAGCATCGCCGCGAACATCTCCTCGTTCACGTTGTAGGAGCAGCTGCACGTGACCAGGTGCCCGCCCGGCGCCAGCAGGCGCATGGCGCGCAGGTTGATCTCCTTGTAGCCGGCCAGCGCGTTGGGAATCGACGCCTTGTTCTTGGCGAAGGCGGGCGGGTCGAGCACGATCGTGTCGTAGCGCTCGCCGGCGCGCTCGAGCCGCCGGAGCTCGTCGAAGACGTTGGCCTCGCGCGCCTCGATGTGCGGCACCCCGTTCCGTTCCGCGTTGGCACGGATGCGCGCCACGGCGTCGGCCGAGATGTCGATCGCGACCGCTTCCGAGCACCGGCGCGCGAGCCACAGCGCAAAGCCGCCGTTATAGCTGAAGCAGTCGAGCAGCCGCCCGCGCGCGTAGCGGGCTGCCGCCTCCCGGTTCTCGCGCTGGTCGAGGAAGAGGCCGGTCTTCTGCCCCTTTCGCAGGTCGGCCTCGTATTCGACCGGCCCTTCGCGGACCACGACGGCCGCGGGCACGTCGCCGTGCAGGACGTCGACGCGCTGCTCGAGCCCCTCGAGCGTCCGCACCTTGACATCGTTGCGCGCGAGAATGCCGGCCGGCGCCAGCAGATCCACGAGCATCGTCGTGATGTCAGGCAGCAGCCGGTCGATCGCCTGCGAGAGCGCCTGCACGACGAGGTAGTCGCCGTACCGGTCGACGACGAGCGACGGCAGCAGATCCGCCTCGCCGTGGACAAGCCGGTAAGCCGTGGCGTCGATGGCGAGCGCGGTGCGGCACGCGAATGCGCTTTTCAGCCGGGTGCGCAGCAGCGCGAGGTCGGCGGCGGCCTCGCCGCGGGTCAGCATCCGGATCGCGATCTGCGACTGGTCGCTGAAGAGCGCGTAGCCGATCGTCCGCCGCCGCGGGCCGATGACCTGGACGATCGCGCCGCCCTCGGCGTCGACGTCGACGACATCCGTGCGGTAGATCCACGGGTGCCCGCTGCGCACGCGCTGCTCGCCGCGCGCCGAGATCACAACTGAACCAGACATTGGGCGTTGGGCCTTGGGCTTCAGGCTTTGGGGGCTTTCGGCCTTCGCTCGGCCCAAAGCCCGAAGTCTAAAGCCTGAAGCCTGATAGTACAATTTCTTCCCTATGGCCAACGCCGCGCTTCCGGATTCCAGGTTCGTCTCCGCCATGCAGCGCGCGCTTGGAGAAACCGACCCCGAGCTCGCCGACGCCATCCACAACGAGACGCGCCGCCAGGCCGACGGCCTCGAGCTCATCGCGTCGGAGAACTTCGTGAGCGCCGCCGTGCTCGAAGCGGCGGGCTCGGTGATGACGAACAAGTACGCCGAGGGCTATCCGGGCAGGCGCTACTACGGCGGGTGCGAGTTCGTCGACGTCGCCGAATCGCTCGCCATCTCGCGCGCGAAGGCGCTCTTCGGCGCCGAGCACGCCAACGTGCAGCCGCACTCGGGCGCGCAGGCCAACATGGCGGTCTACATGACGCTGCTCGAGCCGGGCGACACGGTGCTC
>CAZGLC010000149.1:0-2961 GCA_964526235.1 uncultured Bifidobacteriaceae bacterium
GAAGATCATCTCGGAGCGCGTCCATGACAAGTGTCAAACGCTAGGTCTCTTCGATCTCATTCCGCTGCCTCTGTCGTGGCCGGTCTACGTGAGTCAGGAGGACGCAGCGGCGTATGCGCGGTGGCACGGATGCCGGCTGCCGACGGAAGCGGAGTTCCAGCGTGCCGCATACGGGACGCCCGACGGCACCGAGCGCGTGCACCCGTGGGGCAGCGCGAGCCCGTCGCCCGCGCACGGCGTGTTCGATTTCACGAGCTGGGATCCGCAGCCGGCCGGCTCGCACCCGGCGGGCGCGAGCGCATGGGGCGTCGACGATCTCGTCGGCAATGGCTGGGAGTGGACGATCACGGTGTTCGCGCCGTTCCCAGGATTTCGGCCGCTCGCCTCCTATCCGGAGTACTCAGCCGACTTCTTCGACGGCGACCACGTCGTCATGAAAGGCGCGGCTCCCGTGACGGCGCGCGAGCTGATCAGACCGACGTTCCGCAACTGGTTCCGGCCGCGGTATCCGTACGTCTACACCACGTTTCGATGCGTACGATCGTGACCGCGCCCGCCGTTGCGCCGTCCTTTGCCGACGACGTGCGGCACTACCTGCAGCTCACGCCGCGGCAGTTGCCGTCCGAGTACCTCTACGATGCACTCGGCTCGGCGCTGTTCGACGCGATCTGCGAGTTGCCGTGGTACGGCATCACGCGCGCGGAGAGCCGGCTCCTCGCACGCCATCGCGAAGAGATCTTCGGGCATCTGCCGGGATTGACATGCATCGTCGAGCTTGGACCCGGCGACGGCCGTAAGCTCCGGACGCTCGTCGAAGGTACGTCGGACGCACTGACCGCGCACCTCGTCGACGTCTCCAGCGACGCGCTGGCGCGGGCGGCGCACACGCTCGCCGACGCCCGCCACGTGACCGTCGTCACCCATCACACGTCGTTCGAACGCGGGCTCGAGACGATCGCACGCGACGTCCGGCGGGACCGCACGTTGGTGCTGTTCCTCGGATCGAACATCGGCAACTTCGATGCGGCGGCGTCGGCGGCGCTGCTCGCCCGCATTCGCGCCTCGCTGGCGCGCGGCGACGCGTTCCTGATGGGCGCCGATCTCGTCAAGCCGGAACGCGACTTCCTGCTCGCCTACAACGACCCGCTCGGCGTCAGTGCCGCGTTCAATCTGAACGTGCTGCTCCGCATCAACCGGGAACTCGGCGCGAACTTCGACCTCCGCGCGTTCCGGCATCGCGCCGTCTGGAATCCTCGCTGCTCGCGCATGGAGATGTTCGTCGTCTCGACGAGGCCGCAGCACGTTCGCATCGCGGCGATCGATCTGGATGTCGATCTCGAGGACGGGGAGGCGATCTGGACGGAGAGCTCTCACAAGTACACCGCCTCGGGATTGATGGATCAGCTCGAGAACGCCGGGGTCGCGCCGCTCGCGCAGTGGATCGACGGCGACGACGCGTTCGCGCTGACGCTCGCGCGCGCGACGTAGGAATCGTCGTGCGATGTCGGCCTGGCAGTCGTGCTGCGCGGCCGCGCTTCGATCGTTCATCCAGAGCACGTACGAGCGCGCGGCGTCATTGGCTCACTGGGACCGTGCTGCGCTCGAGAGGCGGCCCGCCGGCGTCTGACGGTCCAGGAACTCCCGGGCAATCGGGGCCGGGTCAGCACCCCTCGCGTCGACCGCGTAGTTCATGCGCCGCATCTCGGCGGCGGTAATGCGCCCCCCGAGCGCTTCGAGCGCGCGCCGGATCTGCGGATACCGGAGCAGCGTCGCCGCGTGCGCCACCGGCACCGCGTCGTAGGGCGGGAAGTAGCGGCGGTTGTCTTCGAGGTGGACGAGATCGAGCGCGTCGATGAGGCCGGCGGTGGCATCGCCGGCAATCAGATCGACCTGGCCCGCCGCGAGCGCGCGATAGCTCAGCGTCAGGTCCATCGCCTGCGGCGGAGCCCTGAACGTCAGGCCGTACGTCGTCGTCAGGCCGCGATAGCCGTCGGGCCGCTCCAGGAACTCGTAGCCGAACCCCGCCCTCCATCCCGGCGCCATCCTCGCCGCATCGTCGATCGTCCGCAGTCCGCGCTCGCGCGCATCCGCCCCGCGGACGAGGATGGCGAACGTGTTGTCGAAGCCGAGACCCGGCAGGAGCGTTCGGCCACTGTCCGCATAGAGGTCGCGCACGGTGTTCATCACCGCGGCCCGATCGGCGGACGGCGGCTGCTGGAAGATCGCGGTGAGGGCCGTTCCGGTGTACTCGACGTAGACGTCGATGTCGCCGGTGACGAGCGCGCGATCGCAAATCAGCGTGCCGCCCAGATTCAGGCGGCGCTCGACCGGCAGGCCTGTCTCGCGCTCGATCGTCTGCGCCACGATCTCGCCGAGGATGATCTGCTCGGTGAAATTCTTCGAGCCGACGACGATGGTATCTGTTCGGCGCACCGTCAGTGCGGCGCTTCCGACAAAGGCGATGGCGACCAGCGACGCGGCGAGGGCGACCGCGGGTCTGCCCAGGCGCGCCCGGCGACGGTACGACAACCGCCGCTCCAGCCAGAGGAGGCCCCCGTCGACGACGAGCGCGAGCAGCGCCGCCGGTATGGCGCCGGCCAGGATGACCGTCGAGTCCACCATCGACAGTCCGCGATAGATGAACTGGCCGAGGCCTCCGGCGCCGACGGCTGCGGCAATCGTCGCCGAACCGACGCCAATCACCGCCGCCACGCGGACCCCGCCCATGATCGACGGCAGCGCGAGCGGCAGCTCGATCTGCCGCAGCAGATCGCGCGGCGTCATCCCCATGGCGACCGCCGCTTCGCGGATGGAGCGGTCGATGCCGGTGATGCCGACGATCGTCGACCGGACGATCGGCAGAATGCCGTACAGGATGAGCGCGGCGAGGGCCGTCCGCGCGCCGACGCCGCCGACGAGCGGCAAGGGAAGCAGAAACCCGAACATCGCCAGGCTCGGGAT
>CAZGLC010000149.1:3061-12460 GCA_964526235.1 uncultured Bifidobacteriaceae bacterium
GGAAAGAGCCCGACGTCCTGAATGACGTACCCGATGCTGCGGCGCAGGCGGATGGGATCCCAGTCGCGCGTGTCACGGCCCTGCACGGAGACCGCGCCCGCATCCGGCACGAGCATGCGGTTCACGAGCTTGAGGACGGTCGTCTTGCCGGCGCCGCTCGCGCCGACGAGCGCGAGCACCTCGCCGGCGCCGATGGTCAGCGTGAAGTCGTCGACGGTCGGAGCGCGAGTGCCGTGGCCGAACGAGACGTGACTGAATTCCACGCCGTCCATGGCACGACTATAAACCCGGGCGTCCGCCGAGTCAGCTGCCTGAGGATGACCACCCTTCGCGTTCGATGAGCAAGCGCACGCGGTCGCGAACGTCGTCCCGGATCTCGCGGACTTTTTCGATCGGTTGTCCCTTCGGATCGTCGAGCGGCCAGTCATGGCGCGTCGCGCCCGGAACGAAGGGACACTCATTGCCGCGTCCCTAAGCTCGCGGCGCGCAGCACGAGCCGCCGCTCGGCGTCTCCAGCACATAGAGCTGCCCGAACGCACGCTGGAACTGCCTGCGGTCCTGACTGGTGGTCGGCACGCGCGACACCGCATCGACGGCCGCATTGACGACCCGCTGCACCATGGGATCCAGCGACCTCGCGACCTGGTAGTGCATCCACACGCCGTCGCGGCGCACGTCGACCAGCCCGGCCCGCCGCAGGTAGGCAAGGTGGCGGGACACCGTCGGCTGGGGAAGCCCGAGGCTGTCATGGATGTGGCAGACGCAGACTTCGTTGTTGCCCAGGAGCGCCAGGATCCGAAGCCGTGTCTTGTCCGCCACCGCCTTGAAGACGGCTTCCACCTGGTCGATTGCCGGCCGGCTCCTGGTTGTCATGGCTCGTTTCATATATTTGCCTTGACACATGTATCATGCCGCCAATATATTCGCAAATGCGAATATTCAAGGAGTGGCCAATGGACGCGATCAAGGAAGCGGTTCAGCAGAAGTACGGCGAGGCTGCCCTGCAGGCTCGCAGCGGCGTGAAGGCAGGATGCGGGTGCGGCTACGACGAGGCGGAGGCCGCGGCGATTCCGGCGGAGGCGATGCTGGCCTCACTCGGGTGTGGAAATCCGACGGCGCTGGCGGAACTGAAGCCCGGCGATATCGTCCTCGACCTCGGCTCCGGCGGAGGCATCGACGTGCTGCTCTCCGCGAAGCGCGTCGGGCCGACCGGAAAGGCCTACGGCCTGGACATGACCGACGACATGCTCGCGCTGGCGCGCGAGAACCAGCAGAAGTCCGGGCTGGCCAACGTGGAATTCCTGAAGGGCGAGATCGAGCACATCCCGCTCCCGGACAACTCCGTGGACGTGATCATCTCGAACTGCGTGATCAACCTCTCATCAGACAAGGACCGCGCGCTCGCGGAGGCGTTCCGCGTGCTCAAGCCCGGCGGACGGTTCGCCGTGTCGGACGTCGTCGTCAGAGGCGATGCGGTGCCCGATGCCGTCCCGCGCAGCATGGAGCTCTGGGTCGGCTGTGTCGCCGGCGCGCTGACCGAGACCCGCTATCGGGAGGAACTGGCGCGCGCCGGATTCGAGCACATCGACGTCGAACCGACGCGGATCTACCACGCGAGCGACGCGCAGATCGACGGGCTGTTCATGAGCGCCTTCGTCCGGGCGCAGAAACCGGTCACCGCCGGCAAGGCCTGCTGTCCGTCGACCTGCTGCGCGTGACCCGTTTCTAGCGACGACGTCGCACCAGGTCATGCACGCGTTGCGATCACCTGCAGATACTCGCTGCGCATCGCGCACGTGCCGTCGGTCGCCTCGTTGTACTTGCTGAAGACGGCGGCAACGTCGGTCCGGAGCGCCTGGCGTCCGGCGGCGTCCGCCGCCGCATACGGTCTCGTCGTCGGACCGTAGTACGTGAAGAACATGTCGAGGGCGTGATCGACCGACCGGTAGTGCTGGCTGAAGACACGCTTGGTGCAGGTGAGCTTCGCGACGCCGGATCCAAGCAGCTCGCGAACGCCGTCCTCGGTTCCCCACCGCACAGGCGGCTTCATGCCAGCCGCCGGTGGAGGCACGTGTCTGGACAGCGCGCGAAACAGGTCGCCGCCCCATCCGTCCGGCGTCCAGGACGCGACGCCAATCGTGCCGCCCTTGCGGCAGGCGCGCAGCAGTTCGGCCGCCGCCTGGGCCTGATTCGGCGCGAACATGACGCCGAAGACCGACAGCACCACGTCATAGCTGCCGTCCGCGACGGGCAGCGCCTGGGCGTCTCCTTCACGGAAATCCACCGACACGCCGTCAGCGGTGGCACGCTGGCGGGCGCGCGCAATCAGGTCGGCCACGTAGTCGATGCCGGTGACCTCGCAATACCGGCGCGCCGCGATCACCGCGACGTTGCCGCTCCCGCAGGCCACGTCGAGCACGCGCTGGCCCGGCCGCGGGTTGGCGGCCTCGACGAGCTGTTCGCTCGCGCCGATGACGCTCAAGGCGATCACATTGAAATCGCCGGTCGCCCACGTTTGCTGCTGGCGGCCGGTAATGGCGGCGAAATCAGGCGCGCTCTCGGCGCCGGTCACGGTTGATGACGTCATGGCGTTCTCCTTTGCCGTTCAGGCGACAGCACGTGTGGACATCGCGAGCGGCCGCGTCTCGGACAGACGGGCCGCCACCACTACACCGGATAGAAACGTGACCACGGCGACGATCTGCATCGCCGCCGACAGGCCGAATGCGTCCGCGGCGGCGCCGGCCACGAGTGCCCCGGCGACGTATCCGGCATCGCGCCAGAGCCGATACGCGCCGAGCGACGTGGCACGCCAACCGGGATGCGCCACATCCCCGATCACCGCGATGAGCGTGGGATACACCATCGCGGTGCCGATGCCGAGCATCACTGCCCCGGCAGCCGACGCGGCAAAGGACCCGGCGACGGCGACCACGACAATGCCGGCGGCCTGCGTCCACATACCGAACACAATCAGCCACTTGCGGCCGACGCGATCCGAGATGGCGCCTGTGGCGACCTGCGTGACGCCCCACGTGGCGGGATAGATCGCGGCGAGCACGCCGATGGCCGCGAGGTTCATACCCGTCGCGGCGAACGCCACGGGGAACAGGCCCCACGCCATGCCGTCGTTCAGGTTGTTGACGAATCCTGCCTGGGTCACGCTCGAGAGGTTGCGGTCGCCGAACGTCGTGCGCCACAACACCTCGCGCGATGTCGCCGCAGGGCCGGCGCGCCGAGCGTCGCTGACGCCGCCGCTGTCGCGCGATTCCGCCGCGGCGTGACCCCACGTCTCGCGTACGAACAGGGAGAGCACGACGCCGGCAAGCACGAATGCGACACCGAGATAGAACGGCTCCGGCCGCAAGCCGGTACGTGAGGCGATGAGACCGGTCGCGTAGGCCGCCGCCGCCACCGACACGTAGCCTGCGCACTCGTTCAGCCCCATCGCCAAGCCACGCTGCTGCGGTCCCACGAGATCAATCTTCATGGTGACGGTCATCGACCATGCCAGTCCCTGGCTGACACCCAGCAGTGCATTCGCCGCGATGACCCATCCCCAGCTCGGTCCCCACATCAACAGGAACGGCACGGGCACCGCCAGTGCCCACCCCCAGAGCAGCAGACGTTTGCGGCCGACGCGATCGGCGAGCCGCCCCGCCGCATAGTTCGTGAGCGCCTTGGTCAGACCGAAGACGGCAATGAACGAAAGCATCGCCGTGCGACCGGTCAGGGCGAATTCGTGCTCGGCAATGGCCGGCAGGATGCTTCGTTCCATCCCGACCATCGCGCCGACGAACCCGTTGACGATCACGAGCAGCGTGAACTGCCCCAGGTTCTCGCGCAGGCCCAGCCGCACGGATCTCATGCAGGCGTCTCGATGCGGCGCTCACCGCGGTTGGCCAGAAGGATGCGCTCCATGTCGGCGGGTTTCGCCGGCACATCCGCAAGCGCGGCGACGAACGCGTCCCGATCGAGCGACAGCATGGGATTCCATCGCCGCTCGAATGCAATCGTGCTCGACGGCTTTCCACTGAGTCCGGCGCCACACAACGATCCCGAGAAGTGGCCCGGGTAGACCTCGATGTCGTCCGGCAGCGTGAGCAGCTTCTCGTGGATGCTCGTGTAGAGCGCCGCCGCATTTTCACGCGCGCGACCGGGGAGATCGGGCCGGCCGACCGCGCCGACAAACAGCGTGTCTCCGGTCAACACGAACCAGGGACCGCTTCCCCGCTTCAAATCGGTGACCAGCAGCGACACGCTTTCGGGTGAGTGTCCCGGCGTGTGCAGGACACGCAGGCGCGTGTTGCCGAGCTCGATCTCCTCCCCGTCGCGCATGGGCGTGAAGGGGACCTCGACGTCGGCCGTTTCGTGCAGCCGGTACGTCGCGCCGGTCTTGTTCGCCAGGTCGACACCGCCCGAGCGATGGTCGGCGTGCACGTGCGTGTCGATCGCGTGGGCGATCTGCATTGTCTTGGCGCGCGCGAACGCCACATACGCGTCCACATCGTCCGCGCGCGGGTCGACGACCGCGCATCTGCCAAGCGTGCCGCAGCCAAGCAGATACGACGCGCAGCCCAGGTCGTCGTAGTAGAACGGCCGGAAGATCATCCCTTCCTCGCGAGGATGGACATGCTCTTGACGCCCCATTTCGCGGTGGCCTTCTGCGCCCGCTCCGAGATGAACCGGTATTCGCTGTTGTCTTCGACGCGCTCGATGCGCAGACCCGCGGTTTCGATGGCCGTCCGGTAGTCCTGCTGCTCGGCGGCGCCGCCGATGCAGGCAGCCCAGAGGTCCGCGTTGCACACGACGTTCTCCGGGAGCGGCACCTCCGTGACGATGTCCGCAATCGCCAGACGGCCGCCGCGCTTCAGCAGCCGGAAGGCTTCCTGAAACACGCGTGACTTGTCGGCCGCGAGGTTGATGACGCCGTTGGAGATGACGCAGTCGAATGACTCGGCGGGAAGGCCGGTCTCCTCGATGTAGGCCTTGTGGTACGTGACGGTGCGTACGCCGTGTGCGTCCGCCAGCCGCGCGGACTTGGCGAGCTGCGCGTCGGTCATGTCGACGCCGACGACGCGTCCGGCGGGTCCGACTTTCAGCGCGGCGATGAAGCTGTCCATTCCCGATCCGCTGCCGAGATCGACCACCTGCTCGCCGGGTTGGAGATTGGCCAGGTGAAAGAAGTGCCCCACTCCCGCGAACGAATCGATGGCGTCCGAGGGAATGCGATTCAGATCGGCAGGCGTGTACCCAAGCCGCTCGGCCATCGTCCGTCCCATCTCGAAGTGGAACTCGCCGTGCGGATTCGCCGCGACGTCCGAATACATGCACTTTACTTTGATTTCGAGGGCCGTGCGGTCGACATTGGCGACAGTCATGGTCATCTCCTCTGCTCACTGACGCTGACAGGAGCGCCGGTTTCGATCGGGTGTCCAGCGGCGCGCCATTCGGGGAAGCCTTCGATGAGGCGTCTGGCTTTGCGGCCTTTGGCGCGCAGGATCTCGACGGCGTGATCGGCGTAGACGCAATACGGGCCGCGGCAGTAGGCGACGTACTGCTTCTGCTTGGGCAACTGACGGAGGCGGTCCTGCAGCTCGTCGACCGGCACCGAGATCGCGCCGGCGATGTGGCCGGCGGCGTACTCGTTTACGGGACGCGTGTCGAGAATCACCACCTCCTGCGATCGGGCGCGGGCCAGCAGCTCTTCCATGCTCACGGGCTCGAGCGCCGCGCGGTCGCCGAAGTGCTCGCGGACGATTTGATTCAGCTCCGCGAGCCGATGTTCGGCGACGGTGCGGATGGCCCTCGACAGGTCGGAGACGGCGGGATCGGCCAGCCGGTAATAGACGTAGAGGCCTTCTTTCCGGGTCTCCACCAGGGACGCCCGGCGGAGCGCCTGCAGGTGCTGAGACGCGTTGGCCAGCGAGAGCCCGATTTCCGCCGCGAGCGAATCGACGGTGCGTTCGCCTTGCGCGAGGAGCTCGAGCAGCTCCAGCCGATTGGGGCTGGAGAGGGCCTTTCCGATTCGGGCAAACTGCCCGTAGAGGCTGTCCTTGAAGCGGCGGTGGGCGGCATCAGCCATAATCAAGTAATCAATAGACTACTTGAGTATGCGGTGTCAAGTCCCGGGCGAATTCGCCATATCCGACGGCCGCAGGGTGCCTTTCCTGAGCGCGCGCTGTTTCATGATGAAGAAGATCACCGGGGTGATGATCAGCACGTGAATCGTCGAGGTGATCATCCCGCCGATGATCGGCGCGGCAATCGGCTTCATCACGTCGGAACCGACGCCGGTGCTCCACATGATGGGCACGAGCGAGGCCATCACGACGGTGACGGTCATCAACTTGGGCCGCAGCCGCAGGATCGACCCATCGACGGTCGCATCCCAGACGTCCTGGGACGTGACCTCCCCGCCGCGCCGCAGGCGCCTGTCGAGCGCCTCGTGCAGGTAGACGACCATCACGACGCCTGTCTGGACCGCCACGCCGTAGAGCGCGATGTACCCGACCCATACCGCCACGGAGAAGTTGTAGCCGAGCAGCCACTGCAGGATGACCCCGCCGGTCATCGCATACACGACCGACAGCATCACGATCGTCGCCTCGGCGACGGAGTGAAACGTCATGTACAGCAGCAGGAAGATGATGAAGAGCACAATCGGAATCAGGATGCGCAGCCGCTCGCGTGCGCGCACCTGGAACTCGTACTGCCCTGTCCACTGGAGTGTGTAGCCTGGAGGCAGTTGGACATTCTGTGCAATGGCGGCGCGAGCGCGCTCGACATACCCGCCGATATCGCGTGTCGCGGTATCGATGTACACGTAACCCGCCAGTTGGGCGTTCTCGTCCCGAATCATCGCCGGCCCGGTCGTCAATGAAATCTCGGCAAGCTGACCGAGCGGAATCTGTGCGCCGGACGGTGCCTTGACGAAGACCCGCTCCAGGTCCGGAATCGATTCGCGGAACTCGCGGGCGTAGCGCACGTTGACCGGATAGCGCTCCCGCCCTTCGATGGTCCGCGTCACGTTCTCGCCGCCGAGCGCCGACTGAATGACGTCCTGGACGTCGGCGATCGCCAGTCCATAGCGCGCGATGGCGGCGCGGTTGATGACGATGTCGGTGAAATACCCCTGCGTGACGCGCTCCGCATACACACTGCGCGTCCCGTCGAGTCCCTGAAGCGCCCGCTCGATGTCCTGGCCGATGCGCTGGATGACGGCAAGGTCCGACCCGAAGACTTTGATGCCGACAGGCGTCTTGATGCCGGTCAGCAGCATGTCGAGTCGGTTCCGAATCGGCTGCGTCCACACGTTCGGAAATCCTGGAAACTGCAACGCAGCATCCATGTCGCCCTGCAGCTTTTCGAGCGTCAGTCCAGCGCGCCACTGGTCTCGGGGCTTCAGCGCGACGGTCGTATTCACCATGCCCATCGGCGAGTTGTCGGTCGGGCTGGTGCCGCGTCCCACTGTGCCGAACACCCGCTCGACTTCCGGAAACTGCCGGAGCAGCGCGTCCTGCTGCTGCAGGAGCCGCGTGGCTTCGGTAATCGACAGTCCGGGCGGCGACGTGGGCATATAGAGGAGCGAGCCTTCGTACAGCGGCGGCATGAATTCGCTGCCGATGACGAACAGGAGCGGGATCGTCAGCGGCACCACCGCACAGTTCAGGAGCAGCGCGGTCCATCGCCACCGCAGCGCCAGCTTCAGCACGGGCGCGTACACAAAGGTGCAGAACCGCGACACCGGATTCTCGGATTCCGGTCGAAGCCGTCGTCCGCGGATGAACAGCGCCATCAGCACCGGCACCAGCGTGATCGACAGCACCGCGGCGGCGACCATCGCGAACGTCTTGGTGAAGGCCAGCGGCCGGAACATCCGCCCTTCCTGCGCCTCGAGCAGGAACACCGGCGCGAACGACACGATGATGATGGCGAGCGAGAAGAAGATGGCGCGGCCGACCTGCGTCGCGGCCGCGACGGCGACGCGGGGCTGCTCGTCATAGGCCACCATCGAGCCGTCCTCCTGCGGCTCCGAGAGGTGCCGGTACGCGTTCTCCACCATCACGATCGACGCGTCCACCAGCACCCCGATCGCGAGCGCAATCCCGCCGAGCGACATGATGTTCGCGCTCACGCCGAGGTAGTACATCGGGACGAACGAGGCCGCGACGGCAATCGGCAGCGCGAGAATGGGCACCACCGCCGATCGCAGGTGGAACAGAAAGATGATGATGACGAGCGAGACGACGACGGCTTCTTCGACGAGCGTCCGCCGCAACGTGTCGAGCGAATCGGTGATGAGCCCAGACCGGTCGTAGGTCGGCACGATCCGCATGCCTTCGGGCATCGCGCCCTGCACCTCCCGCAGCTTGGCCTTCACACCGTCGATCACGTTGAGGGCGTTCTCGCCGAAGCGCATGACGACGATCCCGCCGACCACTTCCCCGCGGCCGTCGAGCTCCGCGACGCCGCGCCGGATGTCTGGACCCAGGGTGACCCGCGCCACGTCGGTCATGCGGATCGGCGTCCCCCGAGCATCTGCGCCGAGCGAGATCTCCTCGATGTCCGCGACCGACTTCAGGTAACCGCGGCCGCGCACCATGTACTCGCGGCCGGCAAACTCGAGGAGCCGTCCTTCCACATCGTTGTTGCTGGCGCGGACCGCGTCGACAATGTCGCGAACGCCAAGGTCGTACGCGGCCAGCCGTAGCGGATCGAGATTGACCTGATACTGCTGCACGAACCCGCCGATGCTGGCGACTTCCGCGACGCCGGGCACCGACGCGAGCCAGTAGCGCAGATACCAGTCCTGAAAGCCCCGGAGATCGGCGAGGGTGTGCCGCCCCGTCTCGTCGACCAGAGCGTACTCGAACACCCAGCCGACGCCGGTGGCGTCAGGCCCGATGACGGGATTGACGCCCTCCGGCAGCTGGCCGCGAATGCCCTGCAGATACTCGACGACGCGGCTGCGCGCCCAGTACATGTCCGCGGTGTCGTCGAAGATGACGTAGACGTACGAAATGCCGAAGTCGGTGAAGCCACGGACACTCCGCACGCGGGGCGTGGAGATCAGCGCGGAGACGATGGGATAGGTGACCTGGTCCTCGATGAGGTCAGGACTCCTCCCGGCCCACTCCGTCGAGACGATCACCTGGACGTCGGAGATGTCCGGCACCGCGTCGACCGGAATCTCCCTCATCGTCCAGACGCCCCAGGACGTGAGCATCACCGTCCCCGTGAACACGAGGAACCGGTTCCGCGCGCACCACGCGATGACGCGGTCGATCATTGGGCCGCCACAGGAAACTTCTGCGTGCCGATCGTCTGGCCGCCTCGCGTGACGGTCACCGTCGCATCCCAGTTGCCGGCCATCATGACGTTGCCGGTGCCGCGGTA
>CAZGLC010000150.1:0-12392 GCA_964526235.1 uncultured Bifidobacteriaceae bacterium
GAACTGGTACTGCTTCTCGTTGTGCTGCCGGTAGCGGCCGTTGAGCTCCATCAGTTCCGCGTGGGTGCCGAGCCCGACGCTCTCGCCCGCCTCGAGCACCAGGATCTGATCGGCGCTTCGAATCGTCGACAGCCGATGGGCAATGACAAACGTCGTCCGCCCCGAACGAAGACGCCGGAGTCCGTCCTGAATCATCTGCTCGCTTTCGCTGTCGAGGCTCGAGGTCGCCTCGTCCAGGATGAGGACGCGCGGGTTCGCCAGAATCGCCCTCGCGATCGACACGCGCTGCCGCTGGCCGCCCGACAGCTTGATGCCGCGCTCGCCGACGACCGTGAGGTAGCTGTCGGCACACCGCTCGATGAACTCGTCGCAGTGCGCGATGCGGCACGCCTCCTCGATCTCGTCGAGCGTGGCGCCGGGCCTGGCATAGCCGACGTTGTCCGCGATCGTGCCGTCGAAGAGAAAGTTGTCCTGCAGTACCGAGGCGAGCTGCTCGCGATAGTCGATGAGCTTCACGCTCGCCAGATCGCGCCCGTCCACCAGCACCCGGCCCTGCGTGGGGCGGTTGAAGGCCATCACCAGACTGATGAGCGTGCTCTTCCCTGATCCACTCGATCCGACCAGCGCCGTCGTCGTGCCGGGCGCCGCGCGGAACGACACGCCGCGCAGCACCGGCTGACCGGGCGTGTACTCGAACCAGACCTCGTCGAAGGCGACCTCGCCGCGGATCCGGTCGATCGGGTGGCGGCTGGAGTCCTCGTCGATTTCCGTCGGCATGTCGAGGATTTCGCGAATCCGATCCAGTCCGGCGATCGCCTCGGTGATCTGCGTGCCGATCGCGGCGATCGAGACGAGCGGCGCGGCAACCAGGCCGATGAAGAAGATGTACATGATGAGATCGCCCAGCGTCATCTCGCCGGCGATAATGGCGCGGCCGCCGAGCCAGATCATCAGCACGCCGACGATCCCCACGACAACGGTGCTGCCCGCGGTGGTCGCCGACACGCCGGTCATCGACTTCGCCACGTTGCGGAGCAGCCGATGCGCGCCCTTCGCGAAGACGATCGCCTCGCGGTGCTCCGCCGTGTACGACTTGACGATGCGGATGCCCCCGAGCGCTTCGGTGAGCCGGCCGGTCACCTCCGCGTTGATCTTGCCGCGCTCGCGGAAGAGCGGACGCAGCGTCCGAAAGGCGTACGCCATGCCGCCGCCGAACGCCCCGAGTACGAGGAGCGTGATCGCCGTGAGCCGCCAGTTCAGCCAGAACAGCACGCCCATGCCCATGATGGCGGTGACGATCCCGCCGGCCAGCTGGACCAGCCCGGTGCCGACGAGATTTCGAATGCCGTCGGCGTCGGTCATGATCCGCGAGACGAGCGCGCCGGTCTGCGTGGAGTCGAAGTACCGGATCGGCAGGCGCATCACGCGCGCCTGCACGCGCTTGCGCATCTCGGCGATCGCGCGCTGCGCGGCGACGCCGAGGATCTGCGAGAGCGCGAACGCGGTCACGGCCTGGACGAGCGTCGCGGCCCCCGCGGCCAGGGCAATCGGCAGCAGCAGATCGGTACGCCCCCCGCCGATCACGTCGTCGATCAGCCACTTGGACGAGGCCGGCAGCACCAGCCCTGTCGCCCGGCCGACGAGCATGAGCACCAGGCCCAGGCCGAGCCGGCGGCGGTGCTTCCAGAGCAGGTCGCGCGCCTCGCGCCATGCGGCCGAGGCGGACACGCGCCGCTTCTGGTCGGTGCCGAGCGTCCCGACAATGCCGCGGCCCGACTTTTCGCCGGTGCGCGTGCTGGTGAAGTTCACCATACAATCAGACAGACCCCATGAGCGATACGACGACGCGCGGCATCCGGATTCAGGTCAAGAGCACGTATCTCTCGGATCAAAGCTCGCCCCGCGACAACCATTATCTCTTCGCGTACCACGTGCGCCTTTCCAACCTCGGCTCCGAGACCGCGCAGCTCATCTCGCGCGAGTGGATCATCACGAGCGCTGAAGGCGAGGTCGAGCGGGTGAAGGGGCCGGGCGTCGTCGGCGAGCAGCCGGTGCTCTCGCCCGGCGGCTCCTTCGAATACACCAGTTATTGTCCGCTAAAAACGCCGGTCGGGTCGATGCACGGGAGCTACCAGATGGTCACGGCGGGCGGGGAGAAATTCGACGCCGCCATCGCTCCCTTTACGCTCGCCGCGCCGCACGCGCTGCACTAGACCCGCTCACCGATTTACCAGAGCACCTGAACCGCTCCTGAGTCCTGGATATTCCCATCCCGCGTGATGAGCGGCAGGTCGAGCGATCGCGCGGCTGCGCAAATAAGGCTGTCGAAGGGATCGCGGCCGATCGGCGCTTCGTCGGCGATAAAGATCTGTTCAGGCGTAAGGTCGAACGGATAAAACGCGGGATTGGTGAAGAGGTCGTCGAAAAAGGCGCGCGGCGTCCGTCGCAGATTGACGCGCGCCTTCCGCGCGAGGAACGTGCATTCCCAGACCACGACCGCGGGGATGTAGAGTACGGCCTCCTGACGCTCGCAGCGCTCGAAAAAGGAAGCCGCGCGCGGGCTGAGCCCGCGGCCACCGCCTGAGTAATAGATGAGCGGATGCGTGTCGGTCACCGCCGCCGGGACGCCGGCATCAGCCACGCCGTCTCCGCGTCCCCGCCGTGCGCGACCGCTTCCCCGCCGTGTACGACGCCTTCTTTTCCTTCACGAAGAACGGACGCGCGAGCGACTCTTCGAACAGCGCCCGGATATATTCGTCCGCGGTCTCGAGCAGCGGATCCGACGGGTCAATGTCGATCGTTCCCTTCACGGAGCGTATCTCCCCGCCGTGGCCGCGCGTCCTCGCATCCGTCACCAGCTGATCGAGCACGCCGCTCACGCTGCGCGCGGCGCCGGTCCGCGTCCGGCCCTTCAGCCATGTCAGGTTCTCCACCTGCAACGTCACGGAAATCGCCTTCTTGGGCATACACCTACGATATCATATGTTTATACGATATCTGGACCCAGGCGTCAGTCGAGATGCGCGCGCTCGGCATCGCCCATCTCCACGTCGCGCGACGGAAAATACTCCTTCCACCGCCGCGTGACGAGCTGCGCGATGTCGTCGCGGCAGCTCAGCTCCTTCGGGAAGCCCGGCTTCAGACGCGCATCGATGACGATGGGCGCCCGATAGGCAATGTGATTGCGGACGATGCGGCGTTCGGCGGCATGGATGTCGGCCGCCGGCTCGAACCGCGTGAACGTCGTCCACAGGAAGTTGATCGCGCTTGCCGCGGCGCGCGCCGGCTCGTCGGTGACGACGACGAGCGGCCACTCTGTGAACGCCGGGTCGGCGGCCAGCCGTGCCGCGGCCCCCGCTTCCGCCGCGTGGGACGGCGCGCCGACCACCAGACAGCCGCCGCAGAACACGCGCACGTCGGTGACTCCCGCCGGCGCGGAGCCGGTGAACTGGCGCGGCAGGGACCGTACCGCATCGCCCAGCCCGAGCCACACGCCCTTTGATCCTTCGTTGACCGCGGGCCCGGTGTAATCGAGCGTGTCCATCGCCAGGTTCGAAAAGATATACAGGTCGGTCTCGGTATTCGTGCGCGCCAGGATGTGCTCGAGCGTCGCGCGAAAGTTTTTCACGTCGACGTGGCGATCGGTCACCAGCAGGAACTTCGTGAGCGACAGCTGTCCTTCGCCGAGAATCCGGAACGCGCTCGCCATGGCTTCCCGCTTATAGCGCTGTTTGACGACGGCCGCGGCCAGCGAGTGATAGCCCGTCTCGCCGTAGGACCAGAGCTTCTCGACTGCCGGCATCACGAGCGGAAACAGCGGCGACAGCAGCTCCTGCAGCAGGTCGCCAACGTAGAAATCCTCCTGCCGCGGCTTGCCGACGACGGTGGCCGGAAAGATCGCGCCGGCACGGTGGGCGATCCGCTTCACCTCGAAGATCGGATAGTCGTGCCGCAGCGAGTAGTAGCCGTAGTGATCGCCGAACGGCCCCTCCGGCTGCCGGACGTGGGGCGGCACGTCCCCGACGAGTGCGAACTCCGCGTCGGCGATGAGCGGATGCGGGCCCTGGCCGGCAATCACCGGCAGGCGCTCGCCCGCAATGAGCGACGCCAGCAACAGCTCGGGAACGTTTTCGGGCAGCGGCGCCACCGCCGCGAGCATCAGCGCCGGAGGCCCGCCCAGAAAGACGGTGGCCGGGAGCCGCTGCCCTCGTGCCTCCGCCACGGCGTAATGGAAGCCGCCGCCTTTGCCGATCTGCCAGTGCATGCCGGTCGTCCGCGGCCCGTGCACCTGCATGCGGTACATGCCCAGGTTGTGCCCTCGTCGATCCGGATGCTGTGTGTAGACGAGCGGCAGCGTGATGAAGGGCCCGCCGTCCTCCGGCCAGCACGTGAGGACCGGCAGCCGATCGAGCCCGAGGCTCGTCGAGACGTGCTCCATGACCGGGCCCTTCGCCACGCGCCGCGTGCCGACCTTGAGCAGCTCGAGTCCGACGTCTCGCGCGCCCCACAGTCCGGGCAGGCTCGGAGGCAGCAGCGTCTCGACGAGCTCCACGACGCGGCGTATCAACCGCACCGGCCGCTCGCCGAAGGCGAGCTCCGCGCGAGGGGCGGTGCCGAACAGGTTTGTCACGAGACGGAAATCGGATCGAGCGACGTTGCTGAAGAGCAGCGCCGGGCCGCCGGCGGCGACGACGCGGCGGTGGATTTCCGCGACTTCCAGATGCGGATCGACGGGCGCCTCCACCGTGACGAGGTCGTCGTCGCGGCGGAGGCGGTCGAGGAAGGCGCGAAGATCGGAGAACACGCGGTCCGGCGCGCGTCAGGCCAGGGCCGGCTCGGCGTCTGCGCTGGGGCCGTAGATGTTCGGCACCTTGGAGCCCATCGCGCGGAGGTAAGCGGCGAGCTGTCCGCGATGATGGATGCTGTGATTGTTCGCCATGATGACAAAGCTGGCCCGCGGCATCTTCATCATGCCGAAAAACTCGATCGTTTCCGCCATCTTGTCGGCCGGCAGCGCACGCAGCGCCTTCAGCTTGTCGGGAAAGGTCTTCCTGTAGAACGCCAGCACGTCGTCGATGGAGTTGAACGCCGCTTCGGCCTGTTTGGCCTTCTCGGGGTCGTACTCGAACGTGCCTTTGACGATGCTGTCGACGAACCAGATGTCGGCGGTGGCGATGTGCGTGGCGAGCTCCCACGCCGTGCGCGATTTCGCGTCGGGCTTGTAATCCCGATTGCCTGTGTTCACCGCCGCGAGCACCTCGCAGGTCGCGCGGAATTCGCCTTCCCACATGCCGGCAACGGCGTCGGCGGCAGCCTTAGCCTGTTCTGCGTTCATAGGATCCTCCAGTGTCAACGTGTGAGCTTTCGGTACTTGATCCGGTGCGGCCGGTCTGCCTCGGCGCCCAGGCGCCGCCGCCGATCGGCTTCGTAGTCCTGATAATTGCCCTCGAACCAGACGACACGGCTCTCACCCTCGAAGGCCAGCAGGTGCGTCGCGATCCGATCGAGAAACCATCGGTCGTGGCTGATGACGACCGCGCAGCCCGCATAGTTCAGGAGCGCCTCCTCGAGGGCCCGCAGAGTGTCGACGTCGAGGTCGTTGGTCGGCTCGTCCAGCAGCAGCAGGTTCGATCCGCGCCGCAAGAGCTAGGCAAGGTGGAGCCGGTTGCGCTCGCCGCCGGAGAGCGTCCCGACCTTCCGCTGCTGCTGCGCGCCCTTGAAGTTGAACCACGAGACGTACGCCCGCGACGCGACCGGCCGTTTGCCGACCTGCAGCTCGTCCTCGCCGCCCGAGATCTCTTCCCAGACGCTCTTGTTCGGATCGAGCGCGTCGCGGCTTTGATCGACGTATCCGGGCTGCACCGTCTCGCCGAGCCGCAGCGTGCCCGCGTCCGCCTTCTCCGGCCCGGTGATCATCCGGAACAGCGTCGTCTTGCCGGCGCCGTTGGGACCGATCACGCCGACGATGCCGCCGCGCGGCAGCGTGAAGGTGAGATCGTCGAACAGCAGCAGGTCGCCGTACGCCTTGCGCAGCCCGCGCGCCTCGACGACGAGGTCACCCAGGCGCGGCCCGGGCGGAATGTAGATTTCCACCTGTTCGAGCTTCTGCGCGGTGTCTTCGTTGAGCAGCTGCTCGTAGGCGTTGAGCCGCGCCTTCCCTTTGGCCTGCCGCGCGCGCGGCGCCAGCCGGATCCACTCGAGCTCGCGCTGCAGTGTCTTCTGGCGCTTGGTTTCCGATTTCTCCTCGAGCGCCAGCCGCTGCTGCTTCTGGTCGAGCCACGACGAATAGTTGCCCTTCCACGGAATACCGGATCCGCGATCGAGCTCGAGGATCCACTCCGCGACGTTGTCGAGAAAATACCGGTCGTGGGTGACGGCGACGACCGTCCCCTTGTAGTCCTTCAGGAACCGCTCGAGCCAGGCGACCGATTCCACGTCGAGGTGGTTGGTCGGCTCATCGAGCAGCAGGAGATCGGGCGAGCGAAGGAGCAGGCGGCAGAGGGCCACGCGCCTCCGTTCGCCGCCCGACAGCGTCGAGACGTCCGCATCGGCTGGCGGACACCGCAGCGCGTCCATCGCGAGCTCGAGCTGCGAGTCGATGTCCCACGCGTTGACCGCCTCGATCCGGTCCTGCAGGCGCCCCTGCTCCTCGAGGACCTTGTTCATCTCCTCGGGCGACAGCTCCTCGCCGAGCTTCGCATTGAGCGCGTCGAAGCGGTCGAGCAGCGCCTTGATCTCGGCGACGCCCTCCTCCACGTTGCCGAGCACGGTCTTCGACGGGTCGAGCCGCGGCTCCTGCGGCAGAAACCCGGCCGAGATCCCGTCGGCCGCGAACGCCTCGCCGATGAACTCGTGATCCTCGCCCGCCATGATCCTGAGCAGCGAGCTCTTGCCCGCGCCGTTCAACCCGAGCACGCCAATCTTCGCGCCGGGGAAAAACGACAGCCAGATGTCTTTGAGGACGACGGTATCGGGAGGATGAACCTTCCCGAGCCCCTTCATCGTGTAGATGTATTGCATCGCGTTCTGGTGGGCCCCGAAATTCCGAGTATATCAGGGCGCCTACGCGAGAATCTGCGCGAGGTGATGCTGCAGGTGACGCAGGTAGTCGCGCATCAGCCACTCGAGCGCCACCGGCGGGGGCGCGCACGAAGCGCTGATGGTTGTTCGCTGCGGAGTCGATCAGGTGTCCAAGGATTTCTTTGCGGACCCACGTGCCGGCGCCGCGATCGGCTGATGCCGCCGGCTCGTCGATCGCTCGGAGGCGCGCATGCGCCGCGTCCACCTCCGCTCGCAGCTCGCCGGCGAGCTCGCGCATCCCGGCCGCCGGCCTATTCGGCGCCGGCCGCCGGCGCGACCGTCAGGCCGCGGACGCCGTTGCGCTCAATCGCCTGCGCCACGAAGCCGTTCGCTTTGAGGTCCTCGACGAACGCCCGCAGATACGCGGCGCCTGCGTCGCGCCCCACGGGCGTGCCGATCGCCTGCTGGATCGTCGTAAAGCGCCCGTCGAGCACGCGCGACCCGGGCAGCTTTTCCGCGTAGCCGACGAGCGCCGGCCGGAGGCCCGCCATGGCGTCCATCTTCTCGCCCACCAGCTTCGCGAACGCCGCGTCGGCGCCGTCGGTGCGCTCGAGCCGCGCATGCTGCAGCGTGCGAGTGAGATACAGGTCGTACGCGCTCTTCGCCGCGATGGCGATGCGCACGCCGTCGCGGTCGACCTCTTCGACGCGCTGCAGCGGAGACCCCGGCGGGACGAGATACGTCGATTCGATCTCGGCGTACGCCGCCGTGAAGCTGATCACGCTCGCGCGCTGCGGCTCGGCGCCGAGGAAGCCGATGTCCCACACCCCGCTCGAGGCCGCATCGGCCAGGGCGCCGGCCGATTCGTACGCCACGATGTCGACCGGAACGTTGAGCCGCGTCCCGAGTTCCCGCGCGATATCGGCCGCGACGCCGCGCGCCTCGCCGGTCGCCGGGTCCTTGCCGGTGAGCAGCGCGTTGCCGAAGTTCAGTCCGGCACGCAGACGCCCCGTCGGCGCCAGCTCCTTGGCCGCCGCCGGCGTCTCCTCGCGCGGTGCGCTGCAGGACGCGAACAGGACGGCGATGAGACCCATCATGACGATCTCGCGCACGGCAACCTCCTCAGCGCGCCGCGACGGGCGCGGGTGCGGTCTCGGGCATCAGTGTGACCACCGTATAGCGATCGGGCGGAAAGTACTTCCGGACGGCGTCGTGGATGTTGTCGCGCGTCAGCGATTCCGCCCGCTCGAGCCGTTGGAGGATCCGCAGGGGATCACGCCCCAGCATGTGCGTCGCCTGCAGCGAGTTCAGCCAGTAGCCGTTCTGGCGCAGCGCCGTCTCGATTTCGCGCTTCTCGGTCTCCTTCACGGCCTGCACGTCGGCGACGGCCGGACCCTCGCGCCGCAGCCGCTCGACTTCGGCCAGCACGACGTTCGTGAGCCGCTCCGCGTTCTCCGGCGAGCTGCCGAACTGCACCGTCGTCGTGCCGTATCCCGGGAACGGCGCCGTGTCGGCGTGGGTGACGCTGACGGAGTACGTGCCGCTCAGCTCCTCGCGGAGTACGTCGCGCAGCCGCATCTGCAGGACAGTCGTGGCGGCTCGCAGCCGGTGCGACTCGAGCTCGTCGAGGCCGGGATCCGAAAAGAACGTAATGGCGGTCTGACTGCGCGGCTCCTGCCCTTTGCGGACCGTCTCGCGCGCGATCGCGGGCGGGAACTGGAAGTGCAGATCGCGCGCCTGCGCCTCGGCCCGTCCCTTCGACGGCAGGGACGCCAGGTAGGTTTCGACGAGCGGCGCGATCCCGTCGACCGTGAACGCGCCGACGACGAAGAACGTGAAGTCGGCGGCGTTCGTGAACCGGGCGTCGTAATACGCGGACATCCGCTCGCCGCGCAGGCGCGACACATCTTCCGGCCGTATGGGGCGCACCGAGTAGTGATCCAGCGTGTTGAGACGCCGCACGCTCTCGCCGAACGCCGCGCCCGGGCTCTGCGCCTGATTGGCCAGGCTCGCCTCGAGCCGTCGGGCCAGCAGCGTGAAGGCGGCGCCCTCGCGATTCGGCGCCGTAAAGTGCAGGTAGACGAGCTGCAGCGCGGTCTCGAGGTCGCGCGGCGTGCTCCCGCCGGAGATACCGTGCGTAAACGTCGTGATGAACGGCGCCGCGTTGGCAATCCGTCCGGCGAGCAGCTTGTCGAGATCGATCGGCGTGAAGCCGCCCACGCCCGCCACGCCGACGAGCGACGCGCTCAGCGACGCGTCCAGGTAGTCGGCTTCCGGCGCCAGCGACGTCCCGCCTCGCGCGTACGCCGTGAACGCAATCTGATCGTTGCGGAAATCGGTCGGCTTGAGCCACACCTCCACGCCGTTCGACAGCGTGAGCACGGTGACGCCGAGCTCGCCGATCTCGCGCCGTGCGCGGATGGTGCCCGGGGTCGGCCGCATGGCCAGCAGCTCGCGCCCGGCAATTTCATCGCGCCACGGCTCTACCGGCGCCGCCGCGCCGGCGGACAGCGCCTCGCGGAGGCTCGCGTCGGTCGCCGCGCGCACCCCCGCCTTCTCGGGGAATGCGGCAATCACGACCCGGCGTTCGTCGGTAATGAGCGTCCGCACCAGCGCGCTCACCTCTGTCGTGGTGATTCCCGGCAGAAACGTCCGCACGAGCTCCAGCTCGCGGTCGATGCCGGGTGCAGGCTCCTCGTACAGCACATGGCGGACGAGCTCGGTGGCGAGCCCGCCGGTCTGCGCCTTGTCGCGCTCGTTGTAGGCGCGCTCGTAGCCGGCCAGCAGGTCTTTCCTGGCGCGCTCGAGCTCGGCCGCGCCGAAGCCGTGCTGCCGCAACCGCGCCAATTCCTGCCCGAGCGCGTCGAGCCCGCGCTCGATCCTGCCCTCGTCAACGCGTGCGGACACGCTGAACGTATCGACGTCCCGTCCGAGCGACGACTCGCCCGCCGAGGCGCGCAGAAACGGTGCCTCCGGCACGCGCGCGAGTTCGGCGAAGCGCGCGTTGATCATGCTGTAGGCGAGCGACCGCACGACCGACGCGCGGTACTCCGCGGCCGTACGCACCAGCGACCCCGGCCGCTTGTAGACGACGGTCACCGACGACCCCTGCGCTTCGCGGTCGGACACCGCCACGTAGCGCGTCCCGGGATCGAGCGGCACGGGATAGATCGCGCGCGGCGCCGACGGCGCCGTGGGGAGCGCGCCGAAATGGCGTCGTACCAGCGTCTCCATCGCGGCGGGATCGAAATCCCCGACCACCACGACGGCGATCCGGTCGGCGCGATAGAAGTCGCGATAGAAATCGCGCAGGCGCTCGGCGGGAAACGACTTCAGCACCTCGGGGAGGCCGATCGGCAGCCGATCCACGTAGCGTGAGGCGCCGAACAGCGCCTGCATCTGCACGGCCTCCATCCGGGTGGCGGCCCCCTGGCGGCCGCGCCATTCTTCGACGACGACGCCGCGCTCGCGATCGATCTCCGTGGAATCGAGCGAAATGCCGCCGGCGAAATCGCCGAGCGCGTCGAGCCCGCGCTCCAGGATGCCTTCGCGGTCGGTCGGTACCTCGAGCATGTAGACGGTTTCGTCGAAGCTCGTGTACGCGTTCACGTCCGGACCGAAGCGCGATCCGATCGACTCCAGATAGCTGACCAGCTCGCCCGACTTGAAGTGCGCCGACCCGTTGAACGCCATGTGCTCGAGCAGGTGCGCGAGCCCCCGCTGGTCGTCCGCCTCATCGATCGAGCCGGCCTTGACGACCAGGCGAAGCGCCGCGCGCTTCTCGGGCTGTGTGTTGCGGCGGATGAAGAACGTCAGGCCGTTCGGCAGCGTCCCGGTGCGGACGGCCGGATCGAGCGGGAGCGGTGTAGCCGGATCCTGCGCGTGCGCGGCCGGCGTCATCAGAACGACCGACAGCAGGTATGCTGCGCTGATGCGGCTCAAAGTACGACGGCTGGATCCCACCATTCCCCTTCCAGGTTACGGTACCGACGAAGCGGCAGGATTCGACCTGGCGGCCGCGTTCGACGTGGACGTGGCGCCGGGTCGCGTGGCGCTCGTCAGAACCGGGCACTCCTTGGGCATTTTCGCCCGAAGCAGCACCCCACTCAAGCGCAATTGTATTCCCCGTCGTTCACACTTCTGGGTTCTTGCTTCTCGGTTCGTGTTCAGGTTCGGTTCCGGGTTCGGGTGAACCTGAACACGAACGGAGAAGAGAGAAGATAGAAGCGTGAACGGAAGCGTCAGGCGGATCCTGCACGTCGACATGGACGCGTTCTACGCGTCGGTCGAGCAGCGCGACCGTCCGGAACTGCGCGGCCAGCCGGTGGCCGTGGGCGGCGCCCCCGACCAGCGCGGCGTCGTGGCGGCGGCCAGTTACGAGGCGCGTGTGTTCGGCGTACGGTCGGCCATGCCGACGGCACACGCCGTCCGCCTCTGCCCGTCGCTCGTCATCGTCCGTCCCGACTTCACCAAGTACCGGACGGTCTCGCAGCAGGTGTTCGAGATCTTTCGCCGCGTCACGCCGCTCGTGGAACCGCTGTCGCTCGACGAGGCGTACCTCGACGTGACCGAGAACGCGTGGGGCGAAACGCTCGGCACCGACGTGGCGCGTCGGCTCAAGGCGGAGATTCGCGAGGCGACTGACCTCACGGCGTCGGCCGGCGTGGCCCCGAACAAATTCCTCGCCAAGATCGCCTCCGGGTGGCAGAAGCCCGATGGGCTCACCGTGATTCCACCCGAGCGCGTCGAATCGTTTCTCCAGCGTCTGCCCGTCGATGCGCTCTGGGGCGTCGGGCCGGTGACCGCGCGCAAGCTGCGCGCCCGCGGCATCGAGAAGCTCGTGGACGTCCGCAGCGCCGATCCCGGGGTGCTGCGCGACACGGTGGGGTCGCTCGCCGAGTGGCTGCAGCAGCTCGCGCGCGGTGAAGACGACCGTCCGGTCGTCGCCGAGCACGACCCGAAGTCGTCAGGGACGGAGAATACGTTCGCGCGCGATCTCCTCGACCCCGCCGAGATCCGGCGCGAGATCGCCGACATGGCGCGCGACGCGGCGCGGTGGCTGGTCCGCCGCGAGCGGTACGCCTGCACCATCACCATCAAGGTGCGGTATCACGACTTCACGACGATTACCCGCAGCCACAGCGCCGACCCGACGCGCGACGAGGAATCGATCGTGGCGCGCGCCGTGGCGCTGCTGGAGAAGACCGACGCCGGCCGCCGGCCGATCCGGCTGCTCGGCGTCAGCGTGCACAACCTCGGTGCGGAGCTGGTGGCCGAACCGGACGAGCAACCGCCGCTTCCATTCGAGGACTCGTAGGCCCTACCGCCGGGAGGTGCAAACCGGGATCCGGGATCCGGGATCCGGGATCCGG
>CAZGLC010000151.1:0-10970 GCA_964526235.1 uncultured Bifidobacteriaceae bacterium
GATCGACGCACCACCAACCGGGCGCGCTCGCGCCACTCGGCGCCGCGGCACTTAAGTCGGCGATCACATGACGCCGGCAGTAGACTTTCATCGGGCGCTCGCTCGCGCCGCTCACCGGCAAGGACCAATCCGTTGTCGCGAAGATGGCCTCAACCTTCAAGGCACTCGCGGCACTCGGGGACTTCAAGAAGGCGGCCGAGCCGGAGGTGCCGCCCCCCGGAGAGGAGCCAGTCGAGTCTCCTGCCCTTGAACAGGTGACGCCGCGGCCTGCTTCGCTGGCCTTTGCGCACACGATCTATATCAACCTTCCGGCGACTCGAGATGTTGCGGTGTACGACGCGATCTTCAAGAGTATCAGGGAGCATCTCCTGTGATGCCTCGAAGCGCTCTTTCGGAGTTTCTTCATGCCCGAGCGTTCAAAGGCCTGCTGTTGGACTCCGAGATCGCCCGACAGGAGGACGGCGGTGTCCTCCCGCGCGCAAAGGAGCCGACCGCAGCACCAGCGCTGCTTGGCCGCTACGAAGAGTTCTTCAGCCGAGAGATGCAAGACCGCTCGGAGAAGATGGCCTACGTCTACAGCATCTTCTACTGTTTTGAGAACCTCGTTCGAGAACTCGTTGCCCAGCGGCTCGAAGAGCGAAAAGGCGCGACCTGGTGGAATACGGCTGTTCCCGAGAACGTCCGCAAGCGGGTAGCTCAGAAGCGAGCCGACACCGAGAAGAACAAGTGGCACCAAGCTGTGTACCAGCGCGACATCGACTTCACACTCTTTGGGGACCTTGCCGCGATCATCATCAATGAGTGGGCCGAGTTCGAAGATCTCTTCCCGAATCAACACTGGGTCAAGCAGAGGCTGGACGAGCTTGAACGCTCCCGGAATGTCATCGCCCATGCGAACCTTCTTCCCGAGCCGGAAATCGAGCGTATTGAGCAGTACCTGGAAGACTGGCTGCGGCAGGTACCGTAGGGTTGTGTGGCTCCGGGGAAGGAGGCGAGGGCCCGCTAACAACCGGTTGCAGCGGACGGTCCGCTGCGCGGCCCGCCGCTGAACCGGGGCGTTAGGCTGCACGGCAGAGACCGGACGCAACCCGCAACGCGCCTTGTGCAGCGACGCCCTATCACGGTCCCCAGTAATGCCAGGTGGGCACGGCAACTCACGTGGCAAGGGGATTAGAACGTGAGGTTCAGGCGGTCTCTTTTCTTGTTGCGCTTCTGAATCTCCTCTGTGGTCACTTCGCATCTGAACTTTGCGCTCTCACAGCAGAGGCATGTCCACTTGTTGGAGTCGGCCTGACGCACCTGCGTGGTAACTTGGTTGCAAGCGTCACAGAACTGACGAACTTTCTTCGCCACGCGCTGGCCCTCCTATGAGCCGCATTTCCTTAGCCGATTCCCATAGTAGCCGACTGAGACGAGTCAGGTCTTCTGGGACGCGACCCGAGCTCCGGGTGCGGAGTCTCCTGGTCGCACTTGGACATCGGATAGAGACATGCGCAACCAACATGCCTGGGAGTCCGGATATCGTGCTCAAACACCGCCGGGTCGTGTTCGTCCACGGGTGCTTCTGGCACCAGCACGCAAATTGCCGGTTCGCTCAGCGCCCCAAGACCCGGCTGGCCTACTGGCGCACCAAGTTTCAGAAGAACCGTATGCGCGACGCACAAGTGCAACGCAAACTCCGGCGTCAAGGTTATCGAATCCTTGTCATCTGGGAATGCCAGACGCGAAACCAGGGTACTCTACGAGCGAAGCTTCTGCGATTCCTTCAAGGCACGAGCGCGGGTGCCGCCGACAAGAGGGGGTTGGAATCTACGTCCCAAGCGACGGGGGGCCGCCGCTGAAAGCCCTGCCGGGCAACTTCGGTTGCAATATGGGCAGCCATTATTGCCGGCACCCCATTGCCGACCATGATTAGCTGTGCTGTCTTGGTTCCAAGAAACCGAAATCGGTCTGGAACGGTCTGAAGGCGAGCACATTCTCTTGGCGATGTCGCACGTGCTTCAGCGAAATGCACGAACGGCGCTCGGTGATTCTCCTTTACCGCCGGTGAAGGACGCGAAGGGTCAAGGCGATACCAAGAGTGGTTCCAGTTCGGATACAGCCTCGTGCCAACGGGCTGAGCTTCAAGACGCGACACCATCTGCGGCGAATGAACAGTGTCGAGATGATTGTACAGTCCCGCCGAGCCGATTCTCAGAAACCGCTGCAGCGGTGTCCGCGCCTCGGACTCATACGGTTGCGGTTCGTTGTCTTGCGGACTCGGAATATCGCTGAGGGCATCGAAGACGGTAAGCGGCGGTTCACCAAAGAGCCCATTTCCGTCGTCGCTAACCGCCGGAGGAAAGACGAATGGCCGCTTCGAGTCGCGAAGACCAACGAGAAAAAAGCGCCTGCGATTCTGTGGCACTCGATACTGCGCTGAGTTAATCACCTTCCACTCGACGGCGTAGCCAAGGCCCCGGTATTCAGACACCAAGAGGTCGATTAGCTCATGCTTGCGCGACTGCCCAGTTCGCAGAATCCCTGAAACGTTCTCCATTACGAACGCTGCTGGGCGAAGGTCCCGGATGAACCTGAAAAAGTGGAACACTTGGCTGTTCCGAGCATCGTCGCGGAGGTCCGTGAGCCGCCTCCCGGCATCGCTGAACCCCTGACACGGCGGGCCACCGACGACAACGTCTGGGACTTGGCCGAGATCATCGAGAACGTCTCTCGGCTCGAGCGTCGATAGGTCATGCGGCTGGGAAATCAGGCGAGGCGCGCAGCGATGGTTCGCGTAGAACGTTCGGACAGCCCAGTCGAAGCAGTCAATTCCACCGATCGTCTCAAAGGCACCCGTTAGGCCAAAACCCAGGCTCAGTCCGCCAAACCCGCAGTACAGGTCTAGAACGGTCAGCTGAGCCGATTCGTCCGCTCTCAGATTGCTACCCATAGTCCGTTGAGGCACGGCGCCGTCGCCATGATACTCATAGCCCGCAGACGATTTCAAGCCCATTGTGCAGCGACCGCCCACTATCCGAGAACTCGTCGCTTTCGGTTCGACAGTGCGTCGGCTCCGGAAGGCTCGGTCGCTGTCGCAGGAGCAGCTTGGCTTCGCAGCCGGGCTCGACCGTTCGTACGTCGGCGGAATCGAGCGAGGCGAACGGAATCTCGCTCTGCTGAATTTGGTGCGTCTGTCGAAGGCGCTGGGACTGACGCTGACGGCATTGTTCGACGAATTTGAAAATGGCCCTGTCGAGAGAGCGAAGGAAGGCTTACGCCGCGCTGCTGGAAAACCTCGGCAAGCGCCCACGAGCCGTTCTCGAAAAGATTCTTGAGAATGGTAGCGTCAGCACGTACGAACTGGGCCAGCTTGGTTACGACCAGCCTCCGAGAGCGGCGCAAGACCTGAAAGAAAGCGGCGTAAAGCTGAAGGTCGCCTTCGGCAAGCACCCGACAACGGGCGCGCGCATGGCAATCTACTCGCTTGCGGACTCGGCGGAAGCAGAGCTTCAGGCAGCAGCAGGACGCCGCATCTTTCCTCCAAGATTCCGTGCCGGAGTACTTGAGAAACATGGATCTCGGTGCAACCTCTGTGGCACATCGTATCCGGCGAAGAGCTTGTCATTAGACCACCGAATTCCTTACATCGTGGCTGGCGAAGCGAAAGAGTTGCTTGTCGCAGACTTCCAGCCTCTTTGCGGCTCCCACCAAAGAAAGAAGAGCTGGGAATGTGAGCACTGCCCAAATCGCGAACCAAAGGTACTCGCGACGTGCAGGACCTGCTTTTGGGCGTTTCCAGAGTCAGATTTCACGCACGTCGCGACCCTGCCGGTCCGCAGTCTCGAGGTTCACTTCGTCGGGCCTGGTGAAAACCAAATGCTTGAGCACCTTCGGCACGTGAGCAGGGAGGAAGGGTCCAACACGGCGGATGTTGTGAAGCAGCTAATCGCAGACTTCCTGAGAGGACGTAGTTGATCGCGTCTCAGCGTTGCCAGACCGGACCGGCGGTGGCATCGAGACGAATAGCGGCTCAGAATGCTCGGGCCGACGTGGCGGCGCTACTCGATCATCGAAACTGTGCAGCCTAACCCCCAAATGGAGCCGACGCGCGCTGGCTCATGGTCGCGCGCGGCTCA
The DNA here is from genome assembly GCA_964526235.1 of uncultured Bifidobacteriaceae bacterium. Classification (GTDB taxonomy): domain Bacteria; phylum Acidobacteriota; class Vicinamibacteria; order Vicinamibacterales; family UBA2999; genus MELF01. Next base: position 4,119 of record CAZGLC010000151.1, read on the forward strand.
TTTGGCACGTTACGCGCTTGAACCCAGAACACGAACCCGGAACTCAGAACCCTGAACGCAGAACTGGAGCAGGCGTCGCCGCTTTTAGCGCCTGTTGATATTTCATGATCCCCGCAAACAACGCCTCGGCGATCTGCTGGCGGTAGCCCCCGCTCCGGAGCAGCGCGGCGTCGTCCTCGTTGGTGAGGAACGAGATCTCGGCGAGCGCGCTCGGCATCGTCGCGCCGATGAGGACCATGAAGGGCGCCTGCTTCACGCCCAGATTGCGCGCGTTGGTGTCGACCTTCCGCAGCCGCTCGTGGAGCGAGGCCTGCAGCATCGTCGCGAAGTCGCGCGACTCGTCGAGCTTGTTGTTCAGCGTAATCGTCTTGACGAGGTCGGGCAGGTTCCCCATGGTGCGCGACGAGCCGGCATTCTCGCGAGCCGCAATCGCTTCCGCCTCGGGATTCGGCGCGAAGTTGAGGAAGTAGGTTTCGAAGCCGCGGATGCCCGCGTTGCCGCTGGCGTTGGCGTGCACCGAGAGAAACAGATCCGCGCTGGCGCGATTGGCAATGGCCGTACGCTCGTCGAGCGTCACATAGGCGTTGGTCCGCCGGGTGAGGACGACCTGGGCGCCCGGCTCCTCGAGCAGCAGTTTCTCGAGCCGCAGCGCGACGTCGAGCACCAGCTCCGCTTCATGGAGCCCGCGCACCCGCGCGCCCGGATCGTGTCCGCCGTGGCCGGGATCGATCACGATGCGCGATACGCCGAGCCCGAGCTGCCGCGACAGGGAAAAGCCGCCGCGCGTGTTGGCGGCGGCCGCGGCGGGCGGCGGCGCTGCGGCCTTCGCGTCCTTTGCGGCACTAAGCGTCTTCGTGTCCTTCGTGCGCTCGAAATCGATGACGATCCGGTACGGGTTGTACAGGGAATAGACGCTGTACCGGCCGGCGCCGTCGAGATCGAAGACGACGCGCGTGCGGTTGTCCGCCTGCCGTCCGATTCGCGCCTGCCGGACCACGTCGTCCGGGAAGGGGACGGTCGCGTCCTTGAGGCCCTCCACCGCCTGGGTGTTCCGCAGGTCGATGAAGACGCGGGGAGGGCCATCGAGGCGCTCCTCGTGGAACACCGCCTCGCGCTCGAGCTCGAGCGTGACACGGAGCGCGTCGGGGAGCGCCTCGCGGCGAATCGCCTTCAGCGTCGATCCCTGGGACCCGGTGTCGGCGCCGTTCAGGCGCGTCACATGCCCGGCCGCCTGGGCGACGAGCGAGCTCGACGGGAACTGCGCCGTCAGGCGCTCGAAGAGACGCAGCGCCTCGGCGCGATCGCGCGTGTCGCCGAACTGCCAGTACGCGTCGCCGGCCAGCACGGCCGCCTGCCAGAGCGCGTTATCGCTGTAGCCGCTTCGCGGGAAGCGCCGCTGGATGGTCTCGTAGCGCGCCACGTCCTCGCGAATGCGCGTCAGCAGCGCGGCCGACGCCTCACCCGGCGGTTGCGCGCGCATCTGCGGCGCCAGGTCCATGTCGCGGCGCAGCTCCTTCTCGCGCGCGAGGGCTTCCGTGTAGAGACCCTGCGCATCCTGGGCGGCCGCCGGGAACGCCATGGCGAGCGCCAGCGCCGCGCCGAGCGTCCTAGCGAAGCTGCGCATCCACCTCCTCGAAGTAATTGCGATCGACGAGCACCTCGCGCGGCTTGCCGCCTGCGCCGGGCGACACCAGGCCCTCGGCTTCCATCATGTCCACCAGGCGCGCGGCGCGGCTGAACCCGATGCGCATCTTCCGCTGGAGATACGAGATCGACGCCTGCCCGGTGCCGACGACGATGCGCGAGGCTTCGTCGTAGAGCTCGTCCTTCTCGAAGTTGAGCGCGTCGGGGCCGCTCTTGTCGTCCTCCGCGGTAATGGTCTCGTTGAAGACCGGCTTGCCCTGCTTGCGCAGGAAGCTGGCGAGGCGCGCCGACTCCTGCTCGGAGATGTACGGCCCGTGCAGCCGGATACACCGCGACGACGAGGGCGGCAGAAACAGCATGTCGCCGCGGCCGAGCAGCTGCTCGGCGCCGTTGGCGTCGAGAATGGTGCGCGAGTCGGTCTTCGACGACACGCGGAACGAGATGCGCGACGGCAGGTTCGCCTTGATGAGGCCGGTGATCACGTCGACCGACGGCCGCTGCGTCGCCAGAATCAGGTGGATGCCGACCGCGCGCGCCATCTGCGCCAGGCGCGCGATCGACTCCTCGACCTCATTGCTCGCGACCATCATGAGGTCGGCCAGCTCGTCGATCACCACGACGATGAACGGCAGCGGCCTGGCGGCGTCGGCATCGCGGACCGCGCTTTCGGCGAGCGCCAGGCGGATATTGCGGTTGTACTGGTCGATGTTCCGGACGCCTTCGGCGGCGAGCGTCTTGTACCGCTCCTCCATCTCGTGCACCGCCCAGCGCAGCGCATTGGCCGCCTTCTTCGGGTCGACGACGACCGGCGTGAGGAGATGCGGGATCTCCTCGTACATGCCGAGCTCAAGCCGCTTCGGGTCGATCAGAATCAGCCGCACCTCGTCGGGGGTGGCGCGGTAGAGGATGCTGGTGAGCATCGCGTTGAGCCCGACCGATTTGCCGGTGCCCGTCGAGCCGGCGATGAGCAGGTGCGGCATCGACGCGAGGTCGGTGACGTAGGGCTCGCCGTGAATCGTCTTGCCGAGGGCGAGGGTCAGCCTCGACAGCGACCGCTGATACGCGTCCGACTCGAGCAGTTCGCGGAGTGAAATCGTCTCGCGGTTCGGGTTCGGAATCTGGATGCCGACGGTCGACTTGCCCGCGATGCGGTCGATCAGCACCGATTCGGCCTGCATCGCCAGACAGAGGTCCTCGGCCAGGCTCGTGATCTTGCTGTATTTGACGCCCGCCTCCGGCTTGAACTCGAACGTCGTCACGACCGGGCCGGGATGGATCTGCGCGACCTGCCCCTCAACGGCGAACTCGCGGCACTTGTCCTCGAGCTGCCGCGCGCCTTCCATCAGCTCGCGCTCGTCGATCTTCCGCTCGGTCTTCGGCGCATCCAGGAGCGAGACCGGCGGCAGCGTGAACGCACCTTGCTTCCGGGGAGCAGGCTTCGCCGGCGACGGATCGGCCGGGATCCGGGATCCGGGATCCGGGATGCGGGATCCGGACGGTTCCGGGTTCCGGGTTCCGGGTTCGGGCCGCCGCGCGATCGGGGGCGCGATCTGCGGTGTGCGTGTCGCGGCCGGTGAAGGCGCCGCGTCGCCGGGCGACGCCGCGGCGATCCGCCCGGATCCCGGATTCGGGATCCCGGATCCCGGCTCGATCCGCCTCTCGCGCTCCTTGCGGCGGCGTTCGAGCCATTGCCGCATCGAGCCCATGCTGCGCGCCGAGAGATCCCGCGACTGTTCGCTGGCGCGCGCGAAGAGCTGGCCGAACGAGAAGTGCGTCGCCAGAATCACGGACAGCGCCATGAACGTCAGGAGCACGATGATCGAGCCGGTGCGGTTGAAGTACTCCGACAGCGCGGCGCCCGTCCATGTGCCGAGCGAGCCGCCCGCGTGGAACGTCTTGCTTGCCCCGAGCGCGGTCGAGGGGCCGGCGACCTCTGTGCTGCCGAACACGAGGCTGAGAAACGCGCTGGCGGAGCCGAAGAAGAGCCCGGCGCCGACGAGCTTCGTGTAGGCCGCCTGCGGCGGCTGGCACCAGAAGTAATGCCAGCCCGCCGCCGCAATGACGACCGGCAGCAGATACGACGCGTAGCCGAACAGCTGGAACGACAGCTCGGACAGAAACGCGCCGACGCGGCCGACGAAGTTCGCCGGCGGACGGCTCGCCTCGGTCGTGAAGAACCAGACCGGGTCGGTCGCCTCGTAGGTCACGAGCGCAATCAGCCAGATCAGCGCCATCGCGAACAGCGCCACACCGGCGAATTCGCTGATGCGGCGCGACAGAGTCGAGTCAGCCATCAGATCTCCATCAGGATGGGCAGCACGAGCGGACGCCGCCCCGAACGCTTCTTGAAGAACCGCCGCAGCTCGCCGCGGAGCTTCTCCGTCATCAGCCCCTGATCGGTCCGCTCCTCGACGCTCGAGCTGGCGATGCACTCGGCCACCACCGCGGCGGCGTCGCGGAAGATCGACGCGGCCTCGCTTTCGGCCACGACGAGGCCGCGCGCGACCATCTCGGGATCCCCGACGAGCGCGCCGGTCTGCCGGTTGATCGCGACGACCGCCACGACGACGCCGTCGCCGGCCAGGTGGCGGCGGTCGCGCAGCACTTCGTCGCCCACCTCCCCGATGCGCGTGACGTCGATGAGCACGCGGCCCGCGGGCGCCTTGCCGGCAATACGGCCGCCGCGCTGGTCGAACTGGATGGTGTCGCCGTTCTCCGCGAGCAGCACCTGCAGCCTCGGCTCGACGCCGCCCATCACCCGCTGCGCCAGGCGCGAGTGATGCGAGAGGTGGCGGTACTCGCCATGAACCGGGACGAAGTAGCGGGGCCGCACGAGCGACAGCACGAGCTTCAGCTCCTCGGCGCTGCCGTGCCCGGAGACGTGGACGTGCTTGATCGCGTCGGTCACGACGTCGGCGCCCCGCCGCGCCACGTGGCTCATCGTCCGGGCGATCGCCTTTTCGTTGCCGGGAATCGCGCGCGCCGACAAGACGACGGTGTCGTCGGGGCCGAGCCGCACGAAGCGATGGTCGTCGATCGAGATGCGCGGGAGCGCCGCCTGGGGCTCACCCTGCGAGCCGGTCGCGATGCAGAGTACGTCCTGCGAGGCGTAGCCGGGCACGTCCGAGTCGCGGATCTGCACGCCTGAGGGGATGTGAAGGAAGCCGAGGCGCTGCGCGATCTCGGCGTTCTTGACCATGCTGCGGCCGACGAACGCCACGCGCCGGTCGAACTGCACGGCGAGATCGACCAGAACCTGCATCCGGTAGACGCTCGACGAGAAAGTGGCAACGACCAGCTTGCCGTGGGTGCTCGTGAACAGCTCCTCGAAAGCGTCGATCACCTCGATCTCCGGCCCCGTGAAGCCCTTGCGGTCCACGTTGGTGCTGTCGGCAAAGAGGGCGAGCACGCCCCGCCGGCCCAGCTCCGCGAACCGGTGAAGGTCGAAGTGCTCGCCGTCGATCGGCGTCTGGTCGATCTTGAAGTCACCCGTGTGCACGACGACGCCGACCGGCGTCGTGATCGCCAGCGCGACGCAGTCGGGCATGCTGTGGGTGACGCGGATGAACTCCACCGTGAACGGCCCGATGGTCACGACATCGCGCGGCTTGACGACCTTGAGCCGATCCGCCGGGTCGAGCGCGTGCTCTTCGAGCTTCGGCTCGATGAGGGCGAGCGTCATCGCCGTGCCGTACACAGGGCCGTCGAAGAGCGGCATGACGTGCGGCACTGCGCCGATGTGATCCTCGTGGCCGTGGGTCAGCACGAGCGCCTTCACGTACGGGCGCCGCGCTTCGACGTAGGTGAGATCGGGAATGATCAGGTCGACGCCGAGCTGGTCGGGATCGGGGAACATGACACCGGCGTCGATGAGGATCGTGGTGTCCTCATACGACATCGCCATCATGTTCATGCCGAATTCGCCGAGGCCGCCGAGGGGAACGATCTCGAGCGTGCCCGGCGACACGGCGGGTACAGCGGACTGATCCATGCGGATCCCAGCTTCGGGGCACATAACGTACGTTTGTTCGCGCACTCGCGACCCGGGCGGGTCACGGTGGCGATGTCAGGCGGCTGGGATCGCCTGAAAGTCTGGCGGGCTCAACGACTTCCGGGCAAAACTATAGCACAGCTCGCGCAAGACGGGCCATCTCCTGAATCGTGAGCGTCTCGGGCCGCCTGGACGGGTTAAGTCCTACGTTCTCAAGAAGTTGATCGGCGGGACGCCCCGACAAAGCGACGATCGGACGCAGCGCATTGAGAAGCGTCTTGCGCCGCTGTTGGAAGAGCCCCCGAACGAGGCGCTCGAATGCGGCGCGGTCGCCCACGTCGGCGGCCGGCGCGCGGAACCGCAGGCGCACGAGCGCGGAGGTCACCTTCGGCGGCGGGCGAAACGCGCCTGGCGGCAATGCGAGCAGTCGATCGACATCCGCGACGAGCTGCACCTGGATGGCGAGCGCGCCATACCCCTCATCGCCGGGCGCGGCGACGAGCCGGTCGGCGACCTCCTTCTGCAGCATGACCACGGCGTCGCGGAAGCGGCGCCCCTCGTCAGCGGCGTCGAGGAGCCGGAAGACAATGGGCGACGCCACGTTGTAGGGCAGGTTGCCGGCGACGCGCAGCGGCGCGGGTTCCTCGCGCAGGAGCGCGTCGAGGTCGGCGTGGAGGAAATCCGCCGTGACCAGGCGGACGTTTCCGGGCAGTCGAGCGGGGAGCGCGGCCGCGAGGTCGCGGTCGATTTCGACGGCGATGACGCGGCGGACCCGCGGCGCCAGCGCGGCGGTCAGCGCGCCGCGGCCGGGTCCGATCTCGAGGAACGTGTCACCGGCCGCGGGGCCGATCGCGTCGACGACCTTGGCCACCCAGGCCGGCTCGAGGAAGTGCTGGCCGAAGCGCTTCCTAGCCGGCGTCGTCGTCGGCGGTCTCGCCGCGCCAGTAGCGTTCCTCGATCTCCTCGATTTCTTCTTCGCTGAGGCCAAAGTAGTGGCCGACCTCGTGGATCAGCGTCTCGCCGATGACCGCGCGGATCTCGTCCTCGTCCTCGCAGTCCTCTTCAATCGGGCGCTGAAAAATGACGATGCGATCGGGCAGCGTGTTGCCGTATCCCCACGTCCGCTCGGTAAGCGGCGTCCCCTGATACAGGCCGTACAGCGTGTCGGGCGGCTCGATCTCCATCTCCTCGAGCAGCTCCGCCCCGGGCTCGCTCTC
>CAZGLC010000151.1:10980-12311 GCA_964526235.1 uncultured Bifidobacteriaceae bacterium
CGACGACGAGCGCCAGGTTCGTGATCTCGCGGCGAAAACGCCTGGGAATGAGCGTGACCGCTTCGCGCACCAGCCGCTCGAACGCCGCGCGGGTCATCCCTTCGCGACCACGGCGCGATAGTACTCGCAATCCTTGCGCACCGAGCAGCGGTCGCAGAGCGGCTTCGGCCGGCAGACGCGCCGCCCGTGCAGGATGAGGACGTCGGACGCGAGCGTCCACATCTCCGGCGGCATCGCGTTCCCGAGCTGCTCTTCGACGCGCCCGGGATCGTCGCTCGACGCGATGCCGATCCGGTTGGCGACGCGCAGCACGTGGCGATCGACGGGCAATCCCGGCACACCGAGCGCGTGCCCGAGCACGACATTCGCCGTCTTGCGGCCGACGCCGGGGAGCTCGGTGAGCTGCGCCATGTCGGCTGGCACCTGGCCGCCGTGCCGCTCGACGAGCTGCCGCGCCATGCCGAGGAGCGCCTTGGTCTTCTGGCGGAAGAACCCCGTCGAGACGATGAGCCGCTCGACGTCGGCCGGCGCGCCGGCGGCCAGCGCCCGCGCATCCTTGTAACGCGCGAACAGCGCCGGCGTGACCATGTTGACGCGCTCGTCGGTCGACTGCGCGGAGAGGATCGTCGCCACCAGCAGCTCGAACGCGTTGCGGTAGTGAAGCTCGGTATCGGCGTGTGGATGCTGCGCCGACAGCGTCGTCACGATCCGGCGCGTCGTCGCCGGCTTTTTCAGTGTACGGGGCCCTTCGTCCACCCGACGTTCGAGTAGGACTCCGAGAACACGCGCATGTGCTCCTGCAGCGCCGCCACGAGGTTCGGCACGAACTGTACGGGCACGACGATGCGCGCGCGGACCGGCGCCTTGACCGTGTGCTGCACCTCGGCGTCCTGCAGGTCTTTGTCCGACAGCGGCATCACCTCGCAGAAGGTCAGCGTGAAGTCGAAGGGGGTGTGCGCGATCGAGCAGAAGTTGGCGTAGATCCGCGGCTCGCCGGTCGTCTCGTCCGGGATGATCGTGAAGTTGACCTGCTTGCGTTCGGGTTGATCGCTCATGACAGCGCCATTATAGGCGCTGCCGACGCGCGCCTCAGTACCTGCGCATCACGCCGACGACCACGCCCTGGATCTGCACGCGGTCGGCGTCGATGAGCATCGGCTGCATCGCCGGGTTGGCCGGCTGCAGGCGCACCTTGCCGTTGTCGCGGTAGAACTTCTTGAGCGTCACGTCGAGGCCGCCGACCAGCGCGATCACCATCTCGCCATTGTCGGCCGTCTTCCGGTCTTCGACGATGACGTAGTCGCCGTCGCGGATCTGCTCGTCGATCATCG
>CAZGLC010000152.1:0-3293 GCA_964526235.1 uncultured Bifidobacteriaceae bacterium
CCGGGCGGTTTCAGTGACCGTATCGCCGATCTTCGCGTCGGCCACGATTTTGATGTTGGCGACGATGAACCCCACTTCGCCGACGCCGAGCTCGTCCACCGGTATCGCCTTCGGCGAGAAGACGCCCAACCCATCCACCTCGAAGTCCTGCTTCGTGGCCATGAGCCGGATCTTCGTCTTCGGCCGCAGCACGCCGTCGATGACGCGCACGACGATGACGACCCCGCGGTACGCGTCGTACCAGGAGTCGAAGATGAGCGCCTTGAGCGGCGCGTCCGGGCTGCCGGTCGGCGGATGAAAGCGGGCGATGACCGCCTCGAGGATTTCGCGGACGCCCGTGCCCTCCTTCGCGCTGGCGAGCAGCGCGCCCGCGCTGTCGAGGCCGATGATCTCCTCGATCTGCCGCTTGCACTCCTCGGGCTGCGCGCTCGGGAGGTCGATCTTGTTGATGACCGGAATGATGTCGAGGTTGTTGTCGGTGGCGAGGTACGCGTTGGCGAGCGTCTGCGCTTCCACGCCCTGCGCGGCGTCGACCAGGAGCAGCGCACCTTCGGACGCCGCCAGCGACCGCGTGACCTCGTAGCTGAAGTCGACGTGCCCCGGCGTGTCGATGAGATTGAGGACGTACTGCTCGCCGCTGGCGGCCGTGTAGTTCAGGCGGACCGGATGCGCCTTGATGGTGATGCCGCGCTCGCGCTCGAGGTCCATGGCGTCGAGCACCTGCGCCTCCATCTCGCGGGCCTGCAACGCGCCCGTGATCTCCAGGAAGCGATCCGCCAGCGTCGACTTGCCATGGTCGATGTGCGCGATGACCGAGAAGTTCCGGATGTGAGCCTGATCCATCGAGTACTGATCAGGAAATTATACCTGCCGGATCGGCCCAATCCGGCCGACCCTTCCCTTTCTCCTGGCTCGCCGGTATTGTTGGCGGCATGTCCGCCGCAACCGCTGCTCCCGCAGGGAAGGACCCAAGGTCCTCCATTCTCGTCACAGGCGACGTCGTCGTCGACCACCACATGTACGAGGGCGACAGACTGGATCCTGGCGACAAGTTGAAGAGGGGCGTTCGCCGAATCGCCGAATCGGGCGGCGTCTGGTGCCTCTACCGCCTCCTGGCAGCTCTCTTTCAGGACTTCGCCACCACGCGCGCGAACGACAGAAAGGAAGCGACGCACGAGTTCGAGATCGCGAAGCTCGCAGTGAATTATCGACGTGGCCTCGGGGAGGAGCCCCACAAGCCAGAAGAACGAAAGGTGCCGGAAGTGCCGGAGGAACGATGGTTCGCGACGGCGGGTGTATTGCCGCCCGGCCTGGAGGCGACTCCCGACAGTTACGCGCTCTGGCGACCGGTACCGCTCGACCGCCGCAGGAACCTCAAGGATGCGAAACCGCACGAGATCGTGTGGAGAACGCACGGCGCCCTGGGCTACGGAGAGAATCCGACGCCCGCCCTTGTTCAGGCCACCGACCTTCCCACCTCCCGAATCCTGGTCCTGGACGATGCGAACCTCGCTTTCCGCCTGGCCGGATCTTCGGGGGTGTGGCACATTCCCAAGAATCGCGAGACGGACCCAGCGTTCATTGTGTTGAAAACAGCCGCCCCCCTGGCGAGAGGAAAGCTGTGGGAACAGCTCAGCCTTTCGTCCGATGGTGGTCCGTCATGGCTGGATCGAACGGTCGTCGTGGCGTCCATCGACGCGTTGCGGGCCGATTACGTCCGGATCAGCCGTGGGCTGTCGTGGGAGAGAACGATCGAGGACGTACGCGATGCACTCTTCACCAGCGCCGTCCTCACGCCACTCACGCGAGCCCGACATCTCGTGGTGTCCTTCGCGACCGACGGCGCTCTCTGGCTGACGCGCCAGGGCGCCGCGGGCCCGCCTGAATGGCGCGCGACTGTGGTGTTCGACTCCCGCTGCGCCGAGGGCGAATGGCGTGAATCGATGGATGGGCACTCCACCGGGTACCTGACGTGCCTTACGGCCTCGATCGTCCGGGGGCTCGCACTGCACCTCGACAGCGGCGCACCCGAGTGCGATCTGAAGCCGGCCATTCAGGCGGGGTTGGCGGCGATGCGGGATCTGCATGCGACTGGACATGGGACGATGGCCGATGTCACTCCGCCCAGCGGCTTCCCGGCCGCGCGGCTCGCCGCCGTGATCCGCGGCGGCGGCTCGGCGTTCCAGTCGTCCCCCGTCCCCTGGCTCCCGCCAGATCAGATCACCGACCGCGGCTCGTGGAGTATCGTGGAGATGTCCCAGCGCCCGCTGCTCGCCGCCGGCGGCACACAGGGCCTGACCGGCCTGGCGCGCCAAAGCGTGGTGCGCGGCCTGCGCGCGATCGAGAGCCTGCCGCACGCGCGCTTCGGCAAGTTCGTGACCGCCGATCGCAGGGAGATTGAGACACTCCGCAACATCCGGCGGCTCATGTGGAGCTACCGCGACATGACGGACGCGGCCAGGCCCCTCTCCATCGGTGTGTTCGGGCCACCCGGCGCCGGAAAATCGTTTGCCGTGCGGCAACTCGCCAATGATGTCTTCGGCGAGAAGGCGTGGATGGAGTTCAACCTCTCGCAGTTTGCCGGCTCGCAGGACTTCATCGGCGCGTTGCACCAGGTCCGCGACCGTGTCCTCAGCGGGATCACGCCGGTGGTCTTCTGGGACGAGTTCGACACGCAGGAATACGTGTGGTTGCAGTACCTGTTGGCCCCCATGCAGGATGGCCGGTTCCAGGAAGCGCAGATCACGCATCCGGTGGGCAAGAGCGTGTTCGTCTTCGCCGGGGGCACCAGTACAACCTACAGCGCGTTCGGTGCCAAGAGGCTGGACCCAGACGCCGACCACACGTTCCGGCTGCGCAAGGGGCCGGACTTTCACAGCCGGCTCGACGCGCACTACGACGTGCTCGGCCCCAACTGGCGCACGGTGACGCCCGCCGGCCGGCCACCCTCGGACAACGATCCGCGAGACGCCTCCGACATTGCCGCGCCCGTGCGCCGAGGCATTTTCATCAGTGCGCACCTGCCTGCGCCGAAGGACCAGCCGCTGGACATCGATCCGGGCCTTGTGACGGCCCTGCTGGAGGTTCCCCGGTATGTCCACGGCGCGCGATCGCTCGAGAAACTGCTGTCGAGCCTGAAACCCGGGAGCCCCCACGCACGGATCCGGCGGTCGTCCTTGCCGGCCCCCGACGTGCTCGCCATGCATGTGACGCCGCTAGATCGCTTCGCCGAGCTGACGCGATACGAAGAGAAGGTCCTCGCCGAGGTGGATATCGACCCCATCGCCGCGGCC
>CAZGLC010000152.1:3393-12304 GCA_964526235.1 uncultured Bifidobacteriaceae bacterium
GCGATACGAAGAGAAGGTCCTCGCCGAGGTGGATATCGACCCCATCGCCGCGGCCATTCACGATAATTACCTGCGCGTCGTCAACTACGCCCCGCCCAACCCGAACTTCGCCGCGACTTTCGAGAAGCTGACTGAGGAAGAATAGGCACCGAACAGGGCCGCCGCGCGCCGCATCCCCGGCATTCTCGCGTTGGTCGGCCTGAAGATCGAGCGCGGCCAGGCCACCGCCGAGGAATGGCAGCGCGTCTCGCAACACCTCGAGCACCACCTCGAACTGCTGGCCGAAGCGGAACACGTGGGCTGGATGGCCGACCGAAGAGACGCCGGCTTTCGCTACGGGGCCACGCGTGACAACAAGCTTCTCGTGCATCCGTTGCTCGTGCCGTACGACGACCTTCCCCCTGGGGAACGGGACAAGGATCGCGACGCGATCAGGCACTATCCGAATGTGCTCGGCCGGGTCGGCTACCGGATCGTGTTTCCCGAACCGTAGGCACGTGGCTTCAGGCAGGCTCGATGACCGCTGACGTAACGCCCGCCAGCACGTCCCTCGTACCCGGCCCGATTCAGTACGAGCTGCGCATCGGCGTCACGGGCCATCTCGAGCTCGACAACCCGCAGGAAGTCGAGCGCGCCGTGCGCGCGCTGCTCAGTCACATCGTCGCCGTCCTCGAGGGCGCCTCCGCCGAGCCGTTCGGTCGCTACGGCCGTCCGCGGTCGCGCATCAACCGGTTCGACCGCGTCCTCACCGAGTGCCTGGGCGCGTTGACGCACGTGGTCGCGCCCGTGTTCGACGTCCTCACGAACATTGTGACGGCGCCCGTGCGCGCGCGACTGTCACTTCGTCCCCCACGGTGGCCGCGGGTGCCGGTGTCGCCGCGACGGCCCGGACCCGGGCACCAGACGCCACTGAAGCTCACCGTGATCTCGTCGCTCGCCAAAGGGGCCGACCAGATCGTCGCGCGCGTGGTGTGCGGCCTCGTCAGAAATCCGGCACAGCGCAATCGATACCTCGAAGCCGTCCTGCCCTTCCCCGTGCGGCTCTACGAAGAGGACTTCGCCGACCCGCAGGACCTCGCCGCGTTCCGCGACCTCCTGAAGCTCGACCAGGGCCGGTTCAACACGCATCCGGAACCGACCGTCATCTTCCCGACATTTCCCGCCTGCCCGGACCCGGACGACCCAACCTGCACGCTGTCGCGCGACAGGGCCTACCTCGAGGCCGGACGCCACGTCGTCCATTCATCGGAGATCGTCGTCGCCGTGTGGGAGCCGGCCCGCGAGGAGAAGCCAGGCGGGACAGGCGCAACCGTCCGGCATGCGCTCGCGGAAGGCCGCACGGTGCTGTGGCTCAACCCGGCGGACCTGGCCGCGGGCCCGTTCCTCCTGGAGCGGGCGCCTGACACCAGCGCCGACGACGATATCCAGGCGAAGGCGCCGCGCGGCTGCCGGCTGCGGCGCGTCCCGTCGCGAGCCAAGGAAGTCTCCGTCAACTTTCATCGACTGGCCGCCTACAACCGCGACGGCGCGATCGACGGGAAGCGGTTGCGCGCGGAGCTGAGCGCGGCGACGACGAGGCTCGCGGGAACGGCTCAGGAGTGCGAGCTGCCTCAGGCGGCCGCGCAGGCGCTCGTCGACGTCCTCCTGCCGCACGTCGTGCGCGCGGATCACCTGGGCCAGCGGTACCGCGAGCTGCGGGACTTCGCGGCGCGGCTGTGGCCGGCCGCGGCGGCCTTCGTGGTGAGCCTGATGGCGTTCCAGATCATCTTCCTGCCGGCGCACTACTGGCTGGCGTTCATCGAGCTGGTGGTGCTTCTGGTGGGCTACGTCTCGTACCGGGTGAGTGTCTACGATGAGTGGCACCAGAAGTGGCTGCACGACCGCCGGCTCGCCGAAGGGCTACGCGGCGCGTTGTACGCGTCGCTGGTCCGCTCCTTCGAGGAGCCCGCGCCCGGCCACATCCAGAATCCGCTGCCGTTCTACAGTCCCGAGAACGCGTGGTTTGTGGCCACGTTGAAGCGCGTGCTGGCCAAGGAGCGGAGCCGGTTTGCCGACAGTCTCGACCTCGACAACGCGGGGCAGCGGCGTGCCGTCGCGACGTTTCTTCGGGAGGCGTGGGTCTGCGATCAGGCGGCCTATCACGCCAGGCAGGCTGTCGAGAAGACGCGGGTCGTGGAATGGTCGAAGCGGCTGCGTCTGGCGATGATCGTGGCGCTCGTGCTGGTGGCGGCGCTGCACGCGGTGGGGGCTGGTCACGGCAGTAGTGACGGGCCATCGCCGTTTCTTCGGTTCGATCTGTGGGTGGCGTGTGCCACGGTGGCGCTTCCGGCCTGGGCCGCCGCGTTCCACGTCATGTTGTCGCTCGACGATCACGAGCGGCTGGCGGAGCGCTCGGCTCACATGGCGCCGCTCCTGCGCACGCTGGCCGGCGACCTGACGCGCGTCGAAAACGCGGATCAGCTCCTGGCGTGCGTGGACGAAGCCGAGCGGATCCTGGACCTGGAGAGCGCCGAGTGGGCCGAGTCGCTCGTCGATCGCAAGCCGGAGTTCACGGGGTAGCCGACGTACTTTGTACGGGACCAGTAGTCAGCCTCTGGCTCAATCGCAGGTACGACAGCTTGACAACCGTCAGTCCCCGCCTCGAACGTCGTAGCAGACGAACTCGCCGGTGGACGTGCCGGTGCAGATGAGAGACCCGCCCCTGGCAAGTGCCACTGCCCCGGCGGGTGCTCCCACGACTTCCACGGCGAGGCAGGTGCCGCGATCCAGATTCCACACCCGCACCGTCCGGTCCCAGCTCCCCGACACCGCGCGCCGCCCGTCCGGTGTCACGCTCACGCAGATGGCCGCACCGGCGTGGACCTGGAACTCACACACTCCGCGCTCCAGGTCCCAGACCGCACCGTTGTGTCCCAGCTCCCCGAAACCGCGCGCCGCCCGTCCGGCGTCACGCTTACGCTGTTGACCCGTTCGCCGTGGCCCTCGAGCGAGTGCACACACACCCCGCGCTCCAGGTCCCAGACCCGCACCGTTGTGTCCCTGCTCCCCGAGACCGCGCGCCGCCCGTCCGGCGTCACGCTCACACTGTCGACCCCGCCTGTGTGGCCCTCGAGCGTCGCGAGCAGCGCGGGCAGTGGGTTGCTGACAGCGCCCTCCGGCCAGCAACGGAGCAGCACCGGCGCCAGTCCATCAGCGAGCCTCTTGGTCGCGGCTGCAGGGACCGGGCCCGTAGGGGCGTCATTCCACGCGTGCTGCGCCACGAACCCCGCGCGCCGGCCAAACTGCGCCAGCGGATAGCACTCCCTGCGAACAAATCCCGCGAACGCCGAAAAGCGATCGAGGCGCGTGGGCTGCTCGACGATCCGCCTGCTCTCTGCCGCGAGGGCCTCATCCGTCCATCGAGTACAGGCCTCGGGAATGTCAGGCAGCTCTGGCGGCGCGTCCTCCACCGGCTCCCCTCGCGCCACGCGGTCGCGCCGCTCACTCCACGCGCGCGCGTAGCGTGTGATGTCCGCGGTCCAGCGGGTCGCGCGCTGTTCCTGGGCACGGCGCTCCCTCAGCCCCTCCTGGGCTTCGGGAAGGTTATCCAGCGCCAGGTGATAGTCCGCCAGCAGCTCGAACACCTGGCCCACGCGGCACCGCGCCTCGACGAAGCGGAGGTCGCTCAGCAGCTCCGCCGGGGCGTCCCAGTTGCCTTTGGCCGTCACGAGGTGCTGGCACAGGTTGCGGAAGAAGTAGCCGTCATCGGGCCCGGTGTGCCACTCCCCTGGGCACTGCCGGCGATAAGCATCGAGCAGTGCCTGCGTGAGGCCTTTCCGATCCCCCGCCACGCGCCTCGCAAAATCGTAGAGGAGGTCGTGCAGCGACATGCGGCGCCGCCGGGAGCTGCCGTCCTTTGCCCCCATCTGCTCCAATCGAATCAGGGCGCGCTCGCTCAGGTTGATGAGGAGGTCTTCCGTGTCGAGCGCATTCAGGTGTCCCGTGTGCGCCCAGAGCGTGGCGATTGCCGCCTCCGGCACATCCTGGTCGGTGACAAAGACCGACAGTTCGGCAAAGCGCCGCTGCTCCTCGGGCTGGAGCCACTCCACGCTCGCCTGCATCGCCCGGTAGATACTGCGGTGCTGCTGGTTGATCGCCTCGCGGTCCTCGATTTTCTCCAGGTCGGCGCGACGAAGACGCTCGAGGATGCTGCCCCACTCGCCGCCACGCTTCTTCGCCATCCCCGCGCACAGGGCGAGCGCCAGCGGCAGGCCGGCGCACTCCTTGACGACGTCACGAGCCTCGGCCGGCATTTCGTCTGGGGTTTTCTCGACGGCTGACGCCAGCAAAGACAGCGCCTCCGCCTCGGTGAAAAGCTCCACCGGGTAGTTCTGACCTTGCAGGGTGTGAATGATCCCCGCGTCGCGGGTGGTGATAAGGGCCCTGCACCGTGGCCCCAGCACATCGAACGGCTGCACATCGCTCGCGTGCCACACGTCGTCACAAACCAGCAGCACCGCTTTGGTCAGCAGCAGCTCGCGCAGGACGCCCTGGCCCTGCACGACGTTGTCGAAGAGACCGGGATCGCCCAGGTGCCGCGCCACGTCACGCATCAGTTGGGCGACGACCATTTGCGCTTCCGAGTCCTTGATCTGACCGAACGACACCCAGATCACGCCGTCGGGATAGGAGCGGCGGATCTCGCGATCGCGGGCCACTGCGGCCGCCAGGACCGATTTTCCGATGCCGCCCATGCCCTGAAGGCCCACCCGCGACGTCGCGCTGGTAATGACGACCGGCTTCTGCAGAGCAACCCGGACCGCGTCCCTCACACGACGCAGCAGATCCGGCCGCCCGAGAAAATGCGCCGGCAAGCTCGGTACGCCAAAGAGGTGCCCGAGCGGCGGGTCGGGGAGATTGAGGTTCGCGACGAGCTTCCCGATCTGGGCGGCGTATAGAGTGTCGTCGCGAAAGTCCTCGCAATGCAATCCACTCAGCTCGCCGGGAACCGTGTCGAAGTCGCCCCAGCGCAGGATCGGAATCACCGTCTTGTCGCACTCGAGCGCGAATCGCCACTCCTCGCGGACGTAGTCCGACACGGCCGCACGAGGCCCGCCGACGTAGATGACGCGCTCACGCGCCCGGAGCGCGTCCATGATCTCCAGTTCGAATCCCATCGGCCGCGACGGCATGGACACCTGATCGAACCAGACGTCGAACCCCGCGGCGGTCAGGTCGCGGTGCAGCCGGGCCACGAACGACGTTTCAGGGTCGTACGGTTCGCCGTCGTCCGCGCGCGCGTAGGAGAGGAAGATGGAGGTCATGGCGCCGGCCCGGAGTCTGCGGCCGCTACTCGTCCGCCGCAGACGCCAGCGCTTCGTCGAAGAATGCTCGCAGCTGCTCGAGCAGGCGGCCGTCTGGCGGGTGCATCCGCACCATATCGCGACGACTGCCTTCAAAGAGTTCGTCGAACCGCCTGATCAGCTCCCGCACTCCATCGCCGCTGGTCTCGCAGTGCGTCATCTCGAATCCGCCTGTCCCACCGCGCTTCATGCCCTCGTAGGCAACGCTCTCTCCAATGATGAACGCGTTGGGCATCGGCACCGGCGACAGCGTAAACTCGCACTGGCGCATGGCGCGCAGGTCGGCGTCTGCTGCCCGTGCGTCGTTGTCGATGTCGCTGCGGCCTTCGAGCAACCCGATGAGCCGCCGATAGCGCACACGCAAGCGCTCCGGAAGCATTGCTTTGGCGAAGCGACGGGGAGGATTCAGAACGCCCTTGAGCCGAGCACCTGCGAGGAGCACATCCCGCAGCGCGTCTCGCTCGCCGATGAGGTGATCAAAGTACTCGGCATCGAGTCCAGGATCGCCTGGCTCATGGTTGCTAATCGCGAGGGAACTCAAGCCCGCCGCCACACGAATGGTGACGCCGTCGAGCCCCCTGGGACCGGCGGTCTCGACGAGCCGTCTCAGGTCTCGAATCAGGAGCCGGGTTCTGGGGAGACGGCCACGAATGACGTTCCACACTTCGTGGTCATCACTCTGCGCCGCGGCCCGAAGGAAGTCAGGAAGTCTCAGCCGTAGTTCCGCGCGGCCGGCTTCGTTGTGCTTGTACGACAGCTGACGGAACTCGTGCACATCGTAGGGCGACGGCTGAGGGTCTTGCGTGATAATCACGACCCGGTCAGGCCCCTTGATCTGGTGCGCGATGCCCAGTTCATAGAACACGTTGGGATTGTGCCCGGTGATATCCGCAACGACGACGGCAGCACTCCGGATATCTCGTAGCACCTGCGGCAGGATACTTCCCGGCTTCAGCAGCCGATCACCGCGCACGTAGGACAGCCCGCACTCTGCCGCCGCCTGACCGATGATCGTGTCGATTTCCTCGAATCCGTCTTTGAACGGCATGATCGAAAAGCACGTTTTCATAGACTCGTTCTCAAGCGTCAGGCTCGGCGGAGCGGATGCGACGATAGGATAGCGGATCGACTCCGCCAAGGTTTGCTACGCTACCGCGAGCGATGCCGGACACGTTCGCAATCTGGCGGTTGCCCGTCCCCCTGGGACCGAAGAGGAAGAACGAGCGATCCGGCACGAGGAGGTGGCGTGCATACATCGCCATCAATTCGACGGTAAGAATGATGGCGATATATACAGGCACGGCCGAGGACGAGCTTCTCGGCAGCTCCAGTCACGTGTGACTTTCGGGCATACGCGCGCGCCTGAAGACGGCTGACCGCGCCCATGGCGCTAGGCTGGGCAACTCACCACGCATGTGACGCGGCGCTCATTCCTCACAAGGCCGTGCGCGCCTCTACGATGATGGTCTGGCGTCCGGCGTCTGGGACGCCGGCGAGGGTCGTTATGCGGATTGCCCGGGACACGCGCATCATTCCTCCGCCACCCGCCGTGCTTCGCGGCGCGAGGGGGCTCCTAACGAAGGCGTCCGTGAGCCCTGCGGATGCCTCGCGCTTCGGACGCGTCCTGTGGCTCTCCGGCGCCTGGATGCTGCCGGGCGACTCGTTCTCGCTCGAGGCCATCCTGGCTGTGACGACGACACGGGTGGATGGCCCCATCCAGTGGACGAGAACCGGACTCCCCCCGATTGCAGGAGTCGAGATCGTGCGAGGACGCATCGCGGCGATGTCGCTGGAACTCGCCGGCGTGTCGGCCGCGCACGGGCTGGCATGCGACCAGTATCGAATCGCGCTCAGCGGCGACAGCCAGCGCGGCACGTTCACCGGAACCAGCCGCGCCTTTGGTAGTTGGAAGGGGCGACTCTGTGGCGTCTATCAATTCCGGGACGAGGCGAGCTCCGGAATATGAGCGCGACCGGAGAGCCTGTGCCCGGAGCCCACAGGCGAACCCGGCGACGAGCGCTCGCCGGCGTTGGCTTGTCCTTTCTTCTGCTGCTGCAGTGGCTCCTCATCGCGATCCCGACGATCGATGCCGAGAAGTTCGACTATTGGGCCGTGGAAGTGGAACGGAGCAGCGGCTGGCGCTACGGATATGTGGCTGGGCGCCACGGTGCCTTCCCCGTCAAGGCGCCGCTCGGGGCAGATGCCGCGCCGTTCGTCCCTCCGAAGGGCGACCCCCTGTCGGCGCTCATCGTCCGCCACATGAAGACCGCCCCGTGGAAGGCCGGCCTCGAGTTCGGCTTTTACGTCGGCCTCTTCGCGCTTAATCGCTACGGTCTCCTCCGCCTCCCGTGGGCCCGCGCCGCCGCGCAGCATCGCGTGCGTTGGTCCTGTGGCATTGCGCTCTCGAGCGTGATCCTCCTCACGGCCGCGATGGCGCCGTACCTGGCGACCGGGTATGGCGAGTCGCTCTTCAGCACGCGCCGGGGCCTGGGCGCGCTGAGCTACAGCCACCTCCTGCCGATCACCGCTCCCGTCGCACCTGCTGTGTCGTACGGGCTGCTCCTCCAGTCGGTGATGATCTGGCCGCTGATGGCCACGGAGTGGGTGGCCGGACCGCTCTGGGACGTGCTCGGGATCAGGAGCTCGCTCTGGCTGGTGACCGCCAGCTTCTGGGGCCTCGTGGCGGCGGCAGGCGCCTGGTTCGCCTACCCCCCCACCCCGGCAGGGAAGCGCGAATGATTGATGAGCCATCTTACCTTGCATTATCAAAGTATCTATTTGATAATGACCTGTATGAAACGCGCCTATGCGGGCCTGTTGCGCGCGTATCTGAAGACCTTTCCGTGCGTCGCCCTGTTCGGCGTGCGGCAGTGCGGCAAGACCACGCTCCTCGAGACGCTGCCCGCCAACTGGAAGCGTTTCGATCTGGAACGGCGGGCCGATCACACCGTCATCTCGCGCGATCCGGACGCGTTCTTCCGGATCAATCCGAAGCAGGTGGCGATTGACGAGGCCCAGGTGTTCCCGGAGATCTTTTCCGCGCTGCGGGTGGCCATTGACGCGCGGCGCGCGGAGAAGGGCCGGTTCGTCATCACCGGGTCCAGCTCGCCGGCGCTCGTGCGGTCGGTCTCGGAAAGCCTGGCCGGGCGCGTGGGGATCATCGAGATGGCGCCGTTGTCCTGGGAGGAAGTCACCGAGACAACCGGGCGCGATTCGTTCCTGCGACGTGTGCAGGATCGCAAGGCCCGGCCGGCAGACCTCGTCGAAGGTCTGAAGCCGCGTGGCGAGCTGGTGCGGGCGCACGAGTTCTGGTTCCGCGGCGGGTTTCCGGAGCCGTGGCTGAATCCGGGCGACACGTTCCGGGCGCGCTGGGTGGAGCAGTACATCCAGACGTATCTCTTCCGCGACGTGAAGCGGCTGTTTCCCGGGCTGGACGACGTGCGTTTCCGGCGGTTTCTCGAAATGCTGGGCGGGTTGTCCGGTCGCGTCGTGAACTATGCGGAGGTGGCGCGGGCGCTCGGGGTGTCCCAGCCCACGGCCCGGGACTATTTCGACATCGCGCACGGCAC
>CAZGLC010000153.1:0-12266 GCA_964526235.1 uncultured Bifidobacteriaceae bacterium
GTCGTGCAGGTGCTCATCGGTGGAGGGGTCCACGGTGAAGATGACCAGGAGCGAGTAGGTGACGGGCTGGTTCGGGGTGGTCGTTGCTGTCGTAGCCATTTTGTCCTCCTGGGAACCGTGATGTGTGGTTCCTTCGCAACGGTTGAGGAACCCACCATCACCGGGTCGGGCAAGGACACGAGGACGGGACGCGGCGGCGAAGCGGCGGGCCTTTGGCATGGGCGTGACAGCACGCTGTTCCGCTGGCGCGACGCTGAGCAAACCCGCAAGGAACGAGTAGAAGAGGTTGAACGTCGCGGCGCCCATGAGGAGTGCGAGGAAGAATAGCCGCCGGTCCACGCCGCAGACTGTCAACGTGCGGTGCAGCGCCTTGTGAACGGGCCGGGCGATCGGACGACTGGCGGAGTGCGTCACGGCAGCACGTCCTCAGAACAGCCAAGCCAGGAACTGGCCGGCGAACAGCGCGAGTCCGCCGCCGAAG
The DNA here is from genome assembly GCA_964526235.1 of uncultured Bifidobacteriaceae bacterium. GTDB lineage: Bacteria > Acidobacteriota > Vicinamibacteria > Vicinamibacterales > UBA2999 > MELF01. Next base: position 482 of record CAZGLC010000153.1, read on the forward strand.
ACGATGCCGGAGATCTGGCGCTTCGCGCCCCCCTCTCCAAACATGAACATCAGGCCGCCGACAACGATGGCGACCAGCGCCAGCGATCGGGTGAGCGGGCCGGTGAACGTGGCTTCGAGGTTCAGGGCCGCGCGCTCCCACGGGCTCTGCTGCGCGTACAACGCGCTCGGCAACAGCACGAAGGCAAACAGGACTGCCAGGCGAATGACCCTGCGAACATTGCGACGCGACATCGCCATCTGACACCTCCAGAGGTCCGGAAGGGCGAATTGAATTTCAGCGCCCCGGTCTCCACCATCACCCATGCAACCACTCTCGAAGCCGATCGGCCTTGCCAGCCCAGAGAATGTGCGCGCGCTGTGATCCGCGAGCCACTCGTTCCCTGGTCATTAACAGCAAGCGCACCAATCCGTGTGACGGCACGACCACGCCGCGCAACAGGAGTTCTTCGAGGCGGCGAAACAGCCGACGGACGATCTGTCCTTGCGGGAGTGGATCCGCCACATGCGCGGCCTCGCACTGCGTCCGCGAGGCCCCCTGGAAAGATGTGTTGTGCATGTTCGGCAATCGCCGTGACGGCGCATCCCGCATCAGTGCAAGAACTGTGACTGGAAGTGGAGCGAGAACCGGAGGCGTTTGCGAGCGGTGGCGTGGATCGCCGAGAGACTCGGCGAAGTCCGCTGAACCGCGATGAACGATTGATGTCTCTGAGCCGCCTCGCGGAGGCCTATCACTCATTTCGAGAGAGGTCGCTCATTCTGAGTGATGTACTGCTTCCGCCGATCTTTCATTCGGTCCGAGTTGCGCCTGAAGCCCGCTGGCACGGTGCGTGCTCCAATGCCGTGTCTCACCGCTCGCCAGGCCAAGACACGCCGTCAAGTATCGGAAGCAAGATCAGGAGGGTGACATGAACGGACTACCGACGAAGACTAACGGCGGCGTGCGAGCCTCAGGCGTTTTCCAGATTCACTGATGACTGGTCGGCGTCTTCCCGAGCAGATCGACCGCGGCACGAACCCCCTGTGCCAGCTTGGCGGCAGGCCCGGTGCCGTAGTAGTGGAGGAAGATCACGACCGGCTTGACGTCTGTCATGTGGTGATGAATGGCAACGATGTTGAGGCCATTCGCGCGGAGCGCCTTCAGGACCGGTGTGACCTCGTGTTCAAGCATAGCGACGTCGCCCGCCACCATGGCGTCGGCATCGCTTCCGGCAAATGCGGCCCATGTGTTAAGGCCCATGCGAGCATTGATCGCGGCACCGTGCTCGCGTAGATCGATGTCGGGTCGACCGATGGTGATCTTGTAGACCGGTCCGGTCTGCTCGCCCTGATGACCGATGATCTTAGCGAGCGCTGCGCTATCAAGTGTGCCGGCGGCAGCAGGCGGTGCGGATGTCGCGGCCGTCTGAGCGCGCTTCGCCGCCTGGTCGATCAAGTCGATCGCCGGTTTCACGCGACGGCTCAGGTCCGCAGCGCTGCCCATCCCGTGGACGTGCATATAGAAGATGCGCGGCTGCTCCCAGAAGAAGTGATTGTGGAGCGCCGTCACGTCGAGGCCGTTCTGGAGGATCGCTGACATCACCGGGTTGACTTCGTCCTCGGTCAAGACGAGGTCACCCATCAGCACCTCCATGCCCTTGTCGCCCTTCGTGAAGGCCACCCAACCGCCGAATCCGAACGGCGTCGGCGCCGGACGCTGACTGATGGTCACCTGCAAATCGTTCCGCGGGATGTTCACCTTTAGCACGCCGTCCTTGAAGTCACCGGTCTTACCGAGCGTGGATAGGACGGCCTTGTAGTCGCCCGGTATTTCCTGCGCGACGGCAGTCCCGCCTGCCAGGAGCCCCACGGCACACGTGAGTGACATCGCAACGTATCTCAACCCGACCATGGTGGCGTCTCCATATCTGAATTGACTGTCGTAACGCTTCTCCTATACTCTGAAACGAACGTTACGCAGTCAAGCTTTTTCAGCAGCCCAGCGATAGACACCCAGATGCCCTCTCGCCTTACAGCTGAGCCCGGAACGATTCTCGCACCGCGGGTCCAGCCGGCCACGCGGCGATGGCTCCTATTCGTCCACCAACTCCCGTCGAACCCATCAAATCTGAGGGTGCGCACCTGGCGCCGCTTGCAGCAGCTCGGCGCCATCCCGATCAAACAGGCGGTGTACGTGCTGCCCGACACGCCAAGCGCCCGTGAAGATTTTGAATGGCTGAAAACGGAGGTCAAGGCCGCCGGCGGCGACGCCAGCGTGTTTTCAGCCGACAACGTCGATTCCTGGTCTGACGATGCCTTGGTCGAGGAGTTCAGGCGATCCCGGCAGGAGGCCTACGCCGCGCTCGCTCGCGATGTCGAAACGGCTCTGACACGCACGAACGGCGCTCGGCGGCCGCGCGGCACCCGTGCGCCAGCGATACGTCGACTCTCGGAGGTCTTTCGAGAGCGGCTGACAGCCATCGGGAGCGTAGATTTCTTCGGCAGCGCGGGCCGCGATCGCGTCACGACGTTGTTGAAACAGCTGGAGGAGCGGGCCTCAGAGACTCGTCGTCCGACGATTTCATCCAAGCCGGCGAGTCCGGCAGATGCGAACACCTATCACGGTCGGCTGTGGGTGACACGGCCGCGACCTGGCGTCGATCGCATGGCGTCAGCGTGGCTTATTCGTCGTTTCATCGATCCTCAGGCGCGTTTTGGCTTTGCGGCGGACCGAGACGTGGCTCCTGAAGACGCGATTCCGTTCGACATGTTTGGCGTCGACTTCAGTCATCAGGGCGACGGCTGCACGTTCGAAACCCTCTGCGCAGTGTTCGCCATCCAGGAGCCAGCAGCCGCGCGAGTCGCAGCGATCGTTCACGACCTTGACCTAAAGGATGCGCGCTTTGGTGCACCGGAAGGCGCCACCGTCGGCACGGTGATCGAGGGTCTTCAGCTCGCGTATGCGGACGACGAGGCCCTACTGGAGCAGGGGATGTCGCTGTTCGACGCCCTGTATCGAGCCTTTGAACAGTCATCGCGTTCGGCGGGACCACGGCCGGTGGCGCGTTCTCGAAAGCGACGCACGTCGAACCGCAGCAAGTCTGTACGGCGCCGGCGCGCACGGTAGTTGTCAGTGTTCGTGATGAGCGTGCAACCAGTCGCCACTCGGCGTTCGGAGATCAGGAAAGCGACACCAGTCGCCGGGGACCTCTCCGGCACCGCTGCACGGCTCGTACTGGTACGTCTATGTGCCGCCGGGTTCGTCGCGTACTGCAGCTACGCAATCTGTCGGACGCCTCTACTTCCGCTCTTCGCGCGCGAGCTCGGTGCTGGGCCGTCACTGATCGGGTTCGTGATGGGTGCCTCCACCCTTACGGGCATTGTCGTGAAGCTCCCTGCGGGCGCGTTGTCTGACATCTTCGGGCGGCGTCGGTTGCTTCTCGCAGGGGCACTCGTCTTCGCGACATTGCCGTTCACGTACCTGGCTGCGTCCACGTTGCTGGTGCTCATCTTGCTGCGGTTCGCGCACGGCAGTGCGACGGCGATCTTCGGGCCGGTGGCATCCGCAACTCTCTCCGACATCGCGCCGCCGGGGAGACGTGGCACATGGCTGAGCACGTACTCGACGGCCCAGGGCGCAGGCCAAGCGTTGGGACCGGTGCTGGCCGGCTACCTGATCGCGGCAGGCCGTTTCGATCTGGCGTTTGCTGCGGCCGGTGTCATTGGTGTCGGGGTGCCGATCATCGTGGCTGGCTGGCGGGGTACTTCGGAGAGTGCATCGAACCGCGAGCCATGGCGGGAGTTTAAACGCGGCGTCGCCGAGGTCGGGCGTGATCGTCTCGTGCTAGTCACGAGCGCAGCACAGGCCGCGCAGTTCGTGTTGAACGGTACGCTCAACGCCTTCCTGCCCTCGCACGGATCTCCCGGTCAAGGGCGAGGGTCGCACGTACGGCAAGAAGGCGCAGGTGCCGTCAGGCCAGTGGAGCACGTTGAGAGTCGTCGCCGCAGGCCCGCGCTTCGACGTGTACCTCAATGGCACCAAGCTCTATGAGGTCGAGGACAGCACGTTCGGCCAGGCCGGCAAAGTTGGCGTGTGGACCAAAGCTGATTCAGTGACGCAGTTTGACGATTTGACGATCGTGACGAAATAACCCCATGCGCCCGATCACACGTCTCGCATCGATTCACGTCTTCGCCGCGCTCACGCTCCTTGGAGTCGGCGGCTGCCGGTCACCCGAATCGACGCAGAACGCCGCGCGCACAGTGACCGTGTACGTGTCGACCGATCGCGTCTTTTCAGAGCCGGTCCTGCGGGAGTACGAAGGGCGATCGGGCGTGACGGTCAACGCCGTCTACGACACTGAAGAAACCAAGTCGACGGGCCTCGCCAATCGGCTGCTGGCCGAAAAGGCTCGGCCACAGGCGGACGTGTTCTGGTCGAATGAGCCGGTCCGCACGCTCGTGCTGAAGTCACGCGATGTATTGGCGTCGTATCGATCGCCGAGCGCCGAAGGGATCCCCGCAGCGCTCCTCGATCCTGATGGGTACTGGACGGGGTTTTCGGCGCGGATACGGGTCATCGCCTACAACACCAAGGCGGTCACACCCAACGATGCGCCGCAGTCGATCTTCGACTTGGCGGATCCAAAGTGGAAGGACCAAGTGGCCATGGCCGATCCGCGATTTGGATCGACGTCGTTTCACGTCGCGGCGCTGTACGCCCTGGCTGGTGATGACAAGATGGATGATTTCTTCCGCCGATTGAAGGCGAACGGCGTTCGCATTGTTGAAGGCAATTCCGTCGTCCGTGATCTCGTGGCTCGAGGTGAGGTGAAGACGGGGCTGACCGACACAGACGATGTCAACGTCGCAATCGAGAACGGTCAACCGGTAGGAATGGTCCTTCCCGACAGGGAGGGACTGGGCGTGCCGGTGATGCCGAATATGGTGTCGTTGATTGCGGGCGCTCCGCACCCTGAGGAGGCGCGCAAGCTGATCGATTACCTGTTGTCTGCGGATGTCGAGCGACAGCTCGCGCAATCGGAAGCGGTTCAGATTCCGCTGCATGCCGGCGTGCCCGGTCCGAAGAACATTCCGGCGATCGAGACCTTCAAACCGATGACGCTCGACTATGCGAAAGCGGCGAGTCGAGTCGACGATGTCACGAAGCGACTCGCGACGATTCTCGGTCTGTAGTTTCACGATCCGGCCGTCCACCAGGGAGACGCGCAAACAGACATGTGGCGATGGCAGTCCAGTCGAACCGCGGTCGTGAGCACGGCTATCGTCGTGTTCGTCGTGTGTTGCGTACTCCCGGTCGGCTATCTGCTCACGGTGTCGTTGAGTAGCGTGGACGCGTTCTCGGCGTTGTTGCTGGATGCGCGACAGCGCCAACTGCTCTACAACACGGCTCTGCTCGGCACCGGCACAGCGCTTCTCGCCACCGCGATCGGTGCCCCACTCGGTATCGCGCTCGCTCGTATCGGCCTGCCTCGGAAGCCTATTCTTCGGCTCGCGCTCGCAGCGCCAGTCCTACTACCGCCGTACATCATGGGGTTGGCCTGGACGTACCTCGGAAGCAACCGCGGGTGGCTGGCGACCCTCGCGGGCCACGACCTGCTCTCGGCGTGGACCTACAGCCTGCCGGCGACAGTTCTTGTGCTGAGTGCGGTGTTCTACCCACTGTCGATGCTCGCCACAGAGGTGGCGATGCGCCGCATTGACGGGCGACTCGAAGAGGCCGCGCTCATGGTCGCGCCGCCCGGCCGCGTGCTGTCGCGCATCACCCTGCCGCTCGCGGCCCCCGGCGTGTTCGCCGCGGCACTCGTCATCTTTGTGCTCGCCGTCTCGGAGTTCGGTGTTCCGGGATTGCTGCGGGTGCGCGTGTACACGACAGAAGTCTTTACAGCATTCGCAGCGCTCTACGATTTCACTCGCGCCATTCTCCTCGCTGTGCCGCTTCTGCTGCTGAGCCTCATCGTGGCAGCCGTCGCCGTCGCGCTGCTCGGAGACCGTCTCGTGATCACGCGCCGGACTGCCGGGACCCGTCCTGCCTTATTCGACGAATGGCAACGACCAGCCACACTGGGCGCACTCGTGGTGCTCGCGGTGGCCCTCGTACTCCCGGTTGCGATCCTTGTGAGTGAAGCGATGGCGGCTCAATCGATATCCGCCGTACTCGCGGGGTCCGGTCGCGCCATCGCGAACAGCCTCGTGCTGGCGACGGTAGGTGCAACGGCCGTTGTCAGCGTCGCCGTGTGGCTCGGGTACGCCCGGGCCAGGACGGCCGGCCGCATTGGCCAAGGTGCAGACATCCTCTTCACCGTCCTGTTCGGGGTGCCGAGCACGATTGTCGGCGTAGGCCTGATTCTCTTGTGGAATCGGCCGGGGCCGTTCGGCGCGGTGTATGGAACGGACGCCATGCTTCTTCTGGGGTATCTGGCCAGATTCGTTCCGGTCGCGGCGCTCGCACTCGCCGCCAGTGCCCGATACGTGCCGGTGTCGCATGAGGAGGCCGCCGCCGTCAGCGGCGCGGGGTGGCTCCGTACGATGTGGGGGATTGTTCTTCCGCAGATGCGGCTCGGACTGGCTGCGGCGTGGGTGGTCGCGTTCGTCCTGGCGTTCGGGGAGCTTGGCGTCAGCATTCTCGTCGCGCCGCCGGGTGAAGCCACGCTGCCGATTCGGGTCTATACGATCATCGCGAATACACCTTCATCGCACGTCGCTGCGCTGGCGCTGTTGCAAACCGCCGTCATCTTCGTCCCTCTCGCGGCGCTCGGAGCGGCCATGTCGTTCCGGGGGGCCCGGTGAATTCATCGCTGCTGTCCCTGACGAACGTCACGAAGCGATTCGCGTCACACCAGGCCGTGGACAGCGTGTCTCTGGAGGTCGTCGCCGGCGACGCTATCGTCATCCTGGGACCCAGCGGCTGCGGCAAAACCACGCTACTGCGCCTAATCGCAGGACTTGAGGTTCCGGACAGCGGTGAGATCTGGCTGGGCGGCGCGCAGGCAGCCGGGGCAGGTCGCAGCATGATGCCGGCCCACGAGCGGGGAATCGGGTTTGTATTTCAAGATTTAGCACTCTGGCCGCACCTGACGGTTCAGCGGAACCTGCACTTCGTCCTTGAGTCGGTGAAGATGCCTCGCGCAGACCGAGCGGCGAGAGCCTTGGAGGTCCTCAAGCTCGTTCGCATTGAGCAACTGTCCAGTCGGTATCCTCACCAGCTCTCGGGTGGTGAGCAGCAACGTGTAGCGCTCGCCCGCGCCTTGGTCCGTCAGCCGCGCGTGCTGCTCCTCGACGAGCCCTTTTCAAGCCTCGACCCCGAGTTGCGGGACGCCCTTCGTCGCGAACTCGCTCGCCTGCAGTGCACGCTCCAGGTGACGACGGTATACGTCACACACGACCAGGGAGACGCGGCGATTCTTGCCGATCGCGTCATTGAGATGCGCGCCGGCCGGATCGTGGCGGTCAACAACACCAAAAGGAAGGAGCAAGGTGCGTGAGAGCCGCGGTCCTCACCTTCGTCTTGGTTCTGCTGGGGACACCTCAGGTCTTTGCACAGGCGGCGCCAGTCTGTCACGTGCTCTGTACGCCAAAGTTGAAGGTGGAACCGACCGTGACGTTCACCAACCTGTTCGGGTCGCCCCGGATCGTTGGAGAACAGGGAACGACCACGCGTGAACGGCGCGAGACGGAGTTCGAAGTGATCGTCTCAGTCGGGTTGCCGACGCGTGCGCCGTGGCTCGAGTTCACAGTCGAAGCGATCTTTCTGCCGTTCGATCGTGACAGCACGCCCGAGCTCGAGTTCGAGACCAACTTCATCTGGCTGCCGCCAGAGCGCACGCGCGGGTGGGTCAGCTCTCACCTCGACATCGTCGACAAGTTCAGTGGCGCCGAGCGGCCGACCGACCGCCGCGCGTACACGCACAAGCTGAATCTAATTTAGAGCTCGACACGAGCCTCGCCATCTTCAATTGGCTCAGACAAGGACGCTGGCTGCGTGGCGTCGAACTGGAAGGGTCGTTGGACTATGTCGCCACCGGCCTGCGGAAGGCGGGTGACTTGATCGACGGTAACCGCTTACTCGTTCTGGCACCCAGTCAGCGCATCACCCGACCCGGTTGCACCCGCTGCGCAATATCGCCGCAGCCCGCCGATGAAGCCCCACACGATAGGAACGATCGCGGGGGATCAAGCGCGTCGGTTCATCTCGGTTCAGGTGCTGCCCAGATGCTGCCCACGACGGACGCCGAGCGTCCTTGAAGCTTAGAATCGCTGAGGTTTCTAGGAAATGTGGAGCCGGCGATCCGGATTGAACGGACGACCTGCTGATTACGAATCAGTTCGTCACCGCCACAAACAGTGAACGAAGGTACGTCGTGCTTGACTCAAACGCGCCTTTTGCCCACTGGCGGATCCTTGCGAACGCTGGCCTCATGCTGTTTGCACAGAAAATGTCACGTCCGCTCCGTCAGCTTCCGGCATGCCTCCAGTCCGGCGAACGTCCGCACGGGGGCGGCAAGGACGAACCTGTAGCCCTCGCCGAGCACCTTCGCCGCGTTCTTCTCGCTCACGTGCGGATGCCCACAGGCGACGTTGTGCTCCGCGCAGATACGCCGGATCGCGGTCATCGCGTCGACGACGGCCGGGTGGTCGTACTGGCGGGGGTAGCCGAGATTCTGCGAGAGGTCGCCTTCGCCGATCAGCACGCCGCCGATCCCCTTCACCTCCTCGAGAATCCGCGGCAGGTTGTCGATCCCCTGCACCTGCTCGCACTGGACGATGACGAGCACCTCCCCCTGCGGGTTGAGCGGCCAGACGTCCGCCTTCGCGTAGTACTCCGGCTGCGAGATCCCCCAGTACCGCGCCGCGTGCACCGGGTTGTCGCCCCGCTGTCCTTCGGGCTCGTAGTGAGGCGCCGATTTCGGCCGCGGGTAGCGGCACGCCGACACCGCGTTGTACGCCTGCTCCACGGTGCTCACCCGCGGGAAGACGATCCCGTACGCGCCGATGTCGAGCACCTGCTTCGGAATCCACTGGTTCATGTCGGCGCCGTTCACCGGGACGCGGACCATCGGCGTCACCGCAGGCACGATCGAGCCGCGGTCCACGATCTGCCGCCGGTTCAGGAGGTACTGCAGGCAGTCGCGCAGCACGTACATGTCGAACGGATTGTGCTCCGACTCGAAGATGACCCCGTCGTAGCCCGCGTCCGAGAGCGCCACGGCGCTGTCAACCGTTGGCGGCGAGAAGGTGGCCACGGGGACGCGTCCCTCCTCGAGGGCGCGAATCATGGTGTTCAGGCGCGGAATCTCAGCCATGCGTCATAGTATTGGCGACAGACGGTCCCCACGTGAAGAGCCGAGTGACGATCGAAACGCTCCAGCAGATGAAGCGCGACGGACGGAAGATCGTGGCCGTCGTCGTCTACGACTACCCGATGGCGCGCGTCGTCGACCGCGCCGGCGTCGACATCGCGTCGGTGGGCGATTCCGTCGGCGTGAACATCTGGGGACACGAGAGCGAGCGGGAGGTGACGCTCGACCAGATGCTCCTCGCCTGCAGGGCGGTGCGGCGCGGTGTCGAACGGGCGCTCGTCAGCTGCGACATGCCGTACGGCCCGATGCAGGATGGACCCGAGGCGGCAGTACGTGCGGCGACGCGGCTCGTGAAGGAGGGCGGCGCCGACCTGGTGAAGCTCGACGCGGCGGCGGAGCATCCCGATGCCGTGCGCGCAGTGGCCGGCGCCGGGATTCCGGTCTGGGCGCAGTTTGGGATCACTCCGCACACGACAAGCACGGCGGCGGGGAAGGACGAATGGGTGGCGGCGGCACAGCGCCTCGAAGAGGCCGGCGCGGCGCTGCTCGATTTCACGCACTCCGGTCCGGTGGCTGGACCGGTCGTGACGCAGGCCGTTGCGATTCCCGTGATTGGGGGCCTCGGCGGCGGCCCCTGGCTCGACGGCCGCGTGCGCGCCATCGGCAACGCCGTCGGCTACTCGGCCTCAGCGCTCGACGACACGCTCGACCGCTACGCCAACGTCGCGCGCATCACGCTCGACGCGATCCAGAAGTACGCGGAGGATGTCCGCGCGGGAAGACAAATACGAGGTAAATAGAATCGAATGCCCACAGCGGTCATCGACGGCATTACGACGCGCTACGACGTCGTCGGCGCCGGCCCGCCGCTGCTGATGTTCGCCCCCGGGGGGTTCGACGCGACCATCGAGAAGTGGACCACGCAGGGGATCTACGCGAAGATCCGTCCCGTCGAGCACCTCTCGAAGCAGTACAGCTGCATCGTCTTCGACCGCCGCGAGAGCGGGGAGTCGGGCGGGCGCGTCGAGGCGATCTCGTGGGGCCACTACGCGGCCCAGGCAAAAGGACTCCTCGATCACCTCGGCATCGCGCGCACGCACATCCTCGGCGCGTGCATGGGGTGCCCGCCGGCGATGGCGCTCGCGGTCGCGCATCCGCAGATGGCCGCCAGCCTCGTCCTGTACTGGCCCGTGGGCGGCGCGCATTACCGGATCAACAGTCACGCGCGGCTCGCGGAGCACCTTGCCTACCTGGAGCAGCACGGTCTCGCCGGCGTGGTCGCATTGATCGCGTCGGAGGGAAAGACGTTCAACCAGGATCCGCGCGGCGGGATCTGGGCGTCGGTCATCCGCCGCGAGCCGGCATTTGCGGACGCCTACCTCCGGCAGAACGTCTCGGACTACAAGTCGCTCATTGCGCAGATCCGCCGGAATCTCTTCGACCGCGACTCGGCGCCCGGGGCCGAGCCCGAAGATCTGATGCGTCTCGACGTCCCCGCGCTCGTCGTGCCGGGGCGCGACAAGTCGCACGCCACCTCCGCGGCGCGGTTCCTGGAAGAATGTCTGCCACGCGCCGAATACTGGGACGTGCCTGTGGCGGATCAGACGGACGCGACGGTCCCGCCGCGCCTCCTCGAATTCCTGGATCGTCAGGCCGTCAGCGCTTAGGAAGACGGACGCCATCTCAAAGAGCGTTTAGCTGGCCGCTCGGAGGGACAGCTCGAAATGGAGACCTTCCGCCCGTTGAAGGTGGCCAATCACTTCGAAGAGGTTGCGCGCTTGTGGGTTGCCGGTCGGGCCTAGCATGCGCATCAGACTCTTGGCCGGGCGCTTCGTACGGCGACTCAGTTCCTCGAAACCGATCGTCGCGTTGATGTAGTCGCGCAGCATCGCTTTTCCCGTATCGAGGTCTCCCGCCAGGAGGCACTCGACGCCTTCCCGGAGGAGCTCCTTGCGGTACTTGCGGTCCGTTTTGATGCGGGCCTGCACTGTCTCCCTGAACTCTCGCGTCAGCGGCATCTCATTTCTCCTGCGACTTGCGCTCCTTGTACTCCTGCCACCGGCCATGGGCGGTCGCGATGTCGCGATCTTGGCGCTTCTTCGTTCCGCCGCCGAGCAAGATGACGAGGGCGTCGCCGTCCTTGCCAAAATAGACACGGCACCCAGGACCGAAATCGATCCGATACTCGAAGACGCCAGCGCCAACGCCCTTGACGTTTGAGAAGTGTCCCCCTTCCAAGCGACGAATCGCCGATGTCACCTTCGCGGCTGCGATGGCCTCAAGATCACCAAACCACTTGGCGAAGGGGCTCGAGCCGCGTCGATCGAGAAACTCCCGGACGGACAACATCCGGATGGTAACATATGCGTTACCATAGTGCCAACGCTGGCCGGGGCCAACTGGGACGTGCCTGTGGCGGACGGACGCGACGGTCCCGGATCCCGGATCCCGGATCCCGGATCCCGGATCCCGGATCCCGGATCCCGG
>CAZGLC010000154.1:0-12259 GCA_964526235.1 uncultured Bifidobacteriaceae bacterium
GGTTGCCGACGACGACGCGCTCGCGGATGGCGACGTTGGAGTGGATGACGCAGTCCGCACCCACGCGCGCGCCCGGCCCGATCGTGACGTTGGGAAAGATCACGGTGTTGTCGCCGATCGTGGCGCCGTCGCCGATCGACACGAACGCGCCAATCGACACCGCGCGCCCGATCCGCGCATCCGGCGCGATCGCGCTCGTCGCATGGATGCCCGGCGCGGGCCGCCACGCCGGCGCAAACAGGCCGACCGCGCGCGCGAAGGCGAGATAGGGATCGGGCGTGCGCAGCATCGCGCACCGCGCGGCCGGCGCCTCGTCGCGCAGGACGACCGCGGAGGCGCGCGTCCATCCGAGCGCCTGTTCGTACTTGGGATTGGCGAGAAACGTCAGGTCGCCGGGCTGGGCATCCTGAATGCCGGCGACGCGCGTGATCTCGATGTCGCCGTCGCCCTCGAGGCGGCATCCGAGCCGGTCGGCCAGCTCCCGCAGTTTCACGATGTCTGAATGTACCACCGGTTGGTGGCTGGTGGTTACGCGTGTCGTACAGCGACGCGCTCGAAAAACGTAGAGAGGTGCGGCAGGCGGAGCCGCGCGGCGATGTCGTGAACGCGGGCGGCGCGCGCGGGCGACTCGAGCGTGAACACGTCGCGCAGCTCCGTGAGCGGCGGGCACGGCCGCCCCGACCAGGAGACGCGCCGGAGACCCTGCACCGCGCCGCGCATCGACAGCCAGTGGCCGACGACACGGAAAGCGAAATAGTACGCCAGGACGTTCGGGCCAGGAATGAGCGCGATCGGCCCGGAGAGGATGAGGCCGAGCAGGTCCACGACGAGCCAGACGCGGTGGCGCTCGTAATCGCGCTGGAGCGTCGGCCGGACGACCGCCATCACTTCGTCGAACGTCATGTCCTGCGGGTGGACGACGACGGCAGTGGTACGGCGGCGCAGGTTCCAGAGGAGGCGCTGCTCCGCGATGCGCGCGGCAATCCAGCCAAGCACCCGATCCTGCAGGCGGAGGTACGCGCCGGAATCGGCGTTGGGACTGTGACGGTGCTGGCGCTCCTCCGCCGCGCGCAGCATCGCGCTGAACCGATGGCGCAGACGCCCGAGCGGACCGGTCGTCGGCACGGCGTCCGCGTCCGATTCGGCCTCGGGCGACGGCTCGCAGTAGAGCTCGTACCGATCGCGCCCGATCGGGATGACGTACACGTCCATTACCCCTGACGATAGCAAACTCGTCCCTCGGGCGGGCTCAGCCGCCCTTCCGAGTACCTCAAGGGGCAAGAGGTGTGCCCACTCCTACCGGCCGCGCCGTTGAGGTGGGGGCGGGGGAAGGTCGACGGGAACAGGCGGACGGCCGGCGCCTTCCCACGCGCCGGCAATCAGCGCCGCGACCGCCGAGATCGCCTCGGCAAGCCGCCGCTCGAGCACGGGCCGTGTCCCGGCGAAAAACGCGCTGTAGTACGCGTCGTCGTAGAAGTCGCGGGTGCCGATCGCCTCGCGGTCGTGCCTCAGCACGACCGGCACGAGCTGGGTGCCCTCCAGGAGGCGGTCGAAGATGAAGTCGCGCGCATTCCGGACAGGCGCCAGCGGGCGCGGCGTCACCATGAGCTGCGTCCGGTATCGCTCGAACAGGACCGACTCGAACCGGGCGTGAATGCCGTGCTGGCCCGTTTCCTGTCCATCGAAATTGATCGACGCATGGAACGGCACGTGGGCATCGGAGACGTAGTGCCCCAGCGTCGCGGCGAACAACAGCACCTCGAACCGCTCGACCGCCGCGGGGCTGCGGTAGCCTTCGAAGGCGCGCCGCAGGTTGCCGTGAAACTCCTCCGCCCGCCAGGGGAGCGTCCCGTATTCCTCGATCTGCGCGCGACCAAACTTGGCCACGGCCGCGGCATACTCGCGAGGCAGCTCGGCAAACGGATACTTCCCATATCCCTGCCAGTCGAGGTCCAGAAAGTGATGCTTGTTTTCCTCGGCGAACCCGGCCGTGCGCCACGTGTCGGGATCGATGGATCGTTCGACGACCATCGCGCGATACCGTTCGAAGAGCGGACGCAGCTCGCCCGGCAGCAGGGCAATTGCCTGGTCCATGATGAAGCGGTGCGCCTCGAATCCCCACGCGTCGGCCCGATCGCCCGGGGCGAAGAGGAACAGCGCGGCGAGCACGACGAGGCGACGACGATGCATGGCTACCGGATGCGGCGGATCCGGTTCTGCGGCCCGGGCGTCACAGGCGAATGCCGCGAGAAGTAGTCCGCGAGGATATCGTGGTCGACGCCGGCGAGCACCGGATCGGTGCCGGCGCGCAGCGCGGCGAGGCCGTCGGCGCCCTCCCATAGAAGGTTGTTGGTGGCCAGCCGATAGCGTCGAGCCGGCGCCAGCAGCTCCCCGTTCAGGCGCACCGACATGCGATCGATCCGCTGGCCGAAGGGACGCGACGCGTCATAGGCGTACGTGAAACCCCTGGACACCTGCATGATGCGGACGCGATCGCCCGCGCCGGCGGTGCCGCCAAACTGCTGCTCCAGCATCTGCAGCAGCATCTCGCCGGTGACTGATTTCACGATCAGGTCGTTGCCGAACGGCAGCGCGGCGAAGGCGTCGGCGTAGGTGACGGGCGTCGACCGGCTCCCGGGCTGCGCCTCCAGGTCCGCACGAATGCCTCCGGGATTCCAGATGGCGAGGTCGGCCTCGGCGCCGGCCGTTCGATTGGCGACGTCGAGCATCGCATCCGCGACCACGTCGCCCAGGGCAGACTCGCCCGCCGCGTTCGCCTCACGCGTGAGACTGGCCGCCACCGAACCGACCAGGCGCCCGCTCACCGCGTTCGCCGCCGGGCCGTAGCGCGCCAGGAGCGCCGTCTGCGACGGATCCTTGTCGACGTCGCGTGTGACGATGACATTGCGTGCGGCCTTGGCAGCGACCTCGCCGTCGGCGCGCCGAACCTCGAGGTCGATGTCGGTGATGAGTCGGCCCGACGAGGCGGCGCTGGTCACCAGCTTCCCGTCTATCGTGCAGTTGTAAGCCTGATGCGAGTGACCTGACACGACGACGTCGATCTCGTCGGACATGCGACCGATGAGGTCGACCAGCGCTTGCGACATCCCGTCGCAGCCGTTGATGTCGCGCCCGCGTTGATTGCCGCCTTCGTGCATCAGGACGACGATCGCTCGGACGCCCTGCTCGCCGAGCGCGCGCGCCGCGGCATTGGCGGCCTCGGCTTCCGGACCGAATGCGAGTCCCTCGACGGCCGACGCGACAATCACGCTCGGCGTCTCCTCCAGGATGATGCCGATGAATCCGACACGCACGCCGCCGACGTCGTGGACGACCCACCCGGGGAGGAGCGGCCGCGGTTCTGCTCCCTCGACGCCGGCCAGTCTGACCTTCTCGGGGTCCGCCCGGCGCGGGTCGAGCGTCACGTTCGCCGCCAGATAGGGAAACGGCGCGCCGTCGAACGGCGTGCCGTCCTGGCATCCATCCACCGGGTGACAGCCACCCTTCTGGATCCGGTACAGCTCCCACCACCCTTCATCGAGGTCGTGGTTGCCGAGCGCCGATACCTGCAGTCCCGCCAGGCCGAGCGCCTCGATGGTCGGCTCGTCGTGAAACAGGCTCGACAGGAGCGGCGTGGCGCCGATGTTGTCGCCCGCCGACACGATCACCGTGTTCGGGTTGGCCGTTTTGAGGCGGTTGAGATGCGCGGCGAGGTATTCGATGCCGCCCGCGTCGGTCTCGCCGATCCGCCCGGTCCCGCCGGAGGCCGGCTGGAGCGCCCCGTGAAAGTCGTTGAACGCGAGCAACTGGACGGCGACCGTGCCGTCGGCCGGCCGCGCGAACTGGACGGCGGCCGCGCCGGCGACGATCAACGTGCCGCAGACGAGCGCGACGCGCGTGAGACCCACGATCGAGAATGATAGCGGATGCTTCGAATCGGCGCGCACATGTCGATTGCCGGCGGGATCTCGAAGGCGGTCGACCGCGCGTCCGCCCACGGCTGCGAGGCGCTGCAGATCTTCACGAAGAACGCCAGCCAGTGGCGCGGCACACCGCTCGACGCCGCGGAGGTGCGGGCGTTCCGGCGCCGCATCGAGGAGACCGGGATCCGGCCGGTCGTCTCACACGCCAGCTACCTGATCAATCTCGCCACGACCTTCCCCGTGCTGCGCGAGCAGTCGATCGCGGCGTTCGTCGACGAGCTCGATCGTGCCGACGCGCTCGGTCTGCTGGGGGTGGTCATCCATCCGGGGACGTGTACAGCGGGCACGGAAGACGACGCCCTGCGGCTCATTGCGGAGGCGATCCGGCTGGCGTTCCGCGCCCGTCCGCGGCGCCGGACAATGGTCCTCCTCGAACACACGGCGGGCCAGGGGCGAACGCTCGGGCACCGGTTCGAGCATCTGGCGGCGATCATCGGCCACCTGCGCGGCTCGGCGCGCGTCGGCGTCTGCCTCGACACCTGCCACCTGATCGCCTCCGGCTACGACATCGTCAGCGAGGGCGGCTACCAGGAGACGTTCGCCGCCTTCGACCGCCTCGTCGGCCTCGAGCGGCTCACGGTGTTCCACGCCAACGACTCGAAGAAGCCGTGCGGCAGCCGCGTCGATCGGCACGAGCACATCGGCCGCGGATGCCTGGGCGAAGAACCGTTCCGCCGCATTCTGCACGACCGGCGGTTTGCGGGGCTGCCGATGCTCATCGAGACCGAGAAATCGGAGCGGACGACGAAGGCGGGCAGGATCGAGACGGATCCGTTCGACGTGAAGAACCTCGAGACGCTCAGGAGATTACGGGTGCGATAGTGCGAAGGTGCGACGGTGCGTCCGATGGTGCGAAGGTGCGAGGGTGCGAGGGTGCCACGCTCACCGGCCTCGAAGGTACCGCTGTAGTCGCGCAACCGCGCCGCAAGCCCTCTGTGCGAGCCCGTTGAGCTCATTGAACTCGTCGGCCGCCAAGAATCTCCGGTCCAAGGCATCCTGCAGATGGTTCTGGCACTCCATCAGCGAACCCCGTGCGAAATCGAGAAATTGCGCAAATTCGCGATGCGTACGTCTTCCGAATCCTTCCGCGATGTTCCGGGGACCGGAAGCGGCCGCATCCATCAACTGGTCGCGAAACCGGAAGTCAGCCTTGACCGCGGGTGAATCGGCCAGCCGGTAGAGAGCGAGCTTCAGCTCGCGTGCGAGCAGCCAGCACGTGAGTTCCCGAAAGTGCCTCGCACCAGCCATGCTCCGCAGCGTTGTGCAGAGGGCGGGCCATTCAAACACTCAGTGACAATCCCGATCCCTGGTGTGAGTACGACGTTTTTGCACCGCCGCGACAGTCTTCAGTACGCAACATCTGCCGAGCGTAGCGCACCATCGAACCCGCACCTCGCACCCTCGCACCTTCGGACGCACCGTCGCACCGTCGCACCGTCGCACCCTTGTTCTACCGCGACTCCGGTCGCTCCGGCACGATCACGCTCTGGACGAACGGGCTGCCGCGCCCGGCAAACCGCAAATCGCTGACCGTCACGCGCGTCCCGTCGGGCGCTGATTCGACTGTCCAGAACGGAAAGCGCGACCAGACCAGAAATCCTCGGATGTGCGGCGCCTCCCGCGCGACGGCCACGCGCGGATCGGTGTCGTGCTTGGGGACGACATCCGCGTCAAAGGCGACGCGCGTCGGAATCCACTGAAACGTCCCCGTCTCATATCCGATTCCGCTGTCGACGATGATCTGCCGCCGGAAAGGCGTCGCCGGCAGCGGGCCGACCATCAGGCTCGTCGGCTCGCCGCCGCGCGTCCGGCGCCACTCGTCGAGGACGATCGCGCGTGCCACGCGCGCGTTGATGGTCATCGACAGGATGTACACGAACGCGAGTGCCAGGACATGCCAGGCGGCCACCGGGCCGCGGCGCCGCGCGATCCAGATGCCGCCGCCCAGGATCAGCCAGAGCCAGGGATCGATGATGAAGAGCACGTCGCCGTACCACCAGCGCCAGTCGAACGGGGCGAACACGCGCAGGCCGTAGGAATTGAGCAGATCGAGCGCCACGTGCGAGAGGACGCCGACGTAGCCGAGCAGCAGCGTCCATCCCGCGCGGAGCGGGGGCGCGCCGCCGCGCGGCCGCCAGATGCGGTCGGCCGCCACGACAAGCGCCGTGAACACGACCGGCAGCAGCGCCTGCGCCAGAATCCCGTGCGTCCATCCGCGGCGGAACGCCACGGCGGGCAACTCCGTTGCGAACACGAGCACGTCGACGTCGGGGAGATTCGCCGCAATCATCAGCGTCGCCGCGCCGAAGCGGGTGCGTCGTGCGAGGCCCGCTTCGGCGCATGCGGCGCCGACGAGCGTGTGGCACACGTTATCCACGCGGGAACGCCAGCCCCACGAAATCGCGTTCGCTGAATACCTGCGCCTCGAAGACCAGCAGCCGTGCGCCGCGCTGCCAGGCGTCGCGCGGCAGCGCCGCCTTGAGGCAGGCATGCGAGACGAGCGTCTCGCGGTCCCACTGGTGCTCGACGGCCACCTGCGGGAGCAGGAGCCCGCGACGCGCGCCCTGCTCCACGATGACGCCGTGACGCCCGGGCTCGATCTGCGCGATGTCCTGAATTTCCCGCTCCGGCGTCAGCACGGAGATCTCGATGTCGATATCGGGCAGCTCGAGCAGCGACACCGGGTCGAACCGCGGATCCGAATCGGACACCGACGCCGCGAGCTGGGCGATCCTCTCGGCGAGCGGCGCCTGCCCGTCGAGCCGTCCGAGGCAGCCGCGCAGCTCACCCCGGTTGTGAATGGTGACGAACGCGCCCGCGGGCGCGTCCAGCGTTCCGCCGCGCTCCGGTTCGGGCGGCGGCAGGCGCCGCACGCGCGCGTCGAGGGCGCGCCGGGCCAGTGCGAGGAGCCAACGCTGATCGTCGAAATCGATCATGTCCGTCACCAGATGGCTGCCGCCATGTAGCCGACGACCGACGACTTATCTCCCGACACGTCGCCGGAATCCGCGTACCGGAGCACGCGCGCCTCCGTGCCGCCCAGCCGTGCGGCCGCGCGCAGCACCGAAACGATCGGGCCGCCGCCGCAGGCGTGCCGCGGGTCCCGCTCGAGCGCGTCCATCAGGCCGTCGGCATCGAGCGCCTCGACGTGCCGCAGCACGACGGCGTCGAGCCGCGCAGCGACCGCGGCGTCCTCGTAATGCGAGAGATCGCTGCTGGCGACGAGCAGCACGCGCTCGCCGGCGCGCCCCCCGACCGCGCGCGCCAGCGCGTCGCCGAGCGCCAGCGCCGTCTCCCGCCGCTGGTGGCCCATGACGAGCGGCACGATCGGCACGCCCGGCAGCAGCCGCGCCAGAAACGGCAGCTGCATCTCGAGCGAGTGCTCCCGCGCGTGAGCGGCGGGGTATTCGACGATCTCGCCGGATGCCGCCGCGACGGCGGCCGCCATCTCCTCCGCGATCGGCACGGCGCCGAACGGCGTCTCCCAGGCCCCGCGCGGCCAGATGGCGATCCCGTCGAAGGCGACGAAGTGGGACGGCCCGACGAGGACGGCCGCAGCGTACGCGCACGGCGTCACGGTCCTGTAGGCGTACGCCGCCACCGGACCTGAGTACATCAGACCGGCATGCGGGGCGACGATCGCACGCGGGCACGCGCGGGACGCGGCGGACGCGGCGGCCAGGTGCGCATCGACGGCCTCCGCAAGCTGCGATGTCGTTCCGGGATACCAGCTCCCTGCAACCGCCGTAGCACGTATATCGGACATTCACTGAGGCCTGGGGCCGGAGGCCTGAGGCCTGTGTGCTGGGGCCTGCGATGATAGCATCGACGAAATGGCGTCCCTGACCATCGCCGACGTCGAGCGCATCGCCGCGCTGGCGCACCTCGAGCTCACCGCCGAGGAGAAGGCGCTCTTCACGCGGCAGCTCGCCGACATCCTCGCCTACGCGGAGCAGGTGCAGGCGGTCGACACGAGCGGCGTGCCGGCGACGGCGCACGTGCTGGCCGAGCGCATCGAACGAGACGACGACCCGCGCGACTCACTGCCGCGCGACGAGGCGCTCGCCAACGCGCCCGACGCCGCCCGCGAGGCCGGGCTCTTCCGCGTGCCGCGCGTCATCGGCTGATGCTCCCCTCGAGCGCCCGCGCCACTCGCGACGAGATCGCCGCGGGCCGCGTGTCGGCCGTCGCCGTCTGCCGCGCGGCGCTCGGCCGCATCGAGGCGGTCAATCCCTCGCTCAACGCGTTCAATCTCGTCGACGCCGACCGCGCGCTCGCCCGGGCGGCCGAGATCGACCGGCGCCGCGCCGCCGGCGCCCCGCTCGGCCCGCTGGCCGGCGTGCCGGTGGCGCTCAAGGACAACCTGTGCGTGCGCGGCATGCGGACGACCGCCTCGTCGCGCATTCTCGAGCGCTTCGTTCCACCGTACGACGCCACCGCGGTCGCGCGTCTCGAGGCGGCGGGCGCCGTCATCGTCGGCAAGACGAACTGCGATGAGTTCGGGATGGGATCGTCGAACGAAAACTCCGCGTTCGGCCCGGCGCGCAATCCCTGGGCATCCGATCGCACGCCCGGCGGATCGAGCGGCGGATCCGCGGCGGCGGTGGCCGCCGGCTGCGTGCCGCTGGCGCTCGGCTCGGACACCGGCGGATCGATCCGGCAGCCTGCCGCCTTCTGCGGGGTCGTCGGCCTGAAGCCGACCTACGGGCGCGTCTCGCGCTACGGGCTGCTCGCCTTCGCCTCCTCGCTCGACCAGATCGGTCCGATCGCGCGCACGGCCGCGGACGCCGCGCTCGCACTCAAGGTCATCGCCGGCGCCGACCCGGCGGACGCGACGTCGTCGCGCGAAGCTGTGCCCGATTTCACAGCGGCGCTCGGCGGAACCCTGAAAGGCCTGCGCATCGGCATCCCGCGCGCGGTCGTCACTGACGGCGTCAACGCCGGCGTGCGCGACGCGTTCGATGCAGCGCTCGAGACGTTGCGTGCTGCCGGAACGACGCTGATCGACATCGACCTGCCGCATGCGAAGTATGCGATTCCCGTCTACTACCTCATTGCGACGGCGGAGGCCAGCTCGAACCTGGCGCGCTACGACGGGGTGCGGTATGGCTACCGATCGCCGCGCGGCGCCGACGCGAGCGTAAAGGAGATGTACTCCCGGACACGTGACGAGGCGTTCGGGGCGGAAGTCAAGCGCCGCATCATGCTCGGCACCTACGTCCTCAGTGCCGGCTACTACGACGCGTTCTATCTGAAGGCGCAGCAGGTGCGCACGCTGCTCCGCGACGATTACCAGCGGGCGTTCGAGCGTGTCGATGTCGTCGCTATGCCGACGAGCCCGATCCCGCCGTTCCGGCTCGGCGAGAAGGCGGACGACCCGCTGCAGATGTACCTCGCCGATGTCTTCACGGTGAGCGCTCCACTCGCTGGGCTGCCGGCGATCAGCGTGCCGTGCGGCTTCGCGGACGGCGCGCTGCCGGTTGGCCTCCAGCTCACGGGGCGGATGTTCGATGAGTCAACGTTGCTGCGAATCGCCGACGCCTACGAGCGGATGACGGAGTGGCATACGAAGGCACCGGCGCTTTGACGCCGGGGCTGCACGGGGACGGGGGTTGCAGACCCTGGCCTACGTACCACGGGGATCTCTTGCGTACGTAGGGCGGGGCCGCCCAGCGACGGGAACGGCGGACCCGCCGCTACTTGAAGATCGCCTTCAGCGCGTCGAACTGAGGCGGATCCGTCTCGTCGATGTTCATGGGCGTCACCGACACCCATCCATTTTCGACCGCCCAGAAATCGGTGCCCTCCGGCTGCCGTGGGCTCTTCTGCTCGTCGTAGGTGCTCCAGTAGATCGTGCGGCCGGAGGGATGCTTCATTTCCACGAACGCTTCGGTGCCGGTGCGCGTCTGCCCCTGCCGCGTGATCATGTAGCCCTTGTAGCCGCCCGGCGGGAGCGGAGGAATATTGACGTTCAGAAACGTGTTGGGCGGCAGCCCGTACTGCTTCACCCGCCGCGCGACCCAGACGACCTCCTCCGCGGCATACACGAGGTCGCGTGGATACGCGGCGCCCGACATCGAGGCGGCAATGGCGGGAATGCCGTGCCGCGCCGCCTCGCGTGCGGCGCCGACGGTGCCGGATACGTGCGTCGAGAGGCCAAGGTTGTACTGCGTGTTCACGCCCGATACGACGAGATCCGGGCGCGGCATCACGATGTTGCTGATGGCGATGTTGACCGTGCTCGCAGGGGTCGTCGTGAGGCCGATGGCGGGCAGTCCGTTGGGCAGCTTCAGATCCGAACGGAACACCGCCTCACTTGTGACAATCGACTGCCCCTTGCCGGTCTGATTCTCCATCGGCGCCACGACGATAGGGCTACCGATCACCTGCAGCGCCTGCGCGACCGCCGCCAGGGCGCGCTCGTGAACCCCGTCGTCGTTCGTCACCAGGATGCGGTACTGGGGAACCTGCCGGAACTGCTGCGCCTCGATCGGCGCCAGCAGGCAGGCGGCGACCAGTACAGCCACCAGCGTGCGCAGCGTGTGCATGGGGCGAGGATAGCAGGGATCTGCCGCTTACTGCCCGGGCGTCTTCGGCAGCTCGTACTGGACGAGGCGGCGCCGGACCTCCTCCATCGCCACGCGCTCCGCCTTGAACGGGAGCACGCGCGGGGGGTCGGCGTCATCGGCGAGCCGCGGCCGGGCGCCGCGGCGGAGCTGCTTGGCGCGCAGCGCCGCCACGTCGACGAACAGGAAGCGGCTTTCGATCGGGGGGGCCTTCTCCCGCGGGACGGGCGGCACGTCAGATTCCGCTGCGGGGGACAGGACGTTGTCGGTGTCCATAGATCGACAGACTACACCGAATTCCCGGGATCCGGGATCCGGGATCCGGGATCCGGGATCCGGGATCCGGGATCCGGGATCCGGATCCCGCACCCCGGATCCCGGATCCCGTCTCAGCAGTGTTACGCCGCGACGTCGACGGTGATCGTCCGCGGCCTGGCTTCCTCGCGGAACGGCAGCCTGACCGTCAGGACGCCGTTGCGATAGTCGGCGCTGACCTTCGAGGCGTCCACCGTGTTCGGCAGCGTGAACGACCGGTGGAACGTGCCGTATGCCCGCTCGATCCGCCGGTAATTCTCGTCCTTGACCTCAGCTTCGAACTTCTTGGACCCCTTCAGCACCAGCGTGCTGTTCTCGACCGTCACCTCGACGTCGTCCCGGTTGAGGCCCGGCAGCTCGGCCTTCAGCACGAGGTCATGGGTGTCGGTCTCGAAGATGTCGACCGCGGGCGTCCAGCTGCCGCGGAACGCCGTGTCCTCGTCGCGGAGGTACACGTCGCCGAACAGCCGCCCAATGCGGTCCTGCATCGCAACCAGCTCGCGGAATGGGTCGACTTTCACGATAGCCATGGTTGTCACTCCTCCTGTGTTCATGCGTCGACGACTTCGCCTTCCCTGACGTCGTCATCGGTCTTGTTCTGCGGGGTCGCGGCATTCGCGGCCTCCGCTTTCTCTTTCGCCCAGGCGTCCTGCTCGGCCCGGATGCGAGCCTCAACCTGCTCGCGCTGCCCCTTGTCCTCGGCGGCATGCGCCTCGGCATCCTTCACCATGCGCTCGACGTCGGCTGTGCTCAGCCCCGACGAACCGCTGATGGTGATCTTCTGCTCCTTGCCCGTGGCGACATCCCTGGCCGCGACGTTCACGATGCCATTCGCGTCGATGTCGAACGCCACCTCGATCTGCGGCACGCCGCGCGGCGCCGGCGGAATGCCGACCAGGTGAAAACGTCCGAGCGTCCGGTTGTCGCGTGCCATCTGACGCTCGCCCTGCAGCACGTGCACTTCAACGCTCGTCTGGCTGTCGGTCGCCGTCGAGAAGATCTCGCTCTTCCGCGTCGGAATCGTCGTGTTCCGCGGGATGAGCGTCGTCATCACGCCGCCGAGCGTCTCGATCCCGAGCGAGAGGGGCGTGACGTCGAGGAGCACGACGTCCTTGACCTCGCCCTTGAGGACGCCCCCCTGGATGGCGGCGCCGACCGCCACCACCTCGTCAGGGTTCACGCCCTTGTGCGGATCCCGTCCGAAGAACTCCGTGACGAGCTGCTGAATCTTCGGCACGCGCGTCGAGCCGCCGACGAGCACCACTTCGTCGATGTCCCCCGGCGTGAGACCGGCGTCGGTCAGCGCCTGCCGGACCGGCCCCATCGACCGCTGGAGCAGATCGTCGACGAGCCGCTCGAACTTCGCACGCGTCAGCGTCGTCTGCAGGTGCTTCG
>CAZGLC010000155.1:0-10882 GCA_964526235.1 uncultured Bifidobacteriaceae bacterium
GAAGACGGCGACCGCGTCATGGTCGGCCTCTCCGGCGGCAAGGACAGCTGGGCGCTCATGCAGACGCTCGACCGGCTGCGGCAGCGCGCGCCGATCGACTTCTCACTCGTCGCCGTCAACGTCGACTCGGGCTACAAGGACTTCAAGCACGACGTCATCGCCAGGACGTGCGAGGAGCGCGGCTGGGAGTACCGGATCGAACACACGTCGATCGGCGACGTCATGGACGATCTGCTCGACGCCAACGCGACGCCCTGCTCCCTCTGTGCGCGACTGCGGCGCGGCGTGCTCTACCGCATCGCGACCGAGGTCGGCGCCACCAAGATCGCGCTGGGCCATCACCTGGACGACTTCATCGAGACGCTGCTGCTGAATCTCTTCTTCGCCGGTGCCCTCAAGGCGATGCCGGCGCGTCTCGTCTCCGACAGCGGCGAGCACGTCGTCATCCGGCCACTGGTCTACGTCGGCGAGGACGAGGCGCGGCTCTACACCAAGGAAGTGGGGCTGCCGATCATCGGCTGCTGCTGCCCGGCGTGCGGCGATCTGAGCCTCCAGCGGCAGCGCGTCAAGCGGCTCATCCTCGACCTCGAGCGCGAGCATTCCGGCGTCAAGCAGTCGATGCTGAAGGCGCTGGGCAACGTCATGCCGCGCCACCTCCTCGACACCCGGCTGAATCCGAGCGGCGAGCTCCGCGACAGCGTCGCGCTGCGCCTCGAGGACGAAGGGCAGGCCTCGCTGTTGCAAGTCCAGCCACTTCGGTCCGCCTGAAGGCGGACACCACGTACGCGATGCGAGCCGTCGTTCAGCGCGTGACCGAGGCGCGCGTGCGGGTGGGCAATCCTTCGACTCCGCTCGGGGCAGGCCGCGTGGTCGGCGAGATCGCCCGCGGCCTGCTGGTGCTCGTCGGGATCGGCCGCGACGACGGGGCTGACGACGTGAAGTACGTCGCGGGCAAGATCCGCGACATCCGGATGTTCGAAGGCGAGGACGGGAAGCCCATGGATCGCTCCGTGGCCGACGTCGGCGGATCGGTGCTCGTCGTCTCGCAGTTCACGCTGTACGGCGACATTCGCAAAGGACGGCGGCCCGCGTTCGACGCGGCGGCGCCGCCCGATCGCGCGCGTGCGCTCTACGAAGATCTCGTGAGAGAATTGCGGTCGGTTCCGCTGCCGGTCGCCACCGGCGAGTTCCAGGCCATGATGCGCGTCGAGCTCGTGAACGACGGGCCCGTGACGATCCTCATCGACAGCACGCGCCAGTTCTGAGACGACCAATGCCAACCGTTTCCACCCCGACGTACCACCGAGGCACCGAGACACCGAGAATTGAATTCTTTGATCGCCTCTGTGCCTCGGTGTCTCGGTGTTCCGTCGCAGTGAAGGTTGCCGCGATTACGGCCAGCTTTGTGCTCCTCCCCATCTCATCGTTCGCCCAGCAGCGTCCGCTCGTGACGGAAGACCCGGAGACGATCGGCGCCGGCCGGATGCTGATCGAGTCGGGATTCGATTACACCCGCGACGTCGACTACCCGACGTCGGGCCTCACGGGGCATCTCCGCCGGTTCCCGCTCATCGGGATCAGCCTCGGGGTGGGCGAGGTGGGTGAGATACAGATGGACGGCGGGTTGTACAACCATCTCTCGATTACGGATCGCCGGCCCGCACCGCTGTCGCACATGCTCGTGGTGTCCGGCGATACGACCTGGGCGGTCGAAGATCTCGTGGTGGGCACGAAGGTCCGGCTGGTGTCCGAGGGCGCCGCGCGGCCGTCCATTGCGATTCGATCCGCCACGCGGCTCCCGATGGCCTCGAACGAAACCGGCCTCGGCCTCGACACGATGGACTTCTATTCATCGCTGCTCATTGCCAAGACCGTGCAGTCGGTGCGACTCGTCGGCAACATCGGCCTCGGCATCCTCGGCGATCCGACGCGAGGAGACCGGCAGAACGACGTGCTGACCTACGGCGTCTCGTTTGCGCGCGCGATTTCTCCGCGCGGCGAGGTGGTCGGGGAGATCAACGGCCGGAAGGACACCCGCCTCGGCGATCCCCCGCCGGGGACCGAATCGCGGAGCACGATGCGCCTCGGCGCGCGCTTCACCGCTGGGGGCTGGCGCGCCGACGCGGCGCTCTTGTTCGGGCTGCTGGCGGCCGACCCGGGCTTCGGCGTCGCGGCGGGCTTCACCTACGTGTTCAACGCCTTTTCAACTCCCTGATGGACGGCGGCCTGCACGTCATCAAGGCGCACGCCTACGGCAACGACTTCCTGCTCGTGCCGCACGCCGATGGGCGTGCCGACGGCCCGGCGCTCGCGCGCGACCTGTGCGCGCGACACGAAGGCATCGGTGCAGACGGCCTGATTCTGTTCACGCTTCGCGATCGGGGCGCGATGATGACGCTGTTCAACGCCGACGGGAGCGCCGCCGAACTCTCCGGCAACGGGTTACGCTGCCTCGCCGCGCTGGTGGCGCGCGCGCAGGACCTCCGCGCCGGCACGACGGTCGTCGTGGACACAGCCGCCGGCGCCAGGCCGCTCGACCTGCTCGGCCGCGACGGCGAGCGGTACACGTTTCGGGCCGCCATGGGCCAGCCTCAGGAGATCCGCGAGCTCACGATTCCCGTGGGCGGTGAAACGGTTACCGCCACCGTGCTGCGGATCGGGAATCCGCAGTGCGTGGTGCTCGGGCCCCTTCCGGATCCCGGCCGGTCCGCCTGGCTTGGACCGGCGCTGTCAACCCATCCGATGTTCGCGGAAGGCACCAACGTCGAGTTCACGCAGGTCGAGGCGCCGCACCGGGTCCGGATGCTTGTGTGGGAGCGAGGTGTCGGTCCGACAACGTCCTCGGGCACGGGGGCGTGCGCCGCGGCGGTCGCCGCCGCCGCGCACGGCGGTGCGGCCCGTCAGGTCGACGTGGTGGCGCCGGGCGGCACGCAACGGGTCGAGTGGCGTAACGACGGGGTCTACCTGACCGGGTGGGCCGAAATCGTTCTGGAAGGGGCATGGTTGCGTGGACAGCAAGTTGAATTCTGATTCGGTGGAGTCGATCGGCGACGGCACCGTGGCCGTCGATCAGGTCAAAGGGGCCCATGCCGCCATGTCGGATGCCGAGCGGCGCTTCGAGCATCTCCGCCGCACGTGGGGGCTCTTCCTCGGACCGCTGGCGATGGTCGGCGTCCTGTTCATGCCGGCGCCAGGGCTCTCGGAGCCGGCGCACCAACTGGCGGGCATCGTCATGCTGGTGGTCGTCTGGTGGATTACGGAGCCGATTCCGATTCCGGTCACGGCGTTGCTCGGCGCGGGTCTGACGGTCGTCTTCGGCATCGCGTCCGCCACCGAGGCGTTCGCCCCGTTTGCGAGCCCCACCATCTTCTTGTTCATCGGGAGCTTCATCATCGGCCGGGCGGTGGCCGAGCACGGCCTCGATCGCCGACTGGCCACCGCGCTGCTCGCGGTGCCGGCGGTCGGACGGAGCCTGACGCGGACCCGGACGGCGATAGCGGGACTGGTCATCGTGATGTCGGCCTGGATGAGTAACACCGCCACGGCGGCCATGATGGTGCCGCTCGCCCTCGGCGTGCTCAGCGCGCGCAGCGGCCTGGCCTCGACCAGTCCGTACGGCGCGACAGGCCTGATGCTCGTTGTGGCCTTCAGCGCCTCGATCGGCGGCATGGCGACTCCGGTTGGCAGCCCGCCGAATCTCATCACGCTGGGGCTGCTCGAGCGCACCGCCGGTATCCGGATCAACTTCCTCACGTGGATGATGCTGACGGTCCCGATCAGCCTCGCGATGGGGGCGCTGCTCGTACTGGCGGCCGGCCGCAAGTACCCGCTGCCGGCGCAACCCGCGCACGCGGTACAGATCGAGAAGCCGCCGGGGCACTGGACCGTCGGCCAGCGGAACTGCGCCATCGCGTTCTTCACGGCCGTAACGTTGTGGGTCGCGCCAGGGGCGCTGTCGCTCCTGGCCCCCGACGCGCCGTTCGTCAGATTGGTGGTCTCCAGGCTCGACGAGGCGGTGGTGGCCGTGCTGGCCGCCGTGCTGCTGTTCGTGCTGCCGATCGACTGGAAGAAACGCCAGTTCACGCTCGATTGGCGTCAGGCGGCCTCGATCGACTGGGGCACGATTCTGCTCTTTGGGGGCGGGTTGTCGCTCGGCCGGCTGATGTTCGAGACCGGCCTCGCGGCGGCCGTCGGCACCAGTCTCGTGGAGATGAGCGGCGCGACCTCTCTGTGGGGTATTACGGCGCTCGTCATGGTGCTGGGGGTGCTCCTCACGGAGATCGCCTCCAATACCGCGGCGGCGAATATGCTGGTGCCGGTGGCGATCTCGATCTCCCAGGCGGCCGGGGTCAGTCCAATCCCGCCGGCGCTCGCGGCGGGTCTGGGAGCCAGTCTCGCGTTCATGCTGCCGATCTCGACGCCGCCGAACGCGATTGTCTACGGGACGGGACTCGTGCCGATCCGGGCAATGCTCGGTTTCGGCGTTATCATGGACATCCTGGGGATGGTGGTCATCTTCGTGAGCCTCCGGATCCTCTGCCCGCTTCTCGGCCTGATGTAGACGACGTTTTTGCCACCGTCCGTCAGCGTCGGCGTGGCAAAGATTGCGATCTGACCGTGTCGTCGAGGGCGGCGAGCGCCTTCGCGGCCCCCTCCTTGACCCCTTCCAATGCCGCATTTGCGGCCAGATAGTCGCCCGCGGCGACCGCCTCGCCCGCTTTTTGCAAGCTGGTCCGGGCGGCGGCAAGGGCGGCGGCAGCAGGCGCGGGCACCCGCGGTACGCCCGCGCGTCCGGCGGCCGCCATCCGCGCGTCTCCGTCGGCCACGAGCGCAGTGACGTCGGTGATCGCGCGTTCGACCTCCGCCCGCACCCGCGCCTTCGTGTCAGCGGTCGCGCGGGCGGCGTTCTGCGCGTACTCGTGGCTCTGGAGCGCGTAATTGAGCGCGAGGCGATAGTCGCCGGCGGCGGCGGCATCGTGGGCGCTCTCGAGCGCCGCGGTGGCCGCCGAGTACTCGGTGGGCGCGTACTGTTCGGCGCCGGCAGCGCGCGCGGCGTCGATGGCACCCTGCGCGCGGTCCATTTCGGTGGTCGGGGGCTCCGTACAGGCGGCGAGGAGCACTGAGAGCGCGATCGCGACCCACGTGTGACGCGCGCGGAGCATGAGCTCTTGAGTATAGCGTCGATGAAAGACGTGGCACCACACGATCGGCCGCGCGAGAAGCTCGAGCGGCTCGGCGTCACCGCGCTCGGCGACAACGAGCTGCTGGCGCTCGTGCTCGGAAGCGGCTCGCGTCAGACCGACGCGCTCGCGCTCGCGAATCGCCTGATCGCGCACATAGGCGGGCTGTACGGGTTCGCGCGCATCGACCTTGGCCGGCTGCGGGGCGTCTCGGGCGTCGGCGCCGCCCGCGCCGCCCAGATCGTGGCTGCGGTCGAGCTTGGCCGCCGCACGCTCGTTCGCGGTGCGGAGGAGCGCCCCCACCTGCGCTCGCCCCGCGAGATGGCGGCCTATCTGCTGCCGCAGTACGGTGGCAGCGCCGTCGAGCAGTTCGGCCTGGTGATGCTCGACACCAAGCACCGCGTGATTCGCGTCAAGATCGTCTCCAGCGGCTCGCTCGACACCACCATCGTCCATCCGCGCGAAGTGTTTCGCGAGGCGGCCGCCGCCTCGGCCGCCGCGATCATCTTGTTCCACAACCATCCGTCCGGCGATCCGTCGCCCAGTCCTGACGATCTCCTGCTGACGACGCGCATGATCAGCGCCGGCGCGATCATGGGCATTGACGTCATCGACCATCTGATCCTGGCCGACCAGCAGTACTTCTCCCTCGTCGAGGCCGGCCGCGTGCGCGGGCGGACGGGATAAGATGGTCGAAGTGTGGCGATCCTGTACTTCGACTGCTTCTCCGGCGCCTCCGGAGACATGATCCTCGGCGCCCTCGTCGACGCGGGCCTGCCCCTCGCCGACGTCCGCGATGCGCTCGGCAGCCTGGCCGTCGATCACGACACCCTCTGGACCGAGCGGGTCACCCGCGCAGGCGTGAGCGCCACCAAGGTCCACGTGCGCGGAGAGTGCGGCTCCGGGCACGCGCACCCGCATCGCACGCTCGCGGAGATCGAACGCCTGATCGACGGTTCGGCGCTGTCGCCGGCAGGGAAGCTGCGCGCGAAGGCCTTGTTTGGCCGGCTTGCGGCCGCCGAAGCGGCGGTCCATGGCACGCCGCTCGAGAAGGTCCACCTGCACGAAGTCGGCGCGGTCGACTCGATCATCGACATCGTCGGCACCGTCTACGGGCTCGAAGCGCTCGGGATCGACGAGGTCGTGGCCTCGCCGATGAACGTCGGCAGCGGCACCATTCACTGCGCCCACGGCGTCTATCCGGTGCCCGGGCCGGCGACCCTGCGGCTGCTCGAGGGCGCGCCGATCTATACCGGGACGCAGGAGACCGAACTGGTCACGCCCACGGGAGCACTGCTCGTCACGGGATATGCCCGGCGCTTTGGACCATTGCCGCCGATGCGCCTTCGGCAGGCCGGCTACGGCGCAGGGACCCGCGACTTCGCCGACCTGCCGAACGTGCTGCGGGTGTTCATCGGAGAGGCTGACGGCGGGGCGCCCGCCTCGCACGTCGTGGTCATCGAGGCCGAGATCGACGACATGAATCCCCAGATCTTCGGCGTGCTCATGGACCGTCTGCTGGCCGCCGGCGCGCTCGACGTCTTCTATACGTCGATTCAGATGAAGAAGAACCGGCCGGGAACCCTGATGTCGATCGTCGCGCCGCCGGAGGCGAGAGAGACGCTGACCTCCATCGTCTTCCGCGAGACGACGACCATCGGCGTGCGCTTTACGGAGATGCAGCGCGAATGTCTCGACCGCGAGACGCTGGCCGTCGAGACGCCGTTCGGCCGCATCCGCATCAAGGTGGCGCGGCGGCAGGGCGCGGTCCTGAACGCGTCGCCGGAATTCGATGACTGCGTCCGCGTGGCCGCCGAGACCGGCACGCCGGTCAAGGACGTGCAGGCCGCCGCGATGAAGGCGTTCCTCGACGCTCGATGAAACCCTTCTACATCACGACGCCGATCTACTACATCAACGCGCGTCCGCACATCGGGCATGCCTATACGACCATGGTGGCCGATGCGATCGCCCGGTCGCAGCGGCTGCTCGGGTCCGACGTGTTCTTCCTCACGGGCACCGACGAGCACGGGCAGAAGGTCGAGCGCGCAGCGCAAAAGGCGGGCGTCGAGACCAAGGTGTTCGCCGACGACATCGCGGGGTCGTTTCAGCAGATGTGCCGCGACCTGCACATCACGAACGACGACTTCATCCGGACCACGGAGCCGCGGCATCACCGGGCCGCCCAGGAGCTCTGGCGACGGGTGGCCGCCAATGGTGACATCTACAAGGGGGACTACGAGGGTTGGTACTGCACCGTCGACGAAATCTTCGTTCCCGAGACGCAACTCGTCGACGGGCGGTGCCCGACGTGCGGCGGCAAAGTCGAGCGGCTGAAGGAGGAAAGCTATTACTTCCGCCTGTCGAAGTATCAGCAGCCGCTCCTCGACTTCTACCGGGCGCATCCAACCTTCGTGCAGCCGGACTTCCGGTTCAACGAGGTCCGCAGCTTCGTCGAGGCGGGGCTGCAGGATCTCAGCATCAGCCGCACGTCATTCAAGTGGGGCATCCCCGTTCCGGATGACCCCGGGCACGTGATGTACGTCTGGTTCGACGCACTGACGAACTACCTCACGGCGCTCGGGTTCGGCTCGGGCCACCCGCAGGCCGAGCGGCGGGTGAATCGGCTCTGGCCGATCGTCATTCATCTGATCGGCAAGGAGATCCTGCGGCAGCACGCGCTCTACTGGCCCGCGTTCCTGATGTCGGCCGGCATTGCGCCGCCCGACCGCATCATTGCCCACGGCTGGTGGCTGATGGGCGGCGCCAAGATGTCGAAATCGGCGGGCAACGTCGCCCGCTACCAGGATTACGTCCGTGTGTTCGGCGTCGACGCTGTGCGTTATTTCGTCATGCGCGAAATGCCGCTCGGTCTCGACGCCACTTTCGCGGACGAAGCCGTGCTGACGCGTTTCAACGCCGACCTCGCGAACGACCTCGGCAATCTCGTCAGCCGCACGACGACGATGGTCCATCGCTACTGCGATGGCGTGGTGCCGGAGCCGGGGAGCGCCGAGGAGCTCGACGCCGCGCTCGATCGGCAGATCGGCGGGACCGTCGAGTCGATCGTCCGGCGCTTCGAGGAGTTCCAGATCACGGTCGCCCTGCAGGGGACCTGGGAGCTCATTCGCGCGGTCAACCAGTACATCGTCAAGCGTGAGCCCTGGGCGCTGGCCAAGCGGGCGGATCAGCGCGCGACGCTCGACGCCACGCTGTACCGCGCCGCGGACGCGTTGCGCGTGACCGCGGCACTCATCGACCCCGTGATGCCCGAGGCGGCCGGCCGCATCCGCGCCATGCTCGGCATCACGCAGGAGCGCTGGACCGGCCTGAAGGCCGGCGGCCTGCGGCCCGGCACCCGGCTCGGGCCGACCGAACCGCTTTTTCCCCGCATCGAACATTCTCTCGAGGAGCTGCGCACGATGACACCCGACGAGACGTCCCCTCCGGCCGAACCCAAACCCGCGGCGCCCGCAGCACCGGCGGAGGAGCCGCGCATCACGATTGACGAGTTCCTGAAAGTGGACCTGCGCGTGGCGAAGGTGCTCGAGGCCGAGGCGGTCCCGAAGTCGAAGAAGCTGCTGAAGCTGAAGGTCGATACCGGCCGCGATCAGCGGACGATCGTCGCCGGCATCGCCGAGGCGTACCAGCCCGAGCAACTCGTCGGGAGGACGATCGTCATCGTCGCCAATCTCCAGCCTGCCAAGCTCATGGGGATCGAGTCCAACGGCATGGTCCTCGCCGGCAGTCCCGACGGCGGCCAGCCGGCGCTCATCGGCTTCGACCAGGACGTCCCGCCTGGCGCCCGCGTGCGGTGATCGACAGCCACTGTCATCTCGCCGGTCCGGAGTTCGCCGGCGATCTGCAGCCGGTGGTCGATCGGGCCACCGGCGCCGGAGTCGCGGCCGCGCTCGTCATTCTCGGCGCCGACGATGAGGAGGAGTGCGGACGCGCCGGAGCCGTGCAGGTTGCGTGGCCTGGCGCGCGCTTTTCCATCGGGGTGCATCCCCATGCGGCCGGGGCGTTCGCGGACGAGCCGGAGCGGGCGGTCCGCGTCGTGGAGCAGCGGCTCGAGCAGGTCGCGACGGCGAGGGCTGTGGGCGAGATCGGCCTCGACTATCACTACGACTTCGCGCCGCGCGCCGCGCAACAGGCGGTGTTTCGTGTGCAGATCGGCCTGGCGCGGCGCCGGCGCCTCCCGATCGTGATCCACACCCGCGAGGCGGAGGACGACACCTTCCAAATCCTCGCGGAGGAGGCGGCCGGCGAGACCGGCGGGGTGTTCCACTGCTTCACGGGCGACCGCGCCATGGCGCGCCGGGCGCTCGACGCCGGCTTTCACCTGTCCCTGGCGGGCATCGTCACGTTTCCGAAGGCGGAGGAGCTGCGGGAGGTGGCCCGCCTCGTGCCGATCGATCGCCTGCTCATCGAAACCGACAGCCCGTTTCTGGCGCCGGTGCCGCACCGTGGGAAGCGGAACGAGCCCGCGCGGGTCGTCCACGTGGCGGACGCGATCGCGGCCGCGCGCGGGATGCACGTCGATGAGGTGGCCTCAGCGACCGAGGCGAACTTCGTGCGCCTGTTCCAGCCGTAGCGGCTCCCGCCTGCCGGCTAACGCCGACCGGCTACCAACTACCGACTACCGACTACCGGCTAGCTTTGACACTTCGCGCGGTGATGTGGTCAGATCGTCGCGCGTGAACCCCGCCGCGCCCAACGTATCCGCAACCGTTCTCGCCCAGCTGTTCGAGCCGATTCGCGACGACCTCCGCGCGGTCGAGCGTGAGTTCGCGCGGCACGTGCAGTCGCAGGTGGCCGTCATTCCGGCGATCGGCAACTACGTGAAAGACGGCGGCGGCAAGCGCATCCGTCCGGCGGTGCTGTTGATGGCCGCGCGCATGGCAGGGTATACGGGCGAACGCGCGGTGCTGTACGCCTCGGTCGTGGAGTTCATCCACAGCGCCACGCTCGTGCACGACGACGTCATCGACGAAGCCGAACTGCGGCGCGGCCGGCAGGCGGCCCACGCTCGCTGGGGCAACCACCTGACCGTGCTGTTCGGCGACTTTCTCTATCTCAAGTCGATGGCGCTCGCGCTCACGCAGGACACGCTCGACGTCATCCGCCTGCTCTGCGACGTGACGCTCCGCATCGTCGAGGGCGAGATCTATCAGCTCACGAAGCAGGGCGCCGTCGACCTGACGGAAGAAGAGCACTTCGACATCGTGCGGCGGAAGACGGCGCACCTGTTCGCCGGCTCGGCGCGGATTGGCGGCATGCTGGGGCCGACCTCCCGGGAGCAGCAGGAGGCGCT
Organism: uncultured Bifidobacteriaceae bacterium; assembly: GCA_964526235.1. Taxonomy (GTDB): domain Bacteria; phylum Acidobacteriota; class Vicinamibacteria; order Vicinamibacterales; family UBA2999; genus MELF01. Next base: position 10,495 of record CAZGLC010000155.1, read on the forward strand.
CTGGGAGTACGGCTTCAACATCGGGATGGCGTTTCAGCTCGTGGACGATCTGCTCGACTTCACCGGCGACGAGGCCGCGCTCGGCAAGCCCGTCGGCGGCGATCTGCGCGAAGGGAAGCTGACGCTCCCGGTCATCCACCTGGTCGCGCAGGGTGACGGCCATGCCCGGGCACTGGTCGGCAAGATCGTACGCGAGCGGACGGCAACGCTCGACGAGTGGCGCCAGCTCCGTGCGCTGCTCACGCAGACGCGATCGATCGACTACGCGTACAACACAGCGCTCGATTTCGTCGAGCGTGCCAAGCGCGCGCTCCGGGTCTTCCCCGCGAGCGAACCGCGCGAGGCGCTGCTCTTCCTGCCAGACTACGTCGTCTCCCGCGACCGGTAG
>CAZGLC010000155.1:10982-12136 GCA_964526235.1 uncultured Bifidobacteriaceae bacterium
ATGCGCGAGCTCGAGCAGCTCGAAGCGGCGCATCCGGACCTCGTGACGGTCGATTCGCCCACGCGCCGTGTCGGCGGACGCGTGGCCGAAGGCTTCGCCACCGTCGAGCACGCCGAGCCGATGCTCAGCCTCGACAACGCCTATTCGGAAGAGGAGCTGCAGGCCTTCGACGAACGTGTCCGCCGCGGCCTCGGCGCAGGGCCCGACGAGACGGTGGCCTACGTCGCGGAGCTGAAGATCGACGGGGTCAGCATCGCCCTCACCTACGAGAACGGCGCGCTCGTGCGCGGCGCCACACGCGGCGACGGCGTCCGCGGGGAAGACGTGACCGCCAACATCCGGACCGTGCGCGCCATCCCGCTGCGCCTGCGCGACGACGCCGTGCCCGGACGGGTCGAGGTCCGCGGAGAGGTGTTTCTGCCGCGCAGGGCGTTCGAACGCCTCAACGCGCAGCGCGAGCAGGACGGCGAGCCGATGTTCGCGAATCCGCGGAACGCCGCGGCGGGCACCCTCCGCAACCTCGATCCTGCGCTCGTGGCCACGCGCGGCCTGCACGCCTTCGCCTACCAGCTGGTCGGTGCCGGCGGCCCCGAGGGGCCGCGGCTCGACTCACACACCGGCACCCTCGACCTGCTGCAGCGCTGGGGACTGCCGGTCGAGCGGCACCGCTGCCGCTGCGCCGGCCTCGGCGAGCTGATGGCGTTCTGCCGTGAGTGGGACCAGAGGCGGCGGACGCTCGACTTCGACACCGACGGCGTGGTCATCAAGCTGGATCGGCTCTCCGATCGCCGTCTGCTGGGCGCCACGAGCAAGTGTCCGCGCTGGGCGGTCGCCTTCAAATTTCCGGCCGAGCAGAAGACGACGCGGCTGAAGGCGATCGAAGTCAACGTGGGACGCACCGGCGCCGTCACGCCGTTTGCCATGCTCGAACCGGTGCTGATAGCCGGCTCGACCGTCTCGATGGCGACGCTGCACAACGCCGACGACGTCGCGCGCAAGGACATCCGCGACGGCGACTGGGTCGTTGTCGAGAAGGCCGGCGACGTGATTCCGAGGGTGGTCGCACCAATTCTGAGCCGGCGTCCACCGGACTCCCGACCCTGGCAGATGCCGGCACTGTGCCCGCGGTGCGGGGCGGCGCTGCACCGGCCGGA
>CAZGLC010000156.1:0-12045 GCA_964526235.1 uncultured Bifidobacteriaceae bacterium
CGCTGCGAGGCGTGCCAGGGCGAAGGGCAGGTGCGCGTCGAGATGCAGTTTCTCGCCGACGTGTTCGTCCCCTGCGACCAGTGCGACGGCATGCGCTTCAAGCCGCAGGTCCTCGAAGTCGGGTACCGCGGCAGGAACGTCCACCAGGTGCTCGACATGACCGTGCGCGAGGCGCTGGCGTTCTTCAACACCTCGCCGAAGGTGCTGCGGCGGCTGCAGGTACTCGACGAGATCGGGCTCGGGTACCTCCGTCTCGGCCAGCCGGCGACGACGCTCTCGGGCGGGGAGGCGCAGCGGATCAAGATCGCCGCGCACCTGGCGTCGTTCGGGGGCGAGCGCCTGCTCTACATCCTCGACGAGCCGACGACAGGGCTGCACTTCGACGACATCGCGAAGCTGCTGGCGGCGTTCCGCAAGCTGGTGGAGGCAGGTCACACGCTGCTCGTCATCGAGCACAACCTCGACGTCATCAAGACCGCCGACGTCATCATCGACCTCGGGCCCGAGGGGGGCGAGGAGGGCGGGCGGGTGGTGGTGGTCGGGACGCCCGAGAAGGTCGCCGCGGCCGAGGCGTCGCACACGGGCCGCGCGCTCCGGCACGTGCTGGCGACCGGACGACCGCACGCGTATGCCGCGCGCTAGAGTCGCGCAGGCTCACGCCTGCGCGCTCCCGCGAACGTTCTATAGCCGTCCCACGCTTACCGTCGTCAAAGACCTGCTGGGCAAGGTGCTCGTGCACCGCACGCCGGCGGGCACCGCGGCCGGGATGATCGTCGAGGCGGAGGCGTACATCGGCGAGGCCGATCCCGCCTGCCACGCCGCGCCGGGCCCGACGACGCGCAACGCGCCGCTCTACGGGCCGCCGGGGCGCGCGTACGTCTATCTGAACTACGGCATCCACTGTCTGGTCAACGCCGTGACCGAAGCGGAAGGGCGCCCTGCCGCCGTGCTCATTCGCGCGCTGCACCCGGTCGACGGCCTGGCGCTCATGCGGAAGCGCCGTGCGCCGGACGGCGGCGACGTCGAGGATGCCGATCTATGCCGCGGGCCGGGGAACCTCACGCGCGCGCTCGGGATTACGCTCGCGGACAACGAGCTCGATCTCGTCTCGAGCCGGCTCGTGATCGAGGATCGCGGCTGGGAGGCAGGTCCCCTTGCGTGGGGCCCCCGGATCGGCATCCGCGTCGGCGTGGAGAAGGCGTGGCGGTGCTGGATCGCGGGCCACCCGTCGGTGTCGGGCCCGCGGCGCGTGGTACGATAAAACGTTCAGATGGGTCAGACGCTCCTGCAGAAAGTCTGGGACCTTCACACGGTCCGCACGCTGCCGTCAGGGCAGACGCAGCTCTTCATCGGCCTGCACCTCGTCCACGAGGTGACCTCGCCCCAGGCGTTCGACGCGCTGCGGGCGCGCGGCTGGAAGGTGGCACGGCTCGACCGCACGTTCGCGACCGTCGATCACATCGTGCCGACGCGCGAGCGGACGCGGCCGTTCCTCGACCTCATGGCCGAGGACATGATTGCGGCGCTCGAGCGGAACTGTCGCGAGTTCGGCGTGCACCTTGCCGGGCTCGACGACGACCGCCAGGGCATCGTGCACGTGATCGGTCCCGAGCTCGGCCTCACGCAGCCCGCCATGACGATTGCGTGCGGCGACAGCCACACCTCGACGCACGGGGCCTTTGGCGCGGTGGCCTTCGGCATCGGTACCTCACAAGTGCGCGACGTGCTCGCGTCGCAGTGCCTGGCGCTCGAGCCGATGAACGTGCGTCGGATCCGCGTCACCGGGACGCTGCCGCACGGCGTCTACGCGAAGGACGTCATCCTCACGATCATCAATCGCCTCGGCGTCGGCGGCGGGGTCGGCTATGCGTACGAATACGCCGGCGACGTCGTCTCGCGCATGTCGATGGACGAGCGGATGACGATCTGCAACATGTCGATCGAGGGGGGCGCCCGCGTCGGCTACGTCAATCCCGACGACACCACCTTCGAGTACATGAAGGGCCGGCCGTTCGCGCCGGCGGGCGACGCGTTCGATCGGGCACAGGCGTGGTGGCGATCGATGGCGTCCGATCCGGACGCCCGCTACGACGATGACGTGGAGATCCGGGCGGAGGAGCTGACGCCCGTCGTCACCTGGGGCGTCAATCCGGGGCAGTCGGTCCCTGTGACCGGGCGCGTGCCGTCCGTCGAGCGGGGTCCTCTAGGCGCGGACTGTGCGCCTTGGGGTGCCAGCGGCGGCGGCGACGCGCAGGCGATTGGCGACGCGCTCGCCTACATGGGACTGCGCGGCGGTGAGCCGATCGCCGGGATGCGCGTGGACGTGGCGTTCATCGGCTCCTGCACCAACTCGCGCCTGTCCGACCTGCGCGAGGCGGCGCGGATCGTGAAGGGGCGCCGCGTGGCGCCGAACGTCAAGGCGCTCGTGGTGCCCGGGTCCGCCTCCGTCAAGCGCGCGGCCGAGCGCGAGGGGCTCGACGAGATCTTCCGCGCCGCGGGGTTCGAGTGGCGGGGGGCCGGCTGCTCGATGTGCCTGGGGATGAACCCCGACAAACTCGAGGGCAATCAGGTGTGCGCCTCCTCGTCGAACCGCAATTTCAAGGGGCGGCAGGGGAGCCCGACGGGGCGCACGCTGCTGATGAGCCCGGCCATGGTGGCCGCCGCAGCGGTGACCGGCGCCGTGACCGACGTCCGCGAGCTCGTATGAAGATCACGCGCATCGAAGGAACCGCGCTACCGATGCGCGGCGACGACATCGATACCGACCGCATCATGCCGGCGCGCTACCTGCGCGCGGTGACGTTCGATGGCCTGGAACAGTATCTGTTCGAGGACGAGCGCGCCGGGTCGGCGGCGGGCGCGCGCGCGGCCACGGTGCACCCCTTCGACAGCCCGCGCTACCGCGGCGCGTCGATTCTCCTCGTGAACCGCAACTTCGGCTCCGGCTCGTCGCGCGAGCATGCGCCCCAGGGGCTCCAGCGCGCCGGGTTTCGCGCCATCGTGGGCGAGTCGTTCGCCGAGATCTTCTCCGGCAATTCGCTCATGATCGGGCTGCCGTGCGTGACGGCGGCGGCCGATGAGGTGCGCGAGCTGATGGAGCGGGTCGAGGAGCGCCCCGACGTGCGGCTGCGGATCGATCTCGAGGCAGGCACGTGCGAGATCGACGGCTTCCGCTGCGCGATCGGGCTGCCCGGCCACGCGCGCGCCGCCCTCGTCACCGGCACCTGGGATACGACGGGGATGTTGCTGGACCGTTACGAGGAAGTCGATCGGGTGGCCGCCCGTCTGCCGTACGTCGCGGGCTTCTCCGAATAACTACCCGAGAAGGCCGATCAAAGCCGCGATGATGGCGATGAAGCCCGTTATCATGACGCCGGTCGACCAGACGAAATTGCGGTCGACTTTGGCGTCGAGCTGATTGAAGCGCCCGTCGATTCCCAGGAAGCGCCCGTCGACTCCCAGGAAGCGCTGGTCGATCTGCGCAAACCGCTGGTCGATCTGCGCAAACCGCTGGTCGATCTGCGCAAACCGCTGGTTCATCTCGGCGCGCATTTCCAGCACCAGGGCCCGCAGGTCCGTTATCGCGTCCACTTTCGCCTCGAGCGAAGCCAGGCGTTCATCGACTGTCGGCATCTCGGGTCCTCGTTTCCCGGGCGCCAGCCCGATTCTACATCGTCGTCTCCATCGCAGGAGCACGGCGCGTGCCGGCGAGAATTGCTCGGAAATTCGGGAGGTGGGTCCGCCGAGTACGCAAAAACTGCCACGCCCGGCGGCGACCGGCAGGGCAATTCCTGCAAGCGGGGGTGCGCCTATAATCCCTCTGCTCGGAATCCCATAGCGATGCCTCTCCCGGCCGGCACGCGCCTTGGCCCGTGCTATATTGACCAGAATTCAGCCTAGGCCTGATTCGAACCAGGACCGACACTCATGAAGGTGCTCCCGCTGTCGGAGGTCAAGACGAAGCTCAGCGAGCTGGTCGACTCGGTCGACCGGCGGGACGAGCCGCTCACCATCACGCGCAACGGCAAGCCTGTGGCGATTCTCGTCAGCACGGAGGAATACGACAGCTGGCACGAGACCATCGAGATCCTGCGGGATCCCCAGTTCGTCAGGGAGATCCGTGACGGTGTCCGGCGGCTGGCCCGCATGAAGAAGCGGCAGACGATCGACAGCCTCTTTCGCGAGTAACCCGTCAGTCCGGCATGGCAGAGCGCACGCTCAAGACCACGGCCGCGGTACGCGATCTCATCCGCCACATGCATCCCGACCTGAAGCGCAAGGTCCGCTCGGCTCTGGCCGACATTCTCGACAACCCGGCGTGCGGGAAGCCGCTTAGAGGAGAGCTGACCGGGCTGTGGAGCTTTCGCCTGGGGCGTCACCGGATCATCTACCGGCCCGCTGCCGCGGGTGCCGACATCGTCGCCATCGGTCCGCGCCGAACCGTCTACGAGGACACGACGCTGCGGGCCCTTCGGCGCGGGCGGTAGCGATTCCTGCCCTATAATTCGGCGCAGTTCCGACCATGCTGAGCCCGGGCGCACGTCTCGGCGTCTACGAGATCCATTCCGCCCTCGGTGCCGATTGAAACCGGTACGCGGCGGTGTCCCCGGACGGACGCTGGATGGCCTACGAGTCGAACGTGTCCGGTCGATTCGAAGTCTTCATCGAACGGTATCCGGAGCTCGGAAGCCGACAACAAATCTCGACGGCTGGCGGCCGCCGCCCGGTCTGGTCGCGCAACGGCCGGGAACTGGTGTTCAGTAGCGTGGACAGTCGTCAAATGCTTGCGGTCCCGGTGCAGCCTGGGACGACGCTGGTCGCCGGGCGTCCGCAGATGTTGTTCGAATTTGCCATGGCCCCGGCTCTCGGCGGAAATCGAACCTGGGAGCTCACCCCGGATGGGCGGTTCGTCGTCATCCGGAGTGGCCAGGCGGAGGCGGGCGGCAGCGCCCCGCCCAACCTGATCCTGGTGCTGAACTGGTTCGAGGAGCTGAAGCGGATCGTCCCGACGAACTGAACGAATCGCTCGGATCGTTCGAGACGTTCGGGTCGTTCGGGCCGTTCGAGTCGTTCGGTGTCCCGTTCAGGCGAGCGGGTTGGTCCAGCGCAGCCCCGGAAACCGTGCGAAGTCGGCGTCGGTGGAGTGCAGCTCCGACTGGTGCTCGATCGCCAGCGCCGCCAGGTGCGCGTCGGTCGTGAGATTACCGGCAGTGCCGAGCGATTCGAGCAGGCCGAACAGGATTTCGGCATGCCGGGCGCCGGGATCGAGGATCGTGACGTACGGCTGCGCCAGCCACGCGCGCGCGTGGCCGCACGCCGCCCCCACCGGCAGCGGGTTCGCCAGCACCTGTCGATGGGTGGCGATTCTGATGAAGCCGAGAAGACCCGCCCACGACAGTCCGACGGGCTGCGTGCTGTTCAACAGCCCTTCCCACCATGCGCGGGCGCGGTCGTGCATGGGTGACTCGCTGTTGTACGCGTGCAGCAGGAGATTGATGTCGGGCAGGATCACCGGGTCAGCTTCACGGCCGCGTGCTGTGTGTCGAGCTCGTCGGCGAGCTGATTCATGCGGTCGAGGTCGACGCCCGCCCGGACGCCGAAGGCATGCGGACGCACTTCGAAGCGGGGCGGGCGCGGCGCCTTGCCCGCCAGCCGGAGACCCCGCCGGAGCGCGTCATTGACCGCCGTCTTGAGGCCGCGCCCGGTCCGCCGCATTTCTTTCGCGAGCGCCTCGGCCACATCACGGTCGAGCGTCAGCGTGGTGCGCATGAGAGCATCATGATGTCCGACATCGCTGATGTCAAGATGCCAACCGGGGGACGCAGACGCGTCAGTGCCGGCCGCGTTCTTCGAGGAGCGCTTCCAGCTCGGCGATCGCCTCGTTGTCCTTCGGCCGGCCGGCCGCGCGTTTGACCGCAATCAATCGCTCCAGCGACAGGCAACGGCACTCAACCCCGAAGATCCGCACCATGGTCGTGTGGGGCAGCAGCATGTCGTACGTGCCGCCCAGCGTGATCTCCCCCAGCACGTCGAGATCGCCGGCCGTCGTCGTGAGCGTGAAATTCAGCCCGCGGGACACCGTGGCCGCATCGAACGTGAATGGCAGCCCGCGTGGCGCGCCGCGCAGGTACGGCTCGAGCGGCGCAAGCGCCGAGACGAGTCTGGCCATGTTCTCCGGTGTGCGCGCATAGACGACGTCGACGTCGTAGGTGGCCCGCGCCGCGCCATGCGCCTGCGCGGCGATCCCGCCGACGACCACGAACTCTGTGCCGCTCTCGGCCAGCACGCGCAGCAGGCGGGCGTAGTCGGTCACCGGCGCCGCGCGGCGCCGCGCACGCCGTCGAGGAACGTCATGAAGGCCACGAACTTCTCGAGGCGCTGCTCGGGGGTCAGCTTCAGGTTTTCGCGGAGGAGCGTGCGGTCGACGTCCTTCTTGTAGGCCTCGATGACGGGATCCGGCTCGAACACGATATCGTCCGTGGAGCGCTGGCGATCCATAGGTGTACTTTACCACCGCGCTTGCGTGCGCCGGCCTCGACACGCTCGAAGCGAGTCACGCAGAGGAACCCGTTACGAACCAGAACGAACAGAACGATCCGAACGACCCGAACGGCTTTCCTCGACCGCCGCCAGAAACGCCGCTGCCGCATGCGAGCGCTCGGCGCTCTTCCGGTAGATGAGCCGCACCTGCCGCCTCAGCCGGATCTCCGGCATCGGCAGCGCCACGAGCTCGCCGCGCGCGATTTCGGATTCGGCGCAGCGCCGCGGCAGCAGCGCCACGCCCATCTGCATCGCCACCGCGCGCTTGATCCCCTCGAGGCTCGGCAGCGAGACGAGGATGTTGGCCGGGATGTGATGCTGCTCGAAGAGCCGCAGCACCCGGTCGCGCACGTGCGACGGATCGTTGTGCGCGATGACGGTCTGCCGCCCGCACTCGGCGAGCGTCACCTCTTTCGCGCCCGCCAGCGGGTGCGAGGGGTGCACGAGCATCAGCAGCTCGTCGTGGCCGAGGACGAGCGATCCGAGCCGATGCTCCGCCGGCGGAAACGTCAGCACCCCGAAGTCGAGGCTGCCCTGCGCCACCTCGGCGCCAATCTGCCGCGAGGGGATGCGGCGCACGTCGACGTGCACCAGCGGATGCGCCGTGCGGAAGCGCTGAATCAGCGGGAGGACGACGTGGACGGAGGCCTCGTTGGCGCCGACGAGGACGCGGCCCCGGCGCAGGTCGCGGAGATCCTTGACGGCGATTTCCGCCTCTTCCGTCAGGCGCAGCAGCCGCTCCGCGTAGTCGCGCAGCAGGCGGCCGGCTTCGGTCAGCGTGGCATCCTTGGTGGCGCGGTCGAAGAGCCGCTCGCCGACGCTGTCCTCGAGCCGCCGCACCGCCTGGCTGACCGCCGGCTGCGTCCGGTGCAGCTTCATCGCGGCGCGGGAGAAGCTCCGCTCGGAGGCGACCTTCAGGAAGACCCGCAGCTCGTTGAGCTCCATGCTATAAGCGCCGATAATCCAACCAGAATAATTATCAGTTTGACTTTATCACACGCGTCGCGTGTACTGGCAGGACGGCCACTCCGCCCTAGAGCGAGGTAACCGATGAGTCATCAACGGGTTAAGGTCTTCGACACGACGCTGCGCGACGGCGAGCAGGCGCCCGGTTTCTCCCTGCGCGTGAGCGAGAAACTGCAGCTGGCGCGTCAGCTCGACCGGCTCGGCGTGGACATCATCGAGGCCGGATTCCCGATTGCCTCCCCCGCCGACGCCGAAGCCGTCCGCTGCATCGCGCAGGAGATCCGCCGGCCGGTCATCGCGGCCCTGGCGCGCTGCCACCGGGCCGACCTCGAGAAGGCCGCCTCGTCGCTCGCGCCGGCCGAGCGCGGCCGGATCCACACGTTCATCGCGACCTCCGATCTGCACCTGCAGGCGAAGCTGCGCATCAGCCGCGAGCAGTGCCTCGACACGGCCGTCGACTCGGTCCGCTTCGCGCGCCAGCACACCGACGACGTGCAGTTCTCGGCGGAAGACGCGACCCGGAGCGACCTCGACTTTCTCTGCCGGATCGTCGAGGCGGTCATCAAGGCGGGCGCCACGACCATCAATCTGCCCGACACGGTCGGGGTGGCCACCCCGGACGAGACGCTCGAGTTCTTCACGACGATTCGCACCCGCGTGCCGAACGCCGACACGGTCATCTTCAGCACGCACTGCCACGACGACCTCGGGTTGGCCGTCGCCAACTCGATTGCCGCCGTGCAGGGGGGCGCGCGCCAGGTGGAGTGCACGGTGAACGGCATCGGCGAGCGCGCCGGCAACGCCGCGCTCGAGGAAATCGTGATGGCGTTCCACGTGCGCCGTGACCGGTACGCCTACACCGTCGGCATCGCGCAGAAGGAGCTCTACCCGTCGAGCGAGATGCTGACACGGCTCACCGGCCAGCCGGTGCAGGTCAACAAGGCGATCGTCGGCCGCAATGCCTTCGCGCACGAAGCCGGGATTCATCAGGACGGCATCCTGAAGGATCGGCGCACCTACGAAATCATGCGCGCCGAGGACGTCGGCGCGCCGTGGAACCCGCTCGTGCTCGGCAAGCACTCGGGGCGCCACGCGGTGCAGAAGCGCTGCAAGGATCTCGGGCTGGAGGTCGAAGGCGCGGAGCTCGTCGAGGTGTATCGCGCGCTGATGGCGATTGCCGACGACCGCAAAATCCTCACCGACCACGACATCGTCGCCGTCGTCAGCAGCGTCCGCACGGCGCAGCCGGCCGCGCACGGGCCGGTCGATCCGTTCGACACCCCGTCAGGGGTGGCCCACGCGCTCCACGAGCGCGGCTACGGGCACGGCGTCTGAACACCGACGCGCACGCTGAAGCGTGCGCTCTACAGGCGCGGGTGTAGCGCGCAGGCTTTAGCCTGCGCGGGGGCTGTCCTCCCGCTCCGTGCGCAGCGTCACGAACGGTTTCGCCAGTTCAATCCCGCGCTCGGCAAAGACGCGTGCGATCCGCTTCCGCAACTCGCGTCCGACGACCCACTGCTTGAGCGGCACGGTCTTGATCCGTCCCTTCACGACGAGCTGCCCAGGCTCGAACGCGTCGATCCCGTAGACCTCCAGCGGCTCCAGGATGTGCGGCGTGAACTCCGGGTCGTGCATCAGGCCGGCGCCCGCGTCGCGCATCGCCGCGATCGCGCGGTCCACATCCTCGTCGTAGCCGAGGCCGATCGTCAGCACGTAGTACGAGAAATCCTTCGACATGTTGGCGAGCGTCTTCACCTCGCCGTTCGGGAAGATGTGCACCGTGCCCGCCTCGTCCCGCAGAACGATCGTCCGCAGGTTGACCTCCTCGACGAGGCCGCCCTGTCCGTTGACGACCGCCACGTCGCCGACGCGCACCTGGTCTTCGAGGATGACAAAGAAGCCGGAGATGACGTCGCGCACGAGCGTCTGCGCGCCGAAGCCGACGGCCAGCCCCGCGATGCCGGCGCCGGTGAGCACCGGCGTGATGTCGATGTCGAGCTCGCGCAGGATCATCAGTCCCGCCATGCCGGCGAGGACGATCGACAGCGCCTTCTGCAGGATGCGGCCGATCGTCTGCGCGCGCTTGGTGCGCTCGCTGACGTCGAGGCCGGTGCCGCGGCTCATCTCGCGCTCGAGCCGGCGCGCCGCGGCCTTGCCGATGCGAATCAGGACGTATGCCGCGACCGCCAAGGCGAGAATGCGCAGCGCGGTGGCGACGAGAGGAGCGGTCACGATCTACTGCGCGCGAACCGGGACCTTCAGTTCGAGCCGGCGCTCCTCGCGGACGACCGTCATGGCGGCCGTGCTGCCAATGCGGGCGTCCTGAATCAGCCGCGACAGCTGGCCCCCGTCGGCCACGGCGGTGCCGTTGAAGGCGACGATCACGTCGCCGGGCCGCAGCCCCGCCGCGTACGCCGCCGAGTCGCGGCGCATCGCCTGCACGAGCACGCCGCGGGCGTCGTCGACGCCGAGCTGGTCGGCCATGAGCGTCGAGAGCGGCGCGATCTCCACGTAGCCGATCGATCCGCGGCGCACCTCGCCGTACTGGGTGAGGTCGGCGACGACGCGGCGCGCGAGGTTGCTCGGCACGGCGAAGCCGATCCCCTGGTAGCCGCCGCTCTGGCTGAAGATGGCGGTATTGATGCCCACCAGCTCGCCGCGCGCGCTCACCAGCGCCCCGCCCGAGTTCCCCGGATTGATCGCGGCGTCGGTCTGGATGAAGTCCTCGTACGTCGAGATGCCGACGTTGGTCCGCCCGAGCGCGGAGACGATCCCGAGCGTGACGGTCTGGCTGAGCTGGAACGGGTTGCCGATGGCGAGCACCCACTCGGCGACGCGCAGGCGGCTCGAGTCGCCCCACGGCATCGTCGGGAGATTCCCAGCCTGGATCCGCAGGAGCGCCAGGTCGGTGGACGGATCGACGCCGACGATCTGCGCCTGCACCTCGCGCTTGTCGGCGAGCGCCACCGACACGGCCGGGAGCTGCCGCAGCGAGCTGCGGCCCGACTCGCCGGTCACGACGTGATTGTTCGTCAGCACGAGGCCGTCGGCGCTCACGATGACGCCCGACCCGAGGCTGCGCTCGACGTCGCGCCGCGGCCCGAAGACGTCGTCGGGGTCGCCGAAGAAGAACTGGAAGAAGGGATCGTTGGCGAACGGAGAATTCGGCCGCCGCACCACCTGCAGCGACGAGATGTTGACCACCGCGGGGACGGTGCGCTCGGCGACGCGCGAGAAGTCGGGCAGCGTGGCGGCGCCGCCGACGGGCGCAGGCGCCGTCACGGCCGGTGGCTGCGTCTGCTGCGCGCCGGCGTCGTTCGCCTGCCGCATGCGTCCGGTGATGATGAGCCCCGCGGCGAAGCCGCAGGTGAGCAGCAGCAGCGCCAGGATCACCCGTCGCGGTCGCATAAGGCTACATGACGTCGATACGGCGCACTGCGGTGTCGTGCACCTTCGGACAGGTCACCGTCAGCACGCCGTCGCGCAGATCGGCGGAGACGGCGTCGGCGTCGACCGGCAGCGGGAGCTGAAACGAGCGGTTGAACGATCCGTGGCCGCGCTCCACCCGGTGATACTGCTCGCAGGTGACGCCGCGTTCGCGGCGGACGCCCGAGAGCGTCAGCCGGCCGTCCTGCAGCTGGATCTCGATGTCTTCGCGCACGAGGCCGGGCAGTTCGGCGGTCACGATGTACTGCTCGGCGGTTTCCTGCAGATCCACCGCCGGCACCCAGGCGGCCGGCCCCGGCGCGAACGGGTCGAGCCGCTGCTGCATCGCCAGCAGATCGCGAATCGGATCCCACCGCCCGAAGGCCACGGTCTGATGGTAGCATCGATAAGATCTGACGACCATGGCATCGATACAGGCCACACGGCTCAAGAAGGGCATGCTGATCAAGATGGAGCAGGATCTGTTCCGCGTGATCGACCTCCAGCATGTCACGCCCGGCAACCTGCGCGGCTTCGTGCGTGTCAAGCTGCGGAACATCCGCAACGGCGCGCTCGCGGACCAGAAGCTCCGCTCCGAGGACACGATCGAGCGGGCGACGCTCGACGAGCGGGAGATGCAGTACCTCTACAAGGACGGCGACGACTACTACTTCATGGACACCAGCAGCTACGACCAGCTGCACATCTCGAACGAGGCGCTCGGCGACTCGGTCAACTTCCTGAAGCCGGAGATGACCATTCAGGTCGAGTTCTACGGCAGCGAGCCGGTGGGCATCGAGCTGCCGCCGGCCGTCGATCTCAAGGTGCTCGACACCGCGCCCGGCATCAAGGGCGCGACCGCCCGCGCCCAGGTCAAGCCCGCCACGCTCGAGACCGGGCTCGTCGTCCAGGTGCCGCCGTTCGTCAACCCGGGCGACATGATCCGCGTGAACACCGAGACGGGCGAGTACCTCTCGCGCGCCTAGATGGACGTCATCAGGCACCCGGTCGGGCAGGGCTGGATCGAGGTCATCGTCGGCAGCATGTTCAGCGGCAAGAGCGAGGAGCTCATTCGCCGCCTGCGCCGCGCGCAGATCGCCCGCCAGAAGGTGC
>CAZGLC010000157.1:0-12001 GCA_964526235.1 uncultured Bifidobacteriaceae bacterium
GCTCGTGGGCAGGAGCACCCGCCCGACACGCCGCAAAGGGCGTCCCTAGTCTAGTGGCCTCCGTCTGTGGATCCGCTCCGGTCGCGGCCGAGGAAACGAAGGCATTGCCCGTGAATTTCGAGGCTGTTGAATTGGGCAGCGTCACACTCACACCGGGAATGGTCATTCGCGGCCCTGTGCTGCCGGAACCTGTTGAGATTCTTGCCGTTGTTTCGCTCGGCGCCGCGCTCCGGGTGATCGGAAGGGGACTTGCCACCGGTCTTGTCCGCGATGCCGTCCTGACGCCGGAGCAGTTGGCGCAACTCGACATTCCCCCATCGCGGCAACCGTTCGATGGAAACGCCAAGTTGTTCCGCCTTGGCGTCGAAGCGGAGTGTCTGGGTCTGGCATACGAGTACGACCCGTTCTTTTCGCTGTCGATTGCGCGTGTGGATCCACTCCCCCACCAGCTCGAGGCCGTCTACGACTACTTCCTGAAGCTCCCGCGCATTCGGTTCCTGCTGGCAGACGACCCCGGCGCCGGCAAGACGATCATGGCGGGTCTCCTGCTGAAGGAGATGAAAGCGCGCGGTCTCGTCAAGCGGGTCCTCATCGTGGCGCCGGCAAATCTGACGTTCCAATGGCAGCGGGAACTCAAGGACAAGTTCCGCGAGAACTTCGAGGTGATCCGTAGCGACGCCCTGCGGGCGAATTACGGCCAGAATCCGTGGCAGGACCGTTCGCAGGTCATCACGTCCATCTCCTGGGTCTCGCGCGTCGAAGATGCCCGCGAGAGCCTCCTCCGCTCACGCTGGGACCTCATCATCGTCGACGAAGCGCACAAGATGGCCGCGTACGCCGACGACCGCAAGACCCTCGCCTACAAACTGGGCGAGTCGCTTTCGTCGATGACGGATCATTACCTCCTGATGACCGCGACGCCGCACAAGGGGGATCCCGAGAACTTCTGCCTGTTCCTGTCGCTCCTCGATCGCGACGTGTACGGCAGCGTCGAGAGCCTCCAGGAGGCGATGCGACGGCAGGAGGCGCCGTTCTATCTGCGCCGCACCAAGGAGGCATTGACGACGTTCCCGGATCCGGAGACGGGGCACGTACACAAGCTTTTTACCGCGCGTGATGTGCGAACCGCCGCCTTCGACCTCGACGGTCCGGAGCTGGAGTTCTACGACGAGCTGACCCGCTACGTGGAGGACCAGTCGATCGTGGCCTCAGGGGACGACTCGGCACGCGGCCGGGCAGTCGGCTTCACGATGGCGATGCTGCAGCGACGGATGGCCTCGACCGTGTATGCGGTCAGGCGAACCCTGGAGCGAATGAAGAACCGCAGGGCGCAGATTCTCGCCGATCCCGAGAAGTATCGACGGGAGCAGGTTGACAGGCGTCTTCCAGAGGACTTCGATGAGTTGCCCGAGGAAGAACAGCAGGAGATCGTCGCCCACCTCGAAGACATCGTCGCGTCGGCGAACCCGGTGGATCTGCGACTGGAGATCGCCCGGTTGGCAACGCTCATCGATCACGCCATGGCGCTCGAACGGCGGGCGATCGAGTCGAAGCTGGTCAGGCTGAAGAACATCCTGACGGAACAGGGCGTGTTCTCGAATCCCACAACCAAGCTGCTCGTGTTCACGGAGCACAAGGACTCGCTGGACTTCCTGGTCGGTGACGGTCAGGACGGGCGTCCGTACGGGAAGCTGCGGGAGTGGGGGCTGACGGTCACCCAGATTCATGGGGGCATGAAGATCGGGGACCGCGACATGGTCGGAAGCCGCATCTGGGCAGAACGCGAGTTCCGTGAACACGCGCAGGTGCTCGTGGCGACCGAGGCCGCCGGCGAGGGCATCAACCTCCAGTTCTGCTGGCTGATGGTGAACTACGACATCCCGTGGAACCCGGTCAGGCTTGAACAGCGCGTCGGTCGCATCCATCGATACGGTCAGGATCACGACTGCCTGATTTTCAATTTCGCGGCGGTGAACACCCGCGAAGGACGTGTACTCCAGAAGCTGCTGGATCGATTGAAGGAGATCCGCCGCGAACTGGGCACCGATCAGGTGTTCGACGTCGTCGGCGAGGTGTTTCCTGCCAACATGCTCGAGCGCTTATTTCGGGAAATGTATGCACGCCGGCTCGATGTTCCAGCCATTGAGGACCGCATCGTCCGGGAGGTCAACCCCCAACGGTTCCGAGCCATCACGAACTCCGCGTTGGAAGGCCTTGCGCGCAAGTCGTTGAACCTGTCGGCGATCGTCGGCAGATCGGTCGAAGCGCGGGAGCGCCGCCTGGTGCCGGAAGTCATCGAGCAGTTCTTCCTCGAGGCGGCTCCCGTCGCCGGGCTTCAGCCGAAGCCGGTGCCGAAGGAGGACCAGGTGTACCGCGTCGGGCGGCTGCCGCGCACGCTCCTGCCCATCGGCGATCGTCTGGAATCTCAGCACGGACGTCTTGCACGCGAGTACGGCCGTGTGGTGTTCGACAAGGCGCTGCTCGCGCGGGACGCCACGCTCGAATGGGTGACGCCGGGGCATCCGCTGTTCGAGGTGGTCCGGGAAGACCTGCGCGAGCGGGTGGGGGATGATTTGAGCCGCGGCGCCGTGTTCTTCGACATCAACCGGAACGCTCCCAGCGTGCTGGATGTGTTCGGTGCCTCGATCAAGGATGGCCGTGGCCAGACGCTGCATCGACGCCTGGTGGTCGTGGAAACCCAGCACACGGGCGCGATGGAGCTTCGTCAGCCCACGCTTCTCCTCGACATCGTCCCGGCGCCGCTCCCGCCGAGCCCCGAGGCCGAAGTGCTTCCGTTGCCCGATCGCGGTACGGTGGAGGGCTTTCTCTACGAACGCGCCTTGCAGCCCTGGCTGGAGGAGACGTCGGCCGAGCGCGCACGCGAAATCGAGCGCGTGGCCGAGCACGTGCGCATCAGCCTCGATGCGTTGATCGATCGTCAGAACCTGCAGCTCGCGGATCTGTGCAACCGGCAGGTGCAGGGACAGACGACGGTGGGGCTCGACGGGCTGATTGCACAGGCCGAGCAGCACCTGGACGAACTGAACAATCGACGCGAGAACCGGCTGCGCGAGATCGACATGGAGCGGCACTGCACCGTCGCCGACATCACCCACATCGGGCGGGCCCTGGTGCTGCCGCATCCGGAGCGCCACAGCACTGCACTGGCGCCAATGGTCCGCGACGACGAGGTGGAACAGACCGCCGTTCGCGTGAGCCGTGAGCATGAGGAGGCGCGTGGGTGGATCGTCGAGGACGTACAGGCGCAGAATCGCGGGTTCGATTTGATCTCGCGCCGGCCGCATCCCGAAGACGGAAAGACGTTCGTCGAGGTCCGCTTCATCGAAGTCAAGGGGCGAGCGGCCATCGGCGAGATCGCACTCACGAGGAACGAGTATCAGACCGCCGAGCGGCTGAAGGCCGAGTTCTGGCTGTACTCGGTGTTCAACTGTGGGGGCGCGCCCGAGTTGTGTACGGTTCAGGATCCATCGCGTCTTCACTGGCAACCGGTAGTCACGATCGAGCACTATATGCTGAAGCCAGACGCGGTTCGGGACGCGTCTCGGGCCGATTGAGCCACCTTCGACCAACGGGCTATGATGAAGGGCTCCGATTGACACGCCCGGGGGTATCTCAGTGAAACAGCCTCTTCGCGATCCGTACGGGGGCAGGGACCCTCGGGAGATTGCCGCCTACACGACCGTTGAGGCGGCGCACTACCTGCGCATTCCCGAGAACACGCTGCGGACGTGGTGCTTCGGCCGCTCCACTGCGTCCCGGCATGGGGACCCACGCCGAAACCCGCCGGTCATCAAGGTGGCCGATCCGGCTCGCCACCTGTTGTCTTTCGTCAACCTGCTCGAGATGCACGTCCTCGACGCCATCCGCCGGCGTCATCAGGTGGAGCTCAGGCGGATCCGATCGGCCATCCGCTACCTGGAAGACCACTTTTCCCTGGCCCACCCGCTCGTCGACGAAGCCATGGAGACCGATGGGACCGATCTGTTCGCCTCGAAGTACGGCAGCCTGAGCAACGTCTCCCGGCACGGACAGGTGGCCATGCGCGAGATGCTGAAGGCCCACCTCGAACGCATCGACCGCGATCAACACGGCCTGGCCATCCGTCTCTACCCGTTCACGCGAAAACGCGACCTGGAAGGCGCGGCTCCGGATCCGAAGCTCGTCTCGATCGATCCCCGCCTGGCGTTCGGGAGGCCCGTACTGTCGGGTTCGCGCATTCCCACGATCGAGATCGCCGAACGATACAAGGCTGGCGACTCCATCTCCGACCTGGCCGAAGATTATGGTCGCGAGCCGTTCGAGATCGAAGAAGCGATCCGCTGCGAGCTTCACGTCGACGCCGCGTAGGCGAGGAACTGTCGCGGCTGCTGGTGGCAGCATTGCCCAGAATCAGCCGGCTCTGCCGCCGCCCGGGGCCTTTCATCGCACGCATCACCCGAACCGGGCGGGTGGACATCGTCGGCTCCCGCACATGACCCCACACCAGCAGTACCCGAAGCGCTTGATCGAGGTGGACCTCCCGATCGCGCGCATCTCCGCGCACTCGCGCCGTGAGAAATCGATCCGGCACGGCCACATTTCGACGTTGCACATCTGGTGGGCGCGGCGTCCGCTGGCGGCCTGCCGCTCGGTGATCCTTGCTGCGCTGTGGCCGGACCCGGCGCCAGGTCCTGATGACCCGCCGTGCCCACCGGGGTTCATCGATGCGGCGCGGTCCCACATGCTCCGCTGGGCGCACGATTGCGCGAAGAAGGCCGGCCCCGAGTCGTTCGGTCGCCTCACCGCGATAGCGAAGAATCCGGCCCTGCTGGACGATCCCCTCCACTTACGCACAACGCTGCTCGATTTCATCGCTGACTTTGCGAATTGGGACAACTCGACGGATGAGGACTATCTGGAAACCGCCCGCGCGCTGGTGCTAGCAGCCCACGAGGCGCTTGGCGGCGAGGCCGGAACGCGCCCACTCGTCGTCGATCCGTTTGCCGGCGGTGGCTCGATTCCGCTGGAGGCGCTTCGCGTCGGAGCCGATGCCTTCGCGTCCGACTTGAATCCGGTCGCCGTGCTCCTCAATAAGGTCGTGTTGGAGTACATCCCGAAGTACAGGCAACGCCTCGCCGATGAAGTTCGCAAGCGGGGCGAGTGGATCAAGCGCGAGGCTGAAAAGGAACTGGCTGCGTTCTATCCGAAGGCCGCCGATGGCGCCACGCCGATTGCGTACCTTTGGGCTCGAACCATTCAATGCGAGGGTCCTGATTGCGGCGCGAAGGTGCCACTCATCCGATCCCTATGGCTAACCAAGAAGGCCGACCGGCAAGTCGCGTTGCAGCTTGTGCCGGACCGCAACCCACCCGGAGTCGCGTTTCGCATCATCATCAAGAAAGGCGCGTCCTGGGTCGATCAGGAGGATCACAAGAGAACTGTCGAGAACCCCCAGATGGGCGGGACGGTTAAGCGTGGCTCGGCGACGTGTCCCTGTTGCGGCTACACAACCCCCGCCGAGAAAGCTAGGCGGCAGTTCGTCCCTCGCAGCGGTGGCGCAGACGATTCTCGGTTGATTGCTGTCATATTCCAGAATTCACACGGCTCCGGCATCGAGTTTCGATTGGGCTCAAAGGAGGACGAGCACGGTTTACGTGCTGCCCTAGCAAAGTGCGCAGCGAAGGAGTGGGCGCACGCAGGACCGGCCGCAGCGATTCCGGATGAGACTCTGCCGTACCTTCGAAGCATCTTCAACATCAACCTGTTGGGTGTCGACACCTGGGGGAAACTCTTCAATGGGCGCCAGATGTTGTCGCTGCTGACGCTTGTCGAGAAGACGCGATTGGCCGCTGGCGACATCAGAGACACGCAAACTTCAGACGATACTTTCGCCGACGCAGTTGCTCTCTGCTTGGCGTTCGCTGTAGACAGGTGCGCGGACTACTGGAGTTCATTGGCCGTTTGGTCTGGCGAGTTTGTGGCGCACACATTTGGCAGACAAGCTCTCGGAATCGTTTGGGACTACGCAGAGGTAAATGGCTTTGCCGACGGAAGCGGGACCTATGCGGGAGCAGTCGGGTGGATTTGCAGGGTCATCGAAGGTTCGTGGAGCGAATCAGTCGCATCGGCCACGGTAGATCGCGCATCCGCATGTCAACATCCGCTGCCGGATGACAGCGCGCAAGCATTCATCACAGATCCGCCATACTACGACGCGGTTCCCTATGCGGACCTTTCTGATTTCTTTTACGTTTGGCTTAGACGGACAGTGGGCGACATTTTTCCTCAGTTGCTCGCGGATATTGGAACGCCGAAGGAAGGAGAGATAGTTCAGCTCTCTGAGCGTAATCCCATATACGCCAAGAAGACGCGCGAGTATTTCGAAGCACTCATGGAGAATGCGATGGCTGAGGGAAGGCGCGTCATTGAGCCTTCAGGCGTTGCTGTCGTGGTTTTCGCGCACAAGTCAACCACGGGTTGGGAGTCGCAGATTCAGGCGATGATCGCTGCTGGGTGGGTAGTTACTGCATCGTGGCCAATCGACACTGAGAGGCCGGGCCGTCTTCGGGCGAACAATTCAGCAGCGCTCGCTTCGTCCGTTCACCTCGTCTGCCGCCCCCGCGAGAACTCCGATGGCTCGGTGCGCACGCACGACATCGGCGACTGGCGCGCAGTTCTCGCAGAGCTGCCAAGTCGCCTTCATGCATGGATGCCCCAGCTGTCCGCAGAGGGCGTCGTTGGAGCGGACGCGATCTTCGCGTGCCTTGGTCCCGCTTTGGAGGTCTTTAGCCGCTACAGCCGCGTCGAGAAGTCCAGTGGCGAGGCGGTCACCTTACGCGAGTACCTGGAACACGTATGGGCGGCGGTGTCGAACGAGGCGCTCTCGGTGATCTTCAAGGACGCGGACGCCGCCGGCCTCGAACCGGACGCCCGCCTGACGGCTATGTGGCTGTGGACGGTCGGGGCCGGCAAACCGGGATCGAATGGAGCTGCGCCGACCAATGGCGATGGAGACGACGAAGCAGACGAGGAGAACGGGGAGGAAGGAGCGGAGGCGAAGAAGCCAAAGCTCGCAGGCTTCGCTTTGGAGTTCGATGCGGCTCGTAAGATTGCCCAGGGGCTCGGCGTGCACCTCGAAAAGCTCGGGTCACTCGTAGAGATCAAGGGCGAGACGGCGCGGCTGCTGCCGGTTGCGGAAAGGACACGCTACCTCTTCGGCAAGGACTCTCAAGCCGAGCAGCAGAATGCGCCGCGCAGTCGGAAGAAACCGAAGCAGGGAAGCCTATTCGAAGAATTAGAGGCGGCCGACATGCGTTCCGGGAGTGCGGGCACAGGCTTGGTCGAAACATCACCAGGCGCGCGGCCGGGCCTGACCGTCCTCGACCGTATCCATCAGGCCATGATCCTGTTTGCGGCCGGTCGGGGCGAGGCGATGAGGCGCTTCCTCGTGGACGATGGCGCGGGAACAGACCCGCGGTTCTGGAAACTGGCGCAGTCGCTGTCGGCGTTGTACCCTGCCGGCACCGACGAAAAGCGCTGGGTCGATGGCGTCCTCGCGCGCAAGAAGGGCTTGGGGTTCCAGGCGTGAGGCCTGACGCGTGACGGCAAGCGCCGAGCGCTGGCGCGACGCCTTCACAGACGTGCTGAGCCGCCGCGAAGTGGCCGAACCGCTGAAGGAGGCCGCCCTCGCGCAACGCCTGCGTGATTGGACGACGCTCCTCACCGGCGTCGTGGTGGACTCGTGCAGGAGCGTCGGGTGGCAGGCGGCGGCGAAGGGGTTCGCACTCGCATGTCTCCCGCAGGCCGGTCAGGAATACCTCGGTCTCGACGTCATGGCGTTTCAGAGCACCGGCACTACGGAGGCCACGCCGGCGCCGGATGGGGCAGGGGTGTCGCAATCCGTCTGGCGCTTCCCCGTGGCCGTGTTCGAGCTGGAGAACAGCCGGTCAGATGCGCGTGTCGCCTACTCTTTATGGAAGACGCTCTGCGTGCGAGCGCCACTGCGAGCGGTGTTTGCGTACCGCCCCGACTGGGAAAGCGGCGTCCAGCTCGTGCAGCATCTCGGCAGCGAGGTCGTCGGCGCGATGCCGATCGACGAGCGGAGCGCGGTCGGTGGCGACACGCTCATCGTGCTGGGAAGCCGCGGCGAAGGAGAGACGTTCCCCCACGGATACTTCAAAACGTGGCGGTTGAACACGAACACCGGCCGGTTCGACAAACTGTAGGGAAGGGAGCTGCACATGCCTCGGAAAGTCAGCATCGTCATCGAACGGGATGTCCACGGGTTTTACGCCTACTCCCCGGAGTTGCCTGGGTGTCACACCCAGGGTCCGACTCTGGACGAGGCGGTGGAGCGCATCAAGGAGGCGATCGAGCTGTATCTCGAGACCCTGTCGCCAGAAGAACGCGACGCGTATTTGAGCAAGGAAATTCTCACCACCTCAATCGAGGTCAACGTTGCCTAAACTGCCGCGGCTGACCGCTCGCGAGGCCGAAGCGCGCCTGCTCGCCGCAGGCTTCGCGCTGGCGCGCTCGAAGGGCAGCCATCGCATCTACCTGCGAGGCAACACACGGGTCGTCTTGCCATTTCACGCCGGCGAGGATTTGCATCCCAAGATCATCAAGCAGGTGATCGCCGCCACGGAGCAGAAGACATAAGGACTGATCGGCATGGCCAAACTCAAGCCTTGGTATCAGGTCGTCACACCGCGCGAAGACCTGCGCGATAACCGCCCGCTCGATGCCTCCGAGTTTGCGGTGCACCTGGACCATATCCGCCTCGGGCGGGCGCACGAGGACTACGTCAATCCGCAACGGTTCTTCGCTCGAACGTTCATGACCTCCAGCCTCCGCGATCTGCTGACCCAGGTCGTTCGGCGGCTGTCCGGGCTCAAGGTCGAGACGTCTGCCGTCTTCAACATGGCGACCCAGTTCGGCGGTGGCAAGACGCACGCGCTGGCGGCGCTCTATCATCTCGCGCAAGGCGGCGAGGCGGCGAAGTCCTGGAAGGGCGTCGATGCGCTGTTGCTCGAGGCCGGCGTCAACGCCGTCCCAAAGGCCGCGAGCGCAGTGTTTGTCGGAACCGAGTTCGATGTGATCGACGGCCGTGGCGGCGAAGGCGAGCCGCTGAGGAAGACCCCCTGGGGTGAGATCGCCTGGCAACTCGGCGGGGAGGAGTCGTTTCGCGCAGTCTCAGAACACGACGCTCGCGGCATCGCGCCGGCCGGCGATGTGATCCGCAAGATGCTGCCGGAAGGGCCGGCGGTCATCCTGATGGACGAGCTGCTGAACTACGTCAGCCGCGGCCGCAAGTTCGGGATGCGTGACCAGTTGTTCGACTTCCTGCAGAACCTCTCGGAAGAGGCCCGGGCGCGGGATGGTCTCGTGCTGTGCGTCTCGATCCCCAAGTCCTTGATCACGGAGATGTCTCCGGAGGACGAAGAAGACTACACCCGGTTGAAGAACCTGCTGAACCGGCTCGGCAAGGCGATCATGATGTCCGCCGACACGGAGGTCGCCGAGATCATCCGGCGGCGCCTCTTTGAGTGGGATGGTCTCCCAGCCGAAGCCGACAAAGCTGCGAGGGAATACGCGGACTGGGTTGCGGCGAACGCGGGCGCGCTCAGCGGGCTGGAAGCTGAAACGGCGTACGAGCGGTTCCTGGCGTCGTACCCCTTCCATCCGAGCGTGCTCTCGGTCTTCGAACGCAAGTGGCAGGCACTGCCGCGGTTTCAGCGGACCAGAGGGGTTCTGCGCCTGCTTGCGCTGTGGGTGGCACGCGCGTACCGCGAGGATCACCGGAACGCGTACAAGGAGCCGCTGATCGGCCTTGGGACGGCGCCAATCGACGACCCGATGTTCCGCGCCGCGATGTTCGAACAGCTCGGGACGAACGACCTCGAAGGCCCGGCCACAACCGACATCGCCGGACGCTCAGATGCCCACGCCCTGAAGTTGGACCGGGAATCTGCGCCCGAGATCAGAAAGGCGCGGCTTCATCAGAAGGCGGCCACCACCATCCTGTTCGAATCAAACGGCGGCCAGCTCAAGGCCGAGGCTTCGATCGGCGAGATCAAGGCGGCACTGGGCAATCCTGACGTGAATCTGGCTGATGTCGACCACGTGCTGGAGGGCCTGATCACGTCGTGCTATTACGTCACGGCTGAGCGCAACCGGTACCGCTTCAGCCTGACGCCCAATATCAACAAGATCCTGACCGACCGGCGGGCCGCCGTTCAGCCGAAGGAGATCGACGAGCGGCTTCACAAGGAGATCGAGAAATGCTTCCAGCAGGGACCGAAGGAGCTGGACATGGATCGACGGTACTATCCCGCCCGTAGCAACGATGTCCCCGACCGCGCGGCCCTGACGCTGGTGGTGCTGGGCCCGGACATGCCCTCCGGACACGCGCTGACGAACCGGCTGATCGAAACGATTGTCCGCGAGTCCGGTACGTCCTCGCGCACATACAAGTCGGGTCTCCTCTTTGCGGCGCCAGACGGTGTCGGAGCGATGGCCGAACAGGCGCGGGACGTCCTGGCGTGGGAGGACATCAACGACGACCCGGACACCTGCAGCCGCCTTGATGAGAGTCAGCAACGGGTGCTGACGCAGAAGGTGTCCCGCGCGAACGTCGATTTGCGCGAGGCGATCTGGCGGGCCTACCGGCATCTCTTCCTGCTCGGCAGGGACAACACCGTCCGGCAGATTGACCTCGGGAACATCACGTCGAGCATGGCGACGACTCTCGTCGAGGTCTACGTCAACGAGTTGACGCGTCGGGATGAAGTCACCGAAGCGGTTGGCGCGAACCAGTTGAAGAAGTACTGGCCAGGTGCCTTCACCGAATGGTCCACCAAAGGTGTTCGGGATGCGTTCTTTGCCTCACCCGCGCTGCCTCGGCTGCTGAAACCGACATCCCTCCGGCGCACCATTGCCGACGGTGTCACTCAGGGGATTCTTGGCTACGCGCGCAAGGATCCCTCTGGCCAGTTGAAGCTCGAGCGGTTCTGCGAGAGCATGTCCGAGCTGGAAGTGGAGATCGCAGACGAAGCGTTCATTCTCAAGGAAGAGGATGCGCGGAAACTGATGGAGCCGCCGAGGTTGACGCGGCTGACGATTCGTCCGTCGCACGCGAACCTGAAACCCGGGGAACGGCAGGCGTTCTCGCTCGACGCTTTCGACCAGTACGGGCAGATCTTCCAGGTCAACGAGCTTCGGTGGTCTGGCACTGGTGGAGAAATCGGTGATGACGGGGTCTACGTCGCGGGTGCGGACAGCGGATTCTTCGGCGTTCACGTCGTAGCCGACACGGTGGAGGGCAGCGTTGACGTGCGGATCTCGTCGGAGACGGCGCCTCCGCCGGCGCCTTCGTCCCCAGGGACGATCACCTGGCGTGGCACGATCTCGCCGCAGAAGTGGATGACGTTCTACACCAAGGTGCTGAGTCGCTTCGTGAACACACCGGGACTGAAGCTGGAGATCTCGTTCGAAGCGCCGGCAGGAGCCGATCAGGCAAAGACCAAAGCGGATGAGACGAGGACGGCCCTCAGGGAACTTGGGTTATCCGAGGATGTCGACATTCGCTGAGTTCTCCTAACGCGTTCGCACAGGCCGCGACATACGATCTGATCATCAGAGGGGAACGCGTGATCGATCCCTCGCTGCGGATCGATGCGATCCGCGATGTCGCGATCGCGCAGGGCCGCATCGCGGCCGTCGAGGCCAGTATCGCCGGCAATGCCGCGGACACGATCGATGCGTGCGGCAAACTCGTCGTGCCGGGGCTCGTCGACATCCACACCCACACCGCCCGCACCAAGGAGGGTCCAGGCCTCGTCCTCTCGGACGGCGTGACCGGGTGGACCGGACAGACGTTGCAAGCTGCCGCCCTGGTGCTGGTCGTCGTCCTGATTCCCGTGTTCGGCCTGGCCGACTATCGAACGGTCGTCAGGGCCGGCTTCGGGGATCCCATCGTCACCTTCTTTCTCGGCGTGCTGAT
>CAZGLC010000158.1:0-11960 GCA_964526235.1 uncultured Bifidobacteriaceae bacterium
GCCGAGTTCCGCAGGTGGCCGATGTGCGCCGCCTTGTTCGGGTTGATCGCCGTGTGCTCGACAATCGCCTTGCCGGCGACGGCCGGCGCCGGCGGCGGTGCCCCCGTCAGGCGATCGATGAGGAACTGCCGGCGCTCGAGGAAGATGTTGAGGTAGCCGTTCGGCGCCGCCGCAACGCGTGCGACACCCTCGAGGGTGCCGAACGCGCCGGCGATCTCCTGCGCGATCGCGCGCGGCGCCTTCTTCAGCCGCCGCGCCAGCTCGAACGCGACGGGCGTGCCGAGATCGCCGAGCGTGCGGTTCGGCGGGTATTCGATCGCAATCGTGGGCGCCGCGCCGGCGTCGAGCGTATAGAGCGGCGTCAGCACGCGCGTAAGGTGCGCGCGCAGACGTTCGTGTACGGGGAGAATCATGGTACGCTGTCCGAATCAGCCAGGCGGGCCCGCGTGTAGTCCTCGGCCGTGTTCACATTGAGCAGCAGTCGACCATCCCGATCGAAGGGCGCCACCTCATCCGGCCCGATGTCCCGCATGTTGTCGAGACCCTCGAGCGCGTCGCCGACGCGCAGCGCGCCCGCCTCGATCCGGGCGCGCAGGTGCGCGGCCGTCCGCCGCGCGTACGAGGCGCAGAGCGGATGGCGCCCGCGCGCGTCTCGCGGGACCGCCACGTCGACGTCGCGGCCGCGTTCCACGAGATAACTGATGAATGGCGCGGTCACGAACGGCATATCGCATCCGATGACGAACACCTGGTCGGTCGCCGCCTCCTCGAGCGCGGTGTACAGCCCGCCGAGCGCGCCGGCGCCCGGCACCCGATCGATGACGATGCGGACGCCGGCGGGCGCGGCCTGCACACGCCCCCGGTCGCTCGTGACGAGCAGGATGTGTGGGGTGAGCCCGCGCAGCACCGCCAGCTGCCGATCGAGGATCGAAGCCGTGCCGACCACGAGCGCGCTCTTGTCGATGCGGCCGAGCCTGCGGGCCTCGCCGCCGGCGAGAATGGCGGCCGTCCAGGAACTGGTACGCAATGAATTCGGACTCTTCATTAGACCATGACTGACGCGGGGATCGGGCGGCTCCTCGTCGCGAGCCTGCACCAGGCCATCGCCGATTTGCTCCCCACGCGGCTCGAGTTCTACGAAGCGTGGCTGAACCCGACGGGCCTGCGCGACGGCCGCATCGGGCTGGCGCCCCTCGCGGCCGTGCTCAGCTTTCTCCGCCAGGAAGGTGAAGCGTATCGCCTCGTGACGGCGCGGGCAGGCGAGTATGCGGCGGAGTGGACGGTCGGCGACATGCGGGGCTACCGCAAGGCGCTCGTTCGCGCCGCCCCACGCGCCATCCGTGTGTACCTGGTGATGCGCCTGGCGCGCGAGGTGGTGCGCAGCACATATACCGGGACCCGCGCCGTCATCCGGTGGCGCAAGGGCCGCGGCGCCGTCGACATCCGCGGATCGCTCTTCTGCGAAGTGCGCAACCGGGTGCCGCAGCCGCTCTGCGAGTTCTACGCATCGGCCATTCGACGACTCATGCAGCAGTTTGGCGTGGAGGTTGAAGTCGGCACGGAACAATGCCGGGCCACCGGAGCCGGACAGTGTCTGATGGTCGTGCTGGTGCGGTCCGCCGCATGAGCCGGGGTGTCGCGGTTGCGTTGCTGAGCCTGGTAGCTGCGCCGGCGCTCGCCCAGCCGGCGCCGCCCGCGACCGCGCCGTACCTCGTCGTTCCTTTCGAGAACGCCTCCGGCGAACCGCGCGTGTCCTGGCTGAGTGAAGCGTCCGCCCTCCTGCTCACCGACCATCTGACTGCGCTCGGCGCGCCGGCGATTCGACGCGAACACCGCCTGCGCGCCTTCATCCGGCTGCGCGTCCCGCCTGTGTCGGCGCTCAGCCACGCCACCGTGATTCGCGTCGGACAGGTCGTCGGCGCCGCGTCCCTCGTCATCGGCGCGTTCACGCTCGCTGGCGACGACCTCGTCGTCCGGGCGCGCGCGATTCGGCTCGACACCGGTCACATCTCGCCGGAGCTCGTCGAGCGCGGGCCGCTCACGGATCTGCTGCGCATCTTCGGCCGCATCGCGCGCCGCATCGTCCCGGCGGCGCCGGCATCGATCGGGCAGATGGAGCAGGCGTATCCATCGCTCCCCGCCTTCGAGCAGTACGTCAAGGGCCTGCTCGCCGAAGCCCCCGAAGCGCAGATTGCATTCCTGTCGCAGGTGCTCCGGCTGGCGCCGTCGTTTCAGCGGTCGCGCCTGGCGCTCTGGGACGTCCACACCGCGCAGGGCGAGCACGACAAGGCGCTCGCCATCGTCCGGGAGGTGCCCGCCGCGCACGCCTTCGGCCGCCAGGCGCGCTTTCTCGCGGGCGTCTCGATGCTGCATCTCGGCCAGCATCAGGCGGCGTTCGAGACGTTCAGCGCGCTCCAGCGGGACGCACCCGATCCGGCCGTCCTCAACAATCTCGGCGTGGCGCAGTTGCGGCGCGCCGAGCCGGCGTACGCCGGCGGTCGTCCGGTGTCGTACTTCGGCGAGGCGGTGACGCTCGACGGCAGCGATTCCGATCTGTTCTTCAATCTGGGCTACGCCTACTGGCTCGATCGCGATCCGCAGGGCGCCGTCTACTGGCTGCGCGAGGCGGTCCGGCGCAACCCGGCTGACGATGCCGCGCATTACGTGCTGGGTGTGGCGCTGCAGGCCGCGGGCAACGCCCCGGAGGCGGCGCGCGAAAAGGAGCTGGCGCGGCGGCTCTCGTCGACGTACGCCGAGTGGGAAGCGAAGCAGCCGGGCGCCAACGCCGTGCCGCGCGGCCTCGAGCGCATCACCCTGGATCTCGATTTGCCGGCGGCGCTGCGCGTCGACGCGGCGGTGGTGGCCGCCGAACAGCGCGACCAGCAGGCGGTGGCCGATTTTCATCTCCAGCGCGCGCGCCGGCTCCACGAGGGCGGGCGCGACGACGAGGCGATTGCGGAGCTGCGCCGGACGATCTTTCTCTCGCCGTACGACAGCGACGCGCACCTGCTGCTCGGCCGCATCTACCTGCGGACCGGACGGCACGAGGAAGCGATCGAGGCGCTCACGATTGCCGTGTGGAGCGATCCGGACAACGTGGAAGCGAAGGAGCTGCTCGACAGCGTTCGATAGCGGTTGAGCTGTGCTACAATGTGCACGCTTACCGATGCAGGATGAATCACTTCACGAGATTCAATTAAACGGTAAGCAGCTCGTGTTCCTCTTCATGGCGGCCACGGTCGTGGCCGTCGTCATTTTTCTCTGCGGGGTGATGGTCGGGCGCGGCGTACCGCAGCGCGCCGGCGTCGCTCCCGCGAGTCCCGAACAGGCCAGCGTCGATCCGACCGCCGCTCTGCAGCAGCTGCCGACACCGCTCCCCGTACCGAGCACGGGGACCGCGCCGCTCACGGCGGGCGAGATCCTCACGT
Source organism: uncultured Bifidobacteriaceae bacterium (assembly GCA_964526235.1). Classification (GTDB taxonomy): domain Bacteria; phylum Acidobacteriota; class Vicinamibacteria; order Vicinamibacterales; family UBA2999; genus MELF01. Next base: position 3,429 of record CAZGLC010000158.1, read on the forward strand.
ATCCGACGCGGCTTGCCGACGCGGCGCCGGCCGCTGAAACGCTGAAACCCCTCGCGGAGACGGCGGCGCTGACGGAACCCGCTCCGGCCCCCGCTCCCAAACCCGCGCTCGCGCCCCCGAAGCCCGCGCCGAAGCCTGCGCCTGTTGCCGCGGCGCCAAAGCCCGCGGCGCCCGCGCCGACACCGGCGCCTGCGCCGAAGCCCGCGCCGGTGGTAGCGGCCCCGAAACCGGCGGCACCCGCGCCGAAGCCTGCCGCGGCACCATCGCCGACGCCGGCGCCCGTCGCGGCAGCGCCCAAGCCCGCGCCGGCTCCCGCGCCCGCCACTGCCGCAAGCGCGGCGCCCTCACTGGCCGAGCCGGCGGGCGGCGGATTCGTCGTGCAGGTGGCGGCGGTGCGCACGCGCGCCGACGCGGAAGCGATCGCCAAACGGCTCAGCGCGAAAGGCTATCCCACGTTCGTTACGACGGCGGGTTCCAACTTCCGGGTTCGAGTCGGCAAGTACGGCGATCGCCGCGAGGCCGAGTCGATCGCCGGGCGGCTCGAGCGGGAAGAGCGCGTCAGACAGCCCTGGATTACGCGGTAGCTGCGCTACCGCGCTGCCGTTCTCTCACTATCTCGTTCTCAATTCCCGGTTCGTGTTCCGGGTTCGGTACTCGAAGAGCGGTACAATGACGACATGGGGCTTACCGTGTTGTCGCTCGAGGTGGCGAACCCCGCGAATCCGGCGGCTCGCGAGAATGTCGATTTTCTCGTTGACTCCGGCGCCGTCTATTCGTTCGTGCCGCGCGATGTGCTCGTCCGACTCGGTGTCGAACCGCACAGCCGGCAGCGCTTCAGGCTCGCGGACGGGTCGGTCATCGAACGGGATCGCGGTGACGCGCTGTTTTTCTACAAGAACCAGCGAGGCGCGGCGCCAGTCATCTTCGGCGAGGCGGACGATGCGACGCTCCTCGGCGCCGTGACGCTCGAGTCGCTCGGATTCGTGCTCGATGCCATTCGACGGGATCTGATGCCGCTGCCGATGGTGGTTGCCGGATCCGTTCGCGCCGGTGCGTAACAGCCCTACACGTTCATGACGGCGCCCGACAACCCCGGCGTCCGCGTTCCACCGCCGCTGGTCTACCTCGGGGCAGTCATCGGCGGCTGGCTGCTCGATAGAAGCGTGCCGCTGCCGATTGGACGCGGCACGTGGCTGACGGTTGGGGCGTGGCTGCTGGTGGCGGCCTGGGCGGTGCTCGGGGCGAGCAGCATCGGGCTGTTCCGGCGAAAGGGCACGAGCATGCTGCCGTTCCGGCCCGCCAGCGCGCTCGTGGCCACCGGCCCCTACCGGTTCACTCGGAATCCGATGTACGTGGCGCTGGCGCTGCTGACACTCGCGTTCGCGCTCTTCCTCAACACGTGGTGGATCGTGGTGCTGCTGATCCCGGCGCTGCTGGCGGTGCAGCAGTTCGTCATCCTCCGCGAGGAAGGCTACCTGCGGCGGGAATTCGGCGCCGAGTACGACGCGTATGCGCGGCGCGTCCGCCGATGGGTATGAGGACTCGCAGTGCGAGACCGTCGGTCCGTCAGTTCTTCCAGGGACCCGGGCTGTCGAGAATCGATGCGGCGATGAACCGGGCGAGCACGTCGTTGCCGGCGCGCGTGTAGTGGCAGCAGTTGTCCATGTACACAGGCGCCGGTTCCCGATCGAGGACGCGCGTCGCGTCGACAAATCGCACGTTCCTCGCCTTCAACTCTGATTGGCCCACGGCCACGAGGCGCGGATACCCCTCCTCGACGCTCCGTCTGTACGGCGACGCATCGCTCAGGGCGATCGCCGCTTCTTCAGGCGGGAAGCGCCGGTCCGAGAAGTACTGATTCGGCTGCAGGACGTGCACGTAGGACGCGCCGCGGGCCGCGAGCATCTCGTGCATCAGAACCGACGATCGCGCCCACATCGCGGCGATGTCGCCGAAGAGCGAGGGCCGGTCGCGCGGCGCCACGGGCGGCGTCGCCTGCACGAGCGGATTGGCCGGCGGGTTCGACGGCAGCGTCGCAAAGCGGCCGAGCTCACGTGCGTAGCCGTCCTGCAGCCTCTGGTGATACCAGTCGAGCGCGAGATGCACCGATGCGATCCGGTTCGCCTCGAGTCTGCCCCTTGTCTCCACCAGCCGCTGCCGGTCCCGGACGATCGACGCCAGCGACGCGAGCTTCTGGGGCGTCAGCGCCGACTGGTTGATCAGGGTGATGAGCGGATCGAGGTGCTGCACGCTCGGCATCGACGCGTCGAAGCCGCGCTCGTGATTGAGCGCGCCGAGCGCCACATCGTTGAAGCCGTCGAGATTGACCACGAGATCGAGCGGCTGGCCGCGGGAGAGAAAGTAGGCGAGGACGAGCGCCTGTTGTGGCTGCTTGTAGCCTTCGTGACTGAAGCAGAGCGGCACAATCTCGCGCGTCCTGAAGAACGCGTGCCGCTGCAGGTCGGCGACGAGGCGCGGCGTGCCGATGTGACAGAACCACAACCCGACAGACCCGCCGAACAGCCCGACGAGAAACTGATCCTCCCGCGCGCGGCCGAACGGGTAATCGTGCGGCGAGACGAACCCGAAGTTGTTGGTGCGCAGCCGCGCCGGCGCGGCGGCATCGGCTCGCAGCGATTCGGGGATGTCGAACGGCGTGCCCGGCCGGTGGGTGACGCCGAAGTAGGGATGCACCGCCTCGCCGACGGCGACGCGGTCGTCCGGCGCCGGCAGCAGGGCGGGATACGTCCGCCGATGCGTGTAGAACAGGGCGCCGGTGTCGACGTAGTACGCCGCCAGCCCGAGCGCCTCGGCGCTGAGGGCGAACGCGGTCAGACTGATCAGGATTCGAGCGGTGGCCCGCCTCACACGCAGATGATCTCGATCGGGAAGTATATCGAAATGGTATCGTGGTGCCGCGATGAAGTCATCCGTCGATGCCGAAGGGATCCTGCGCGCCGAGGAAGATCGGCTGCGGCGGCTGATCGAGCCGCTGCCGCTCGAGGCCCGCGCGAAGGTGCAGGGCGAGCTGGCGCGCGCGCTCGTTGGCGATGCGCTCCACATCGAGACGCCGCGCGGGACGCTGCTCTTCGCGGTGCTCGGCGAAAAGTCCGGGTTTCGCGCCCGCGGCCTCCTCACGAAGCAGCAGGCGACCATCGCCTGGATCGACGGCTTCGCGCCCGGGAGCACCTTCTGGGACATCGGCGCGAACATCGGCTCCTATGGGCTGTACGCGGCGCTCCTTCCCGACATGCGCGTTGTGGCGTTCGAGCCGGCCGCTATCAACTATTTCGTCCTGGCCGCCAACTGCGAGCTGAATGCGTTCGGCGAGCGGATGGACTGTCTGCAACTCGGCCTGGGCGCCGCTCACAGCATCGGACACCTCGATCTGTCGCAGTTTGCGGCGGCACATTCCTTCAGCTTCAGAGCGAAGGGACGTCATCCCGCGGCCAGCCGGCAGGCGTGCGTCATTCTGTCAGCGGACGAGCTCGTCGAGGACTACGGTCTGGCATGTCCGAATTACATCAAGATCGACGTGCCGGCGATGACCGAGGCCATCATCGAAGGGGCCGCTCGCACGCTGCGGCGCCCGGAGCTGCGCGAGCTGCATATCGAGGCCAGGGAGTCGTCCACCGGTGGGCGCCGGATCGTCGAGCTGCTCGCGCAGGCCGGCTTTGGGATCGCCGCCCGGCACACGCAGCGCGAGTCGACCGACCTGACGTTCACGCGGACCGCGGCTACAGCGCGTTGAAACGCCGCGTAGGCGCCTTCAGCCGCGGGAAGAGCGCCAGCGCGTTGTCGCGCTCGATGGCCAACTGGGTGGCTGGACTGAACCCGAACGCCGCGAGGCCCTGCGTCACGGTGTCCGCGCGCGCGAACGGGTAATCGGTGCCGAAGAGCATGTGCGAGAGCGGCACCAGCTTCGTGAAGGTCGGCAGCGTGTACTCGTTGAAGGCCTGCGCCGTATCGTAATAGAACTTCTGGACCTCGTAGAGGACGCCGTTCGGCAGCTCCGGCGTCTTGGCGTTCGCGTTCACGCCGAACCGCCCGGTGATGTACGGCATCGTGCCGCCGCCGTGCGACCAGATGTAGCGGATCTCGGGAAAGCGCGCCGCCGTGCCGCTGAACAGCACGCTCGCAATCGTCAGCGTGGTCTCCGTGGAGAGCGTGATGCCGAGCGCGCGCCCGTTCGGCAGCAGGTTCACGCAGCACTCGGCGCGGGCCGGATGCGTGTAGACGACGGCGCGCCGGCGGTTCAGCTCTGCCATGATCGGCGCGAACGCGGGGTCGCCCAGGTACTTTCCCTCGTAGCTGCTCAAAAAGCACGCCCCGTCGGCTTTGAGCGTGTCGAACGCGTACTCGATCTCGCGCAAGGCGCCGTCGACATCCGGGAGCGGGAGGGTCGCGAACATGCCGAAGCGGCCGGGATGGTCGGCCATCAGCGTCGCGCCGTACTCGTTGCACTCGCGCGCCAGGCGGCGCGCCGCCTCGTGGTCGCCGAACCAGACGCCCGGTTCGCTCGTCGACACGATCGACGTGGCCACGCCGTCGCGGTCCATCTCCTCCAGGGTGCGCGCCGGGCTCCAGTTCATCAGCGGCAGCTGTCCGGTGTTGCGCGCCTTGATCGCGGCGATGAATCCCGGAGAAGAGAAGTGGCAGTGGACGTCGATGCGGTGGGCCGCGGGACGCGCCTGTGGGGCGGGCCGTGTCGGATCCGCCTGGCCCTGCGCGAACGATCGGCCGCGCGGGGCGAGGGCGGCCGCGCCGAGCGCGGCCATCCCCGTCAGGAATCGGCGGCGGTGATCGTCCATCAGAAAAGCGGCGTCTTCGCGAGCTGCTCCAGCACCTTGCCCCGCGGGCTGTCGGCCGGCACGAACCGCTGGACCCGCTGGCCCGCGAATACTTCGCCCGTGTAGATCACGCCGCGCGAGTCGACGGCAATCATGTGCAGGCCGAACCACTGGCCGCCGTTCTCGCCCATCTGGCCCACCTGGCCGACCATCTTCCCGTCCTGCCGGTTGAGGAACCAGATCTTGTTGTTGGTCAGATCCGAGATGTAGAGGAGGCGCTGCTCCTTGTCGGGCGAGAACGCGACGCCGCCGGTGGATCCGCCGATGCCGGTGGTCGGCGCGACGATGAACTCCTTGACGAATGTGCCTTCTTTGGTGGTGACGTGAATGCGGTTCCCGTTGCGGTCGGCCGCGTACACGAAGCCATCGTTCGAGACGTTGACCGTGAGGTGTCCGACGAAATCCTTCGGCATCGGGCCGCCCGGCGAGTACTCCCGCGCCTCGTCGTCGAGGCTGATCTGACCGAGCGGCTTGCCGTAGGCGCCCCAGCCGCGCTTGAACGCCAGCGTATTCAGGTCGAACACGAGGATGCGGCCGCCGAGATAGCTGTCGGCGACGTAGATCTCGTTGTCGCGCTCGACGACGCGGATTTCCTCGAGGTTGCCGACGATCATCGGGGTCGACGGCGGGTACTTCTTGCGGAACTCGGCGCGGCGGGCCTCCGCCTTCGCTTCGGCGGCCGGATCCGGCGGCTTGCTGCCCGCCGGCGGCGGCAGGAACCCGGCGACCGGCCCGCGGCCGCCTTCGCCCGGATTCCGCTTCGGCGGCCACGGCTGCAGGGCGACGGGCGCGCCTCCCTCGCTCTCCGGCGCCCGGGCGATTTCGCCCACGAGCTTGCCGCTGCGCGAGTCGTACTTGCGAACCGTCTGCTGTCCCAGGTAGGCGAACCCCTTGCTGTCGACGTCCATCCCGTGCCCCTGCGGCGCGTCGAACGATCCGATGACGTTGCCGTCTCTGTCGAAGTGGATCATCGACGGCGGCCGGACGCAGCACTCCGACAGGGTGACCTCGGCATACAGCTCGATGGCCGTCAGGTCGTTGGGCCGGTTGTACGCCCACACGTTGTCGTTGGCGTCGACCGCGAGCCCCGTGATGCCGCCGATCTTCCACTTGTTCGGGAGCGGCTTGGGCCAGCCCGGATCGAAGACGTAGCGCGGGGCGCTCTGCGCCAGCAGGCCCGCGGCCAGAGCGCACGCAAACGCAGCCGCGACGGCGACAGGGACAAGTCTCTTCATGACACATCTCCTCACGAGAAGCACGCGGTCGTGGCGCGGAGTGTACCGCCGGCAGGAGGTATCGTCAATCGACCGTTCAGGTGAAAATGGCGTATTGGACTTTCTCCTCGCCCTTCTGTCGGGGGCGCTGCTCGCGCTCAGCTTTCCGCGGTACGGACATCCGGCGTTTGCATGGATCGCGCTCGTCCCGCTGCTCGTCGCGCTCAGCTGGCCTGCCCTGAGCGTCGTCGAAGGGAAGGGACCCGCTCCGGCCCGACGTGCGTTCCTCCTGGGCCTGATCACCGGTGTGGTCTACTTCGTCGGCACGATCTATTGGACCGGCGCCGTGCTGCGGACGTTCGGCGGGCTCGCGTCGCCGCTCGCGATGCTCGCCATGCTGCTGCTCGCGCTCTACCTGGCGCTTTTCCCGGCGCTGACGGCGCTCGTGCTGCACCGCCTGCTGAGAGGCATCGGCCTCCGCGCACTGCTGCTCGCGCCGGCCGTCTGGGTGGCGACCGAGTATCTGCGCGGGTACCTCTTCGGCGGCTTTCCGTGGGTGCCGCTGGGCAACAGCCAGGTCACCCTCCTGCCGGTTGCGCAGCTGGCGAGCGTGCTCGGTGTCTACGGCCTCTCGGCGCTCGTCGCCTTCGTGAACGGCTCGCTGGCGTACGTGCTGCTCGCGCGTGGCCGCGCGCGCATCGCGGCGGGCGCGGCGGCGGCGCTCACGCTGGCCGCGGTCGGCGGCTGGGGCGCGTGGCGCGTCGCCGACGGCCGGCTCACGCGCGAGGGCACGCCGCTGCGGATCGGCCTCATTCAGGGGAACATCGCTCAGGAAGACAAGTGGAACCCGGGCGAGGCGCCGCGCATTTTTACCACCTACATTGCGATGACGCGCGATGCAGTGCGCCGCGGGGCCGAATTCGTCGTCTGGCCCGAGTCGTCCACGCCCTTCATGTTCGAGGAGGACGTGGCGGGCGCGGCCGCGCTGCGCGCGCTGGCGCGCGACGTCCAGGTGCCGATCCTTTTCGGCAGCGATCAGGTGGATCGCAGCGGCGATGTCATTCGCCTCTACAACGCGGCATTCCTGCTCACGCCGAAAGGGGAGACCGGGGCGGTGTACCGGAAGATTCACCTGGTGCCGTTCGGCGAGTACATTCCGTTCAAGCAGTGGCTCTACTTCGTGTCGCCGCTGGTCGAGCGGCTGGCCGAATTCGCGCCGGGCACCTCGGCGGTGACGCTCCCGGTCGGCGAGCACGCGATCACCACGGCGATCTGCTACGAGGTGGTGTATCCCTCGCTCATCCGCGACGCGGTGCTGGCCGGCAGTCAGCTCCTGACGACGATCACGAACGACGCGTGGTACGGGCAATCGTCGGCGCCGTACCAGCACTTCGAGCTCGCGTCGATGCGCGCGATCGAGCAGGGGCGCTACCTGGCCCGCGCGGCCAACACCGGAATCAGCGGCATCGTCGATCCGTACGGACGCGTGATCACGAGATCGGGGATCTTCGAGCAGGCGGGGCTGGTGGGCGACGCTCGTATTCTGAGCGGGCCGACGATCTATGCGCAGGTGGGCGACGTCGTGGCGTATGCGGCGATGGCGCTCACCGTGCTTGCGCTGGTGGGAGGACGACGTGGCGGTCGACATCGATGATCTGATACGGCGGTACGACGACCTGAGCGGCCGGGCCGCGGAACTGCGGAGGCATCTTTGAGGGCGCCCGCCTCGACGAGCAGCTCGCGGAGACCGAACAGCGGATTGCGGACCCCGGATTCTGGAACAACCAGGCCGACGCGCAGAAGGTCATGCAGCGCCGGCGGCGTCTCGAGGAGGACCAGACGCTCCGGCTGTCGCTCGAGCGGCGGGCCGACGATCTCGGCGTCCTGATCGAATGGGCCAACGCCGGCGAGGACGTCGGCGCCGACCTGGCCCGCAGCCTCGACGAGCTCCAGGCCGAAGTCGACGCGGCCGAGACCAAGAAGATGCTCGGCGGCGAGCACGACCGGGCCAATGCGATCGTCACGATCCATCCGGGCGCCGGCGGCACCGAGTCGCAGGACTGGGCCGAGATGCTGCTGCGGATGTACCTGAAATGGGCCGAACGCCGCGGCTTCCGGCGCGAGGTGTTCGATTACCAGCCTGGCGAGGAAGCGGGGATCAAGAGCGCCACCGTCAGTATGGCCGGCGACTATGCGTTCGGCCTGATGGCGGCGGAAGCCGGCGTCCACCGGCTCGTGCGGATCTCGCCGTTCGATCAGGCGGCGCGCCGCCATACGTCCTTCGCGTCGGTCTTCGTCTGGCCGGAGCTCCCCGAGGACGTCGACGTCGAGATCGACGAGAAGGACCTCCGCATCGACACCTACCGGTCGAGCGGCGCCGGCGGCCAGCACGTCAACGTGACGGATTCCGCCGTCCGCATCACGCACATTCCGACCGGCATCGTCGTCTCGTGCCAGAACGAGCGGTC
>CAZGLC010000159.1:0-10929 GCA_964526235.1 uncultured Bifidobacteriaceae bacterium
CGGCGGTTTCGCTCTTCATGCTCTTCTTGCGCTTCATGCAACAACCTGTTGGCCGACGCGTTAACTCCGACGCCGAGGAGAGCGCCTCAGTACCACTGAAAGTGGCCGGCCGCTCCGCCGTCTAGGTGTCAGCGGATTGGCCACCAAACGTCGCCAAACGAAAGGGACCCCGCGACCAAGTCTGGCAGAGTCGTGGCATCGGGCCAAATGGGTCCGTCGGCGCTTGAGGTGAGACTGGAGGTCGGAAGTAATCCGCGGCGCCGTGTGCGAGCTTGTGCCAAATCTTCCGTCCGGAGCGTCACGTTCTGGTCAGGTCCGAAAAGTGGCGGTCCGTTCGCGTGCGTGCAGCGTTTTCTAGAGTCTCTGGACCTGTCCTTCGCCAAAACATGATCGGTCAGCCTTTTGGGTGACTGCAGTCAATCCGGGACGGGTGTTGAGGAAGGACGCACCAGATGTGCCCGGCCGACGCACATGCTTCTCGAGAAGGTGACAGAATGGTCACCTGGATCCCCAGCGTGCGCAACTCGCCGTGGATGCGAGGCGCACGCCACAACGGATTCGCCGCCGCCCTCCTGAGCACCAAGGCCCGAATTGTGGCTGTGACGCTGGGCCGGCCGGGACCTGACGGCTTCGAGCGCCGGACCCAACGACGGCGGAGCCATTGGCGGTGCCACCGCAGCACGGTGTCGGGTCGCACGAGCACCAAGGCCATGCGCCACTCCCGCCACCTGTTGGCCAGCAGGATCCAGAAGAGCCGATCCCTTTCTCGGAGCTGTGGGCGCTTGACCGTGCGCTTCAAGGCGGTCAGTTGCTGACGGAGCGCCAAATTCTCCAGCGCGATCGCCCGGTGCCCACGGCACGCCAACATGATGACTCGGAACAAGACAAAGATCGCCCTCAACATGTTCCCATCGTGCCAGAATCAAACGTCTGCGGACGGCGATCACATTCTGGCGAACCACAGGAGTCACCGGCTCGTGTGCGTCGCGGATGGATCGCGCTGGCCCGGTCGATCGAGCACCGAGACGACAAGCTCGGTGGCGAGCCTGCTATCAGGACGGTACGTGGCGATTGTTGTCACGGGAAACTGCGCTGGGCGGCTGGAATGTGATCTCGAAGCGATCGTCGGATCGTGAGCGTTGCACGCAGCTCCGGATGCGCCCAAAGCATTCCCAGCAAGCCACGGCAGGATGCTCGCTGTGCCACGGGGGGGAGGGGTGGGGATCACATAACCGATCTTCCGCAAACCGCCTTCATCGTTCCTATCGTCCTGCTCTTGGACGAGGATCGAAATCGCTCGTAAGTATTCGGTCTGGAGTGGTCGCTGTGCAATGACCAGAATCGCATGAGCGTGAGCCTCGCCACTAAGCTGCGCTGGTTCGATCGAGGCGCGCGCGCCTTCGCGGCGACATTGAAACCGGATGCGCCCGCAACCGACGCCCCCCGTTATGTCTGCCCGCTCTGCATCAAGGAAGTCGCCGACGGACGGCTGACCACGACCATGTTCCTGCGGGCGGCGGTGGAGGTGAACGCCCTGACCGCAGAGCACGTCCCCCCGAGGGTTTCGCGGGCAGAGAGATCGTGCTGACCTGCGGTCCCTGCAACCACACCGCCGGGCACGCCTCGATGCCGAGGCGCGCAAGAGAGAGAGGCCGCGGGAAGTCTTGGCCGGCCGCGCGCACAGGCCTGCCGCCGTAAGGCTGACGGCCGGTGGTCATACCGTTCCGGCACTCATGAGTTCAGAAGGCCGCTTTTTTACACTCAAGATGCCGAAGTACTTTAGGCGGCCGTTGGTCACCGACGGCTTCCTGGCCGCCATTCACCACGACACCGAAGGCAATCGGGACATACACGTCAACTTCAGCGGCGACGCCTTCCGAGAGCGGCACGCCAACCTCAGCTTTCTGCGCGCCGCCTATCTGGCGCTGTTCGCGGTCGCCGGCTAGAGGTACGTCTTCAGGCCGGAACTGGCCAACGTCAGGCGGCAGATCGCCGAGCCTGATATCGAGCACATCCCGACCTTTATGATTACGCTCCCGCACGACCCGCCCTGGACGGAGCGCCGTCTCGTGCGGGTGAAGGCTCCGGAGGACCTGCAATGCTGGGCAGTGATGATCGGACGATACGCGGTCTTCCTGCCGCTGCCCGGGGACCCAGGGTTCTACGCGCGGCTCGACGAGGCCCGCCGCGTCCGGACGCAATCGGCGAAACGCTCCGCACAAATTCCCGGCGCGCTGGACCTTACCGCCACAGGCGATTCGTTTGAGTTTCCGACGCGCCCGACCGTCGGCTTGCCGGACGATGGCCCGGACAGCAGGCACGATGAAGCCAATCCGCCGCCGCATTGATAATGTCCGTCGCGCGGGAAAGGGAGGCCTGAGGTTACGGCGATGAAGATCGATGGACGGCTGATGAACGCCGGCAAGAAAGAGCCGCTCAATCTGAAAGAGTGGCCCGCCCCGGCGGGACAGCTGTATTCCTGCGCGCGTCCCGGCCGCGGGACGCATGGCAAGAAGCGAACGCCCGTCGATACAGCCGTCCTGAGGCGATGGCTGAAGAACCTGCCCGCCGTGGGTGAGCTTCACATGATCTCGCTTCTGGGCCGTAAGGCCGACGGCATGTCGGAGTGTGCCTACTACCCGTTTCGATCCTGCGAGGATGATGACGACGGAAGGCCCACCTTCCAGGAATGGCTGCGCGGCGAAATGACGCCGCACATCGTTTATGAGTTCCCGACGTGTGATCGTCTGCCATTGCAGCCAAGGGACGCGCGCGATCGCGCCGTCACGCGCACGCGTGAACTGCTTGAAGCTGGGAGGGCGGTCTTGGTCGTTGATTCCGGCGGCGTGGAACGGACCGGCGCGCTGTGCAAGCTCGTGCTGGCAAACGAAACTAGAGCATAGACCCCGGAGCCCTGCGTGGCGGGTGCGGAAGATCCCCCGCCGCGCGTCCGCCGCCGAGTCCCTCCCGCAAGTCGTCGGGCGCGGCACCGCATCTTCATGTTCACGCCGCCCGCGGTTCGGACGCGATCAGTCCGCGCTGCCGCGCGCGTCCCAGACCGCCCGCCACGCCGCGAACTCTCCGGGCGTGATCTGATAGCGCGCGAAATTGCCCTCATGGAGGCCAAGGACTTCCGCTTCGGCCACTTCGCGAAAGCGCGGCCGGTCTTCGGCTGCGACGTTCTGGTCCGCCCAGGACGCGATGCGCTCGGCCGCCTGTGCGCGCGGCGCGCGCGCGCGCACGATGTCGGCGACGATGGCACGCAGCGCGTCGCGGTGGCGCAGCCGGAAAGGGTCCGGCTCGCCCAGCGACTGCCGTACGGCGGCGTAGCGCGCGGCGGAACGCTCGTACGCCCAGGTCAACACGTTCTTTAAGAGCTCGACCCTGTTCAGCTCGTACACGCCGAGCATCGCGTCCGTATAGAGGCCGCGTGGCACGTCCGTAAAGGACAGCGGCGAGAGATTGGCCTTGATGAAGGGAATGTTCGCGGCAAGGCGCGATACGCGCTTGTTCACGTCGTCGAATGGCTGCAGGTAGGGCAGTTGCGCCATCACGAAGAACGCCTGCTCGAACGGGTCGCCGATCGCCGCCGCGCTTGCCAGTAGCTGGTCAAAGCATTCCTCGATGAGTTGCGGCGTCTCGGGCGGGTGATAGACCGACCCCGCGATGCCCACGCCAATGTGCCGCAGCTTTCCCGCCGCTCCCGGATCGGCCAGAAGGTTGTTCGCCAGGATGGCGTGCAGGTTGAGAATCGTGTAGCGGTTAAAGCCTATATCCATGGCGTTACCCACGAGAAACTCGACGGCGTCCTTGTGATTGAGGATCATCTGCGCCTCGAGCCGGTCCCGCCCGTGCGCCTCCTCGCCGAACTCGATCAGTCGCCTTGTGTCGAGCAGGGAATAGGTATTGCCCTCAAGCCGGCTTGAGTTCCACGACAGATCGATGAGGAGCCGGTTCAGGATCTGTCTTGCATAGGTTCCCGCCGGCTGTTGCGCGTTCATACGGCGCTGGCCCGCTTCGGCCAGACGCGCGCGCTCTTGCGCCGAGAGATAGAAGCTCTCTCCCGGACGGTAGCTATCCAGAAACGCGCGGTTATAGCCGACTGGCTGCCGCGCTTCCGGGGGCCTGCGCAGATGGGCCCTGATCTCCTCGGCGGCGGGCGAGAGCGTAATCGCCGCCTCTTCCTCGGCCGCGGCTCCGGGCGGAGCGGCCGGAACTTCCGCCTCGGGCGCGGCCTGCGGCGCTTCGGGCGTGCGGTATCTCGCCCAGCGCCCCTCGCCCTCCATGACGAGGCGGCCGTCATCGACGAGCCGCTTGAGCCGGTACTGCAGAGTCCGGCGGGGTATGGACCCATCCAGCGCCTGCGCGATTTCCGGCGTCGTCACGGCCTCGCCGCGTGCGCGGACGACCTTCTCGATTTCATCCAGCTCATCGGTCGGCATCGGCCTTGGCATAATCCAGGTTCCTGAATGTTTGCTTAGCTATACGCGCAATTAAAACACGCCTATGCGCAACAATCAAGGTTTGCGCGCAACAAAAATACATAGGCGCAACAATTACGCATAGGCGCAATAATTATTGCGCCCACAGGCCGTCTTTGGCGCGCTTACGCGCAAGATCCATGACTCCACACTTCTATCCAGTCAAGCTCGATCGCGCCGATCGGGTCAACCGCCTGGTCAGGAGAGGAAGCAGGGCGAGCGGGAGGAGACGCGGACGGCGCGGATGGGAGAGCGGGCGGCCGGGGGAAGGGCCACTGCACACCAGTCCGACGCCCCGTGGCGCGTACACGATTCGAGGCCGTCCTTTTGTGTGCCGGTGCGCATGGTGCGGTCGAGGTGGCGGCCCACGGTGAACGCGGGTTTTCGCGTGCGTGAGCCAGAAATCTCCCGCTCGTGAACGACGGCCAGGTGATTGGTGGAGTCCGCATCCGCGATCCGTTCGGATCGAAGTAGCGACCCGATCAATGCTCGTGCTTGACGACGGGGGCCGAGGAGCGTAGTTTCGATTTCATCGTCGTGGCGATTTGCCACCCCTCCACGCGCCTCAGGTCCCGTGGAGGCGTTTCCTCGCGTTGCCGCCAGGGGGGCGTGAGCAAGCACCCATTAAGACGTCGGTGTCGTGGTCGCACAGGACCGTCGTTTGAGTGGACGCGTTGGCCTCAGTCCAACACCACCAGCGGAAACGACAAAAAGCCTCCAGCCCGGCCAGCCACATAGGTTCGCCGAGGAGAGAGCTGACGCCCGAGCGCTGGGTTATTCGTCCGAAAGGCTACTGCCGGCGCCTGTTCTCAGGACTCGCGCCGCAGCGCCGCGTAAACGTTCGGCGCGCCGTGCACATCCGCGACGCGACCAACGTTTCTTGACTCCCTGGACCGTGGCCGCGACCACCGCATCGCGTATCCAGCACACGGTCCCATGCGCCACTGGCGCTCGCGTGCCAACGACGAGCGCACACGCGCATCCGCCGCGCCGTTCGCCAGAACGGTACTGAGGCCTCAGGGAGACATGCTCCGACTGCCTGCCATGAAGGTTGCCATCTACGTCCGCTACTCGTCGGACAAGCAGCGGGAGGCGTCGATCGCCGACCAGTTCCGCGTCTGCCGCGAGTACGCGAACCGCAAAGGCTGGAAGATCGCGCAGGAGTACTCCGATCACGCGATGTCTGGCGCAACACTTCTGCGTCCGGGCTTCCAGGCGATGATGCAGTCGGCGCTGCGTAAGGAACCCGTGACCTCCAAGCAGGAAGCCGAGAAGACGTGGGAGCCGAGGTTCATCGGCGAGATCGTCGCAAGTCCTCCGCCGCCCTTATGCAAGGGCTTCCGTTAGTTCGAGTATCTGGTTGACGGCTGCCAGAGCGGCGTTCAAGTTGGCCCGCCTTCCCTTGTAGACACCGATCGCCTCGTGCTTTATTGCATTGACCTCCTTACGGATGTCGTGCAACTGCTGGTTGGGCCAGGCCTTGCCTTTCAATTTGCGATACCGCGCGCCCGCGCCATGCTCGCAGCACCCTTCACCGTTGCTACAGCTGGCTTACCGCCCGCAATAAGTGTCGACCGATCGAGAATCGGTGAAAACTCGCTCTTGCCCAACTTGCCCTTGAAGTTCTCTTGTCGGGCAGCAATCAGAGCGTAAACGGCGCCAAGTAGATCATCGATGATTGCGACTAACGGCTCATTCGCCTGAACTTCTGGCTTTTCCAGTAACTTGACTATTCTCGCGGCGAAGCCGGCGAGTCGCTTCTGCTTGCTGTCCTTGAGATCCAAATCTTTGACCATCGATCGACTCCAACGGGCTGCACAACTTCACTCTACGAGTACGGAAACGGACTCATGGTCCTTAGAGCCGTTGCCGATCACGTGGCGGGGCTGATGGACTCGAGTTCCTCGTCGTCGATCAGCCGCAGCAAGGAACTCTTTTCCGCAAGTCGGAACGTTATGAACAGGATGTCGTCCGCATCAGCACCTCTACGGACCAAGAACGGACTGTACCCGTACGACGTCCCCTCGTCGTTGACCCGTACGGTGCCGGCTGCTAGGCCATTCTCGTCGGTCGCAGGAAACTCCCGCCCTACGACAAAACGCCGTATGGCCGACGGAATGCCGAGGACGAAATGCGAGGCATCTTCTGGAAGCCTGGCCGCAAGCCACAGCTCTCCACGTTCCGTCCATCCGTGGTCGATAATCCGTCGTTCGTTCGGTCTCGCGGCGTTGGCTTCTCTCAGCGCCTCGACGGCCGCAGCATCAACCTTCGTACCGCGCAGAGACCACATGTCCGTCTCAACGTGGGTGATCACGGGACTGGACGTCAGGTATTGCGAGAACGTGTTCGGATTCATGGCGGAGTCAAAGCAGCTCCTCGCGAGACTGCTTCGGTCGAGCAGGCAAGCAGGAGAGGATCTCAGGACATCAAAGAGGACTCGCTCTGTGGAGTTCAGCTCGCTTGCATACTCGAGCTTATCGACCGAACCAACCATGCCATCTGCATCGATCGAGAACTCGGGATGAACGCGATAAAGCTCCTGCAGAATCGCGCGTGGGGGTGTCACAAGGGGCCACGAGCTGATTCCGCGGGTTCGGCGGATCTTGTAGTGGCGATGAACGCCCTCGCGGACTTCGCTCACATTAATCGGCGACGTTACGGAGAGCATCTTCCGGGTGACGTTGCGCAGGCGATTGCGATCGGGGATCCCCTCTTTGTACCAAAGCCAATCGGGGCTCAAGAACTCGATCTCTACGCAGTGATTGAGGAAGCGGCGGATCGCTTCGTGTTCGACATCTGTGTACCCTCGAGAACCAAGTTCAGCGGCAATCTCCTGGATGTTGGTTGCACCGGATGCCTCTGCTTGACGGCAGGCGCTCGCCGCCGCCGCCAGCATCGCGA
Source organism: uncultured Bifidobacteriaceae bacterium (assembly GCA_964526235.1). Lineage (GTDB taxonomy): Bacteria > Acidobacteriota > Vicinamibacteria > Vicinamibacterales > UBA2999 > MELF01. The sequence continues at coordinate 7,383 of CAZGLC010000159.1, forward strand.
TCAGCGCGTCCCTCGGCTGGCTGGCGCCGTAACGAGTCAGTTCGTTCCCGCGCGCAGCGGCCCGAACCGCGGCGGCGGAATGCGGCGCTTCGACGCCGCCTCGTACGCCGACGCGACGCGCAGGATCCGATCCTCCGCGCCGGGCTCGGCGCGGAAGACCAGCGAGAACGGCAGGCCGGGCGCCGGCAGCATCGTGGGCGTGTCGGTGTTGACCGGGTTGTAGGCCTTCCGGTCGGGGCTCAGGGCGAAGCGCGCGTCGTAGACTTCGCGCACGTAGCCCGCGGGAATCAGGACTTCGGTCTCGCCGGCGTTTGGGCCCATCGGCATGTCGCTCCGCGTGTCGCCGGCGGGATTCGGCCACGGCGCCAGCCCAATCTTGCCGGGCGGGACCGAGGTGTGCAGCCGGACGACGACGTCGAGGCGGTTTTCCTGGATGACTTTCATCTCGACGCGGCGGAGCAGCTCGCGGAGCATGATCCGCTCGGCGGTGCCGTCGCGCTCGCCGGCCGGGCTGACGTGCATGTCGGCCTCCTGCCAGTTCAGCCAGTAGGCGCGCTGCTGGTCGCTCCAGAACTTCGATCGCGCGTTGAGCGCCGGCCAGTCCGCGAGCGTTTCCTTGACCCCGCGCGCCGCCCAGTCGTCGGCGCGCCGCGTCAGGTACTGCGCGATGTGGAAGCGGAAGAGCCGCTCGGCGGCGAGCCCCTGGACCGTCCGGATGTTGAGACTCCTCGGCGGCGCTATTTTCCCCTCCGCCAGCGCCACCATGTAATCGGCTGGCGCCATCGTTCCCGATCCGAACACGCGCCCCGGCGCGAATTCGGTCGGCTTGATGGCCGCGGCGAACTCCGGGAAGAGCGGCTGTCCCTGGTTGTTCAGCCGGAACAGGATGCGCGGGAAGAACACCGGCACCAGCTCGGCCAGCGCCCGCGTGTAGCTGGTCTGCATGTTCTCGATCGCCGGATCGTCGGGCCAGAGCGGATCGACCGATTCGACCAGCGTGGCGCCGAGCCGGCCGCCGAGGACCTCTTTGATCTCGCGCGCGGCCGCCGCCGCGATCGGCTCGTCGGCCTTGATCCCGGGGAACGTGACCATCGACTCGCGGATCACGCCGATGCGCACGCCCTTGAGGGAGCCGGGGGCGCCCGGCGTCGCCGCGTGCGACGCGTACGACGACGAGAGGACCGCCGAGCGCGGAATCGTGGTGAAGACGTCGCGCGGGTCGTAGTAGCCGTCGACCGGATCCTTCAGCGCGTCGAGCACCTTCGCCGCGTCGGTCACGCTGCGGCAGGTGATGCCGGCGCGGTCGTTGTAGATGTCGGCGCCGATGGCGTTGCCGAGAAACGAGATGAGCGCCTTCTGCGGCAGGATCAGCGCGACGCCGTTGTGGTTGGCGGGGCCGCGGCACGACATGCGCGTCTCCTCGCAGATGCTGCACATCACGAGGTTCGTGCTGACCGAGACGCCCGAGCCCGAGCTCGAGCCGAGCGACGCCGCGCGCGACTGATCGTACGCGTTGGCGGGATTGCCCGACCAGCTGCTGCGCTGATACCCGAGATTCGACAGCAGGACGCGGTCGGGCTGGTGCCGGCCGCCCGGCGGCGGGGCCGGAATGCCGTTGTACTCCGTGTTCAGCGCCTTGGCGTAGATGATGGCGCCCTTGTCACGGAGCTGTTCGACGAGCGTATGGTCGCGCGCCGGGACGTCCATGTCGAAGCGCGCGTCGGCCGCGCCGGTCGAGCGCATGTCTTTCGTTTCGAACGGATCCTTGAACGAGAACGGGATGCAGTACATCGGCAGGCTGGCGAGATCCGGGTTGCGGCCGTACTGCGCGTCGAGCTCCGAGGCGCGCTCGACGGCGTCGGGCTGCGTGCGGAATTCTTCGCATGCCGCCGGCGCGCCCGCGGGGAGTGCGCCGTCCGACGGACGCCGGTCGCGGTCGCCCTTGCACGTCACCGATCGCTCGCCGCGCAGATTGAGCGTCGCGATCGTGTTCACCTGCCCCGAGCTCTCCGTGCCGACCGTCATGCCGTACTGCTGCACCACCTCACCGTCGGACGCGGTCGGCTCCAGCCGGCCGAAGTCGAACGGCGGTCCGGCGTACTGGTCGTAGTTCGGGAGGATTGACGCAATGCCCACCGTCTCGGTGGGGAAGTTGACCGGCGAGCCGGCGAGCACCTTCCCCTGGGCGGGCGGGATCGGCGTGCCGTCGGCGGTCACGAGGCGATCGCTCGGGCTGCTGTAGGCGCGCGCCCGCGCGATGTACGCCTCGACCAGCCCGCGGCACGTGATCTGCCCCTGCTGAATCGCGCGATGGACGTCGGCGATCGTCGCTTCCACGAGCTCGAAGCGGAACTCCTGCGACTCGGCGCGCTGCGGCCCGAGGAGCGGCAGTCCCACGAGCGCGAGCACGAGGAGCGCGGGCGGAAGAATGTAGAGGGTGCGCTGCGTAGTGGACATGGGATCCTCCCTGAAACACGTCAGGCGGGGCGCACGTCCTCACGTGCGCGCCCGCCTGAGACCTCGCGCGCCGAGTGGCGCTACTTCGATTCGTTGAAGACGAGCTGCGCGTTCGACCGGACCCGCGCCGGCTGCGCGGTGAAGCCGGCCGGCGGCTTCCAGCTGTTCGCCACGTCATCGACGGTCTTGCCGGCCTTCTTGGCCGCCTGCACCTCGCCCACGTACCCGCGCACGAAGCCCATGAAGTCCTTCAGGTCGGCGTTGGTGGTGGTCGTGTTGCTGTGGCCGCTCACGAGGATGTCGGCGCTCTTCTCGGAGAACGACAGCACCTTGGCGAGGGTGTCGGCGTAGCCGACCGCGGTGCCGCCGTTGTTGGCGTCCATGATCGGGAGTTCTTTGCCCGGGAAGACGTCGGCCACGTGCAGCACGCGGAGCGCGGGGAAGTAGGCGAACGCGTCGCCGTTGGTGTGCGAGCGGCCGAAGTAGCGCAGCTCGATCCGCTCGTTCCCGCTGCCGATCGTCATCGTGTCGCGGAACGTGCGCTTGGCGAGCCCCTTCCCGCTATGCTCCTTGAAAATGTTCCGCGGGTTGGGGTTCGGCGCCGCCGACGAGTTCGGCCGCATCTCCTTCATGTTGGCGGCGGTGTTCTCGTGCGTGACGATGTCGATCTCGGCTGGGAACTCGACGTTGCCGCTCACGTGGTCACCGTGCGTGTGGGTGTTGATGACCATCAGGACCGGGCGGTCGGACACCTTCCGGATCGCGTCGAGCAGCGGCTGTCCCCATCCGGGGTTCTTCGTGTCGACGACGATCACGCCCTTCTGGGTGATGAAGACGGAGCTGTTCCCGCCGCCTCCCTTCATCATGTACAGGTTGTCCTTGACCTTCTCGATCTCGACGACCATCGGCTGCCCGGCCGGCTGCTGAACCGCCGCCGCCACCGTGAGCGACAGGGCGCCGACCGCCAGCAGGACGCCCAGTACGATGCCTCTCCTCATGGATGCCTCCTCCGCGCCGGAAATGATACCCCGAAATCCAGGTGGTAGCTGGTAGTCGGTAGGTGGTAGCAAGAACCGGCTACCGGCTACCG
>CAZGLC010000159.1:10939-11807 GCA_964526235.1 uncultured Bifidobacteriaceae bacterium
CGACTACCGACTAGGCCGTGATCCGCAGCAGCTTCACCAGATTGCCGCCGAGGATCGCCTCCTTGTCGGCATTGCTCAACCACGAGGCGTTGAGCACGAGATCGACGGTGACGGGCCAGTTCAGCGGGTTGTCGGTCCCGTAGACGATCTGGCTCGCACCCATCTCGCTCACGAGATGCCGCAGCCCCTCGTCCGAGAAGACCATGGTGTCGACCCAGACCTGCGACCGCAGGTACTCCTTCGGCCGCCGCGTGTTGGCGCAGTTGGCGTTGTTGCGCACGTCGCAGGCGACCTCGGTGCGCATGACGTAGGACGGCAGGTAGCCGCCGGCGTGCGCCGCGCCGACGCGCAGGTTCGGAAAGCGGTCGAACACGCCGTCGAAGATGAGCCGCGTCAGGAAATAGGTGGTCTCGAGCGGGTTGCCGATGATGTTGCCCATATCGCCCCGCCCGCGCAGCGCGCCGTCGCGGATGATGTTGTCGGCGCCGGCCGGATGCATGAAGACGATGACGCCGAGCTCGGCGGCCTTGGTCCAGAACGGGTCGAACTTCGGCAGCGACAGATCCTCGCCGTTCACGTGCCCGCCGATCGCCGCCGCGCGCATGCCGAGGCGCGTGACGCCGTCTTCGAGCTGCTGGGCCGCCAGATCCGGGAACTGGAGCGAGGTGGAGACCATGGCGGCGAATCGGTCCTGGTACTGCGCCACGAATTTCGCGAGCCCGTCGTTCTGCGCGCGCACGATGCGGTCCGCCAGTGCGCGGTCCTTGACCTCCCACCACCAGAACCCGTTGATGCTGAGGACCCCATATCTGAACCCTTCGTTCGGATCGTTCGGGGCGTTCGGATCATTCGGATCGTTCGGATCGTT
>CAZGLC010000160.1:0-11736 GCA_964526235.1 uncultured Bifidobacteriaceae bacterium
CGAGACGTGCTCCACCACCTGATCGATCTGTGCAGGGACGGAGAGCGCGGATTCCTCGCGGCGGCGGACCACGTGAGCGACCAGACGCTGAAGTCGCTCTTCGCGGATCTGGCGACGCAGCGCAAGCGGTTCGCCGAGGAGCTGCTGCCGCATCTGCAGCGGCTCGGCGGGCCGCCGGACGCAGAGGGGACCAACGCGGGCGCGTTCCACCGCCGATGGATGATGCTCAAGGGGCTGGTCCCGGGCCGTCACGACCATCACATCGCGGCGGAAGCCGGGCGCGGCGAGCATGCGGCGCTCGACGCCTACGAGGAAGCGCTCAACGGGATGCTGCCGCCCACGGTCAGCGGGATCATCGAGTCGCAGCGCGAGGCCATCCTCAAGGCGAACGACCGGATTCGATCCTTCGACATGGGCTACTCGATCGCCGAGTAGCCGGGGGCGCCGGTGCTTACCGATACGTCGTACCTCGGGTTCCGGCTGCCGTATCCGTTCATCGCGGGGGCGTCGCCGTTCGGGCACCACCTCGACACGGTGCGCCGCCTCGAGGACGCCGGCTGCGCCGCCGTCGTGCTCCACTCGCTGTTCGAGGAGCAGATCACCGGCTCGCGGCAGGGCCGCCTCCGGTACGCCACACGTGAGGTCGCCCCATCGCACGCTGCGTTTTCGCAGGTGGAGGAATATCCCCTCGGACCGGATGCGTACGCCGAACACGTCCGGCGCGTGAAGCAGGCCGTCGCCATGCCGGTCATCGGCTCGCTCAACGGCACGTCGCCCGAGTCGTGGCTCGCCTTCGCGCTCGTCGCGTTCGCGATTCTGCTGCTGACGGGGCTGATCCACTGGGGCGTCGAGTATCAGACGCCGCCCTGGAACGCGCACAGCTACCCGCCGCCAGTCGTGCACCAATGGTAGGGCCCCGGGCGCACGGTCCAGGCGCGACGTGTCTGCTGGATGCGATCGACGACGCTAGCCGGCAGCGGCTCGCGGCCGTTGGCACCGTGCGCAGCTTCGGCAAGGGCGCCTATCTCTTTCGTGAAGGCGACGACTCGGCGCACCTCTATACGATCCTGTCCGGCCGCGTGAAGGTCTTCAAGACCACCGCGCGCGGGACCGACCTCATTCTGGAGATCTTCGGTGCCGGCGAATCGATCGGCGCGGAGGCGGTCTACGAGTCGCAGCCGTACCCCGACAGCGCGGTCGCCCTCGAGCCGGCCACCTGCCTGCTCATTCCGCGGCGGGCGTTCTTCTCGCTGCTCGAGCACTCTCCGTCGATGGTGCGGGGCCTGCTGACCGGACTCACCCACAGCCTCGTCGAGCTGACCAATCGAGTCGCCGAGCTCTCCACCGGGCACGTCGACGCACGTCTCGCGCGCTTCTTCCTGCGGCTGGCCGACACCATGGGACGGCGGACGCCCGAGGGCATCTTCATCCCGCTCTGCCTGACCCGCCAGGAGCTGGCCGACATGATCGGCACCACCGTGGAAACATCGATTCGAGTCATGAGCCGCTGGGGCAAACAGGACCTGGTCCACACCGCCAAGGACGGGTTCCTGATTCTAGACCTGACGGCGCTGGAGACGATCGCGCTCTCCTGACCCTGGCGCCCGGGCACGCCCCCGGCCGCGGAATTCTTCCCGCCGCGCCGGCGATGCCCGAATCGCCGGCCCTATGACGGCCGTCATAGCCAGCGCCCGCGGTACGGACCTACGGTGGAACCCATGAGCAATCGACGGCCCCAGTGAAACCGGAGTGTCCGAGAGGAGGATGTCATGGGTCGACCAGCTGGTTCCTCACGGTGGCAGGTCTGTCGAGCATCGGGTGTTGCCAGCACGCTCGTCGTTCTCGTGGCGATGCTGGCGTGGCCGGCCGCGACGTACGCTCAGGAGGCGACGCTCAGCGGCACGGTGACGGACACGACGGCCGGCGTGATGCCCGGCGTGACTGTGACCGCCCAGCACGAGACCACGGGCAACACCTTCGTCGTCGTCACCGACGAGCTCGGCGCGTATCGGATCGCGGTGCGCCCGGGGCGCTACCGCATCACGGCGGAGTTGCAGGGATTCAGCCCGCTCACCCGGAGCGGGGTCGAGCTGCTGGTGGGACAGACCGCCGTCATCGATCTCGAGATGCGCCTGTCGACGCAGACCGTGGAAGTGACGGTCTCCGCGGCAGCGCCGCTGCTCGACGTGGCCTCGTCCGTCGTCAGCAGCAACATCGATCCGCGGCAGATGCAGGCGCTGCCGCTGCAGGGCCGCAACTGGATGGACCTGACGCTGCTCGCGCCATCGAGCCGGACGGGCAACGCGGCGACCGAGGTGCCGCAGGACCGCCAGGGGTTCTTTCAGATCAACGTCGACGGCCAGCAGGTGACACAGCTCATCTGCTGCTCGCAGCAGCAGGCGCGCTTCAGCCGGGACGCGATCGGCGAGTTCGAGCTCATCACGAACCGGTTCGACGCGACGCAGGGCCGCTCGCAGGGCATGGTGGTGAACGCGATCACCAAGTCGGGCACCAATAACTTCGGCGGCACGCTGTCGGGCTACTTCCGCGACGACACGTTCTCGGCGGCCGACTTCATCCAGAAGCGGGTCGTGCCGTACTCGGATCAGCAGATCGTCACCACCTTCGGCGGCCCGATCCGGCTGGACAAGATCCACTTCTTCACCAACTACGAGTACGAGCGCGAGCCGCAGACGGTGACCTTCGAGAGTCCGTATCCGAGCTTCAACATCGACCTGTCGGGCGCGCGGCGCCAGCACACCGGGGTCGGGAAGGTCGACTATGAGTTCACGCCGCGGTCGCGCCTGGCGGTCCGCTACGCGAAGTACTCCCAGCTCATTCCGAACCAGCAGACGGGCGGCGCGACGCTTCACCCGTCGAGCGCGCAGGACATCCGGCGGCAGAGCGACCAGGTCTGGGCGACGCACACCAACATGATCAGCAACCGGGCCGTGAACCAGATCAAGGGAGGCTTTTCCGTCTTCAACTGGGCGCTGCTTCCGCACGTGCAGTGGGCGGGCGGCGGACCGTTCGGGGGCCCCAACGTCCTCGGCGGCGGGACCGTTCGGATCGACTTCAGCAGCTATTCGATCGGGACCGCGAACAACTCACCGCAGGACATCAGCGAGTACATCTCGACGGTCCGCGACGACCTGACCTTCTCGTTCGAGCGGGCCGGCCGTCACGACGTGAAACTGGGCGGCGAGTACTTCCGCTGGCAGGGGCACTGGAAGGGATGGTGCAACCGGTGCAACGGCGTGCTGCGCACCAACGCGGCGCCGCCGGCCAACATCGAACAGCTCTTCCCGGTCTGGAACGACTCGTCCACCTGGAACCTGGCCGCGCTGTCTCCGCTCGTCGTGAACTACCAGCAGTCGGTCGGGAACCATTCGATGGACAACCGGCGGCACGTGTGGGCCACCTGGTTCCAGGACGACTGGAAAGCGACCAGCCGGCTGACCCTGAACCTCGGCGTGCGGTACGACCTGGACATCGGGGTCCTGGGCGAGAACATCGAACTGCGGCCGTTCCTGCCGGGCGATCGTTCGTCCGATATCGACAACATCGCGCCGCGTCTCGGCATGGCCTTCAAGGTGAATGACGCGACGGTGATTCGGGGCGGCTACGGGAAGTTCTTCACCCAGCTCGAAAGCGATGCCGCCCACCAGTCGCGGCTCTGGACGCAGACGGCCATTCCGCTGACGCTCAACGATGGCCGACCCGACTTCGCATCGAACCCGTTCAACGGACCGGCGCCGACCTACGAGCAGGTGATAGCGCGGGCGTGCGACGTGAATCCGGCCGCCGGATGTTTCCGGCGCGAGATCACGATCGAGATCCCTGCGCCGTTCACGGAGGTCGGCTACAGCCATCAGGCGTCGGTCGGCGTGCAGCGCCAGCTGACCGAGATGACGGCGTTCGAGGCGAATTACGTCTGGACCGGCGGGCGCAAGGAGGAAGTCAACTACAACATGAACCTGAGCTACAACCCGGCCACGGGGGTGAACTATCCGTTCACCGACCTCAGCCGGCGCCCCTTCCCGAACTGGGGCGTGGTGCTCGGCGAATTCATGATGGGGCGGTCCAACTACCGCGGGCTCGAGACGTCGTTCACCAAACGCTTCGCCGACCGCTGGCAGGCGCACGCCACGTATACGCTCTCCGGCTTCTGGGATTCGCCGGGCGACCCGGTGCAGGTCTTCCCGGACGCCGACGGGGACGCCACGTGGGAGGCGCTCGGATTCCCCGGGGCGCCGGATCTCGGCGACGACTATGCGCTGGCGGCCAGTGACCAACGGCACCGGGCCACGTTCAACGGGATCTGGGACGTCGGGTATGGCTTCCAGGTGAGCGGCCTGTACTTCTTCGGCTCCGGCGAGCGGTTCAGCACCAACTGGGGCGGCGACCTGCGCAATCTCGGCACCAACAGCCGCGGTCCCACGGCGTGGGGCATCGGCCGCCTGCGGCCGGACGGCACCGTCACGCCGCGCAATAACCTCGTCGGCGATCCGATCCACCGCGTCGACCTGCGGCTGCAGAAACGGTTCGCGCTGCGTGGCCGGTCGGCGATCGAGGGTCTGGTCGAGGTGTTCAACGTGTTCAACTATGAGAACTACGGATCGTATGTCACGAGCGAAAGCAATCGCCGGTACGGCGCGCCCTCGTTCAACGGCAACGTCGTCTACCGGCCGCGGACGGCGCAGCTCGGCTTCCGAGTGGTGTTCTGACGTTCGTCCGGTCGGTGGCGGTTGAGGGAGAGGAGAGGAGGCGAAGCGGCGGGCCGCGGCCCGCCGCTTCTTTTTTCGTCGCGCCTGTGGGTCAGCGCCACGCCACACGCACTGGCCGTCCGGCATCCACAGGTGCTGGTCCGCGGTCATTCAGGATGTCGCAGGCCGAGGAAATGTCGTCGAGATACCACTGATCGAGGAAGATGCCGTTCTCGTCGAAGATCCGGATCCGGCGGTTGGTGGCAGGAAGATGGAGATTCCGATGATCGTCGTCCGTGTCATGGCACTCCCTCCCGGTTGACGCACGTGAAGTTCGCCGCCTCGTCTACGCTCCCGGAACCGATGTAGGTCGCGACCTGCGGGTACGGGCAGAGCGGACGCGTGCGCGCGACGCCGTGCGCCGGATCGTCGTGCACGAACTTCGTGGCCACGATCCGCTGTGGCGCGACGCCGTCTTCCACCCACCGGTCCATCGCCGCCATCACGTCATGCTCGGGATCGCCCTTCGCGGGCCGGTCCCGCCCGCCGAAGACGTTGGGGCCCGCGCCTCCCGAGCAGTGGTGGAACCCCGGCACCATGAACAGCCGGACGAAGTCGTCTATCTCGGCGCGATGCGTCTTGCGGACATCCTGGTAGTACTGGATCGCGCGAAGCGGCGGTGTGGAATGGTCCGCCCAGCCGTTCCAGATGATCAGCTTCCCGCCATGCGATCGGAACGCGGAGAGATCGGTCCGGGCGGCGTCCTGCTCCTTCGCAAACTTCCGCACGGCGCTCGCGTGTGTCTCGTAGTCGAAGTGCCGCACGGAATCGAAGCGCGGTCCGAACACGAACCAGCGCATGAAGTTGTCCATGTACATGAAGTTGCTCGACGGATAGCCGTGCATCACGCCGACACCGGTGACGTAGGCGGGATAGTCGTCTTCGTGGCCCGGCGCGTAGCCCGGATAGAGCGATGCACCGGACGCGTCGGTCGGACCCTCGAGGATCTTCCGCCACGCCTCGACCTGGACCGGTGTCAGGCAGCCGGGGCCGTCGGCGCCCGTGCAGGTCAGCACCTTCGGGTCGAAGGCACACCGGTCGGGGCGATCGACGACGCCGTCCTGCAGGCCGTCGCGTGCGTCGCACGCCGCGCGCGTGGCCCGTTCCATCGCCGGAATCTTGGAGGGCGGGATCTCGGCGCCGAGCAGCGCCCGCTGCGTCCACTGGAACATCATCATGAGACCCGTCCGATCGACGACGGCGCCTCCGACGACCACGCCGTCGAAATCGGTCGGATAGCGCTGTACGGCCATCAGCCCCATCTTGCCGCCGTTGGAGCACCCCAGGAAGAACGAGTGGCGTTCCGGCACGCCGTAGTACGCCTCGACGATCCGTTTCGCCAGAACCGTCACCAGATGGGCGGCGCGGTGGGCGTAGTTGATCTGGGCGGCGGGATCGTCGTACAGCGCGGACGCATCCCAGTGATCGCCCCTGTGGCCGGTATCGGTACCGGTCGCGGCGTATCCGCGTGCCAGCGCGTGGTCGAGATCGGGGATCGTGCCGTTGTAGCCGCCGCCTCCCACGTAGACCAGCTTGCCGTTCCAGGTCGTTGCCGGCAGGGCGACCTCGAAAAGGATGACCCGCTCGAGGCCGCCCAGCACCTGGCAATGGGCCGGCACGCCGCCGGCCGCCGGCACGATCGCCGCCGACGTGATGGTCGTATCAGGCAGCGGCAGATGGACCAGCCTCGCGCACTGGTCCGGTTCTGCCGCCTCGACGCGCACCGCGGCCTCTCCGCAGGCGGCCGCCGTCGCCGCGGTGACGATCAGGAGCAGGAGGGGTCGCATGATCTACACCTGGCATCGGTAGATCGCCGCCGCGTTCAGCGCCTCGAGCCGCTTTCCGCCAGACGTGTTCCACTTCAGGTCGGCGGTGGTATCGGCGGCGGCCTTGCCGCTGTCCACGTCGAAGGTGGAGCCCCCGGGCACGCGCAGGTACTCCTTCTCGAAGAGCAGCGTGCCCGCAGGATCGAAGAGCTGCGCGCTTTCGATGACGAGCGTGTCGAGCGCGCTCAGTGACAGGAGGGCGAAGTGGCCGCCGTTGGTCTTGACGGCGACGAACGCGCCGCCCGGTCCGCCCGCGGACCAGAGATCGTTGCCACGAATCGGATTGGCGGACCACTTCGCAGCCGCGATGCACCGCGGCAGACCCTCTTCGTCGGGCGGGACTTGCGCCGGCAGACCAAGGGCCGCCGACACGACGACGAACAGCGCGGTCCATGCGTTGACAATCATGGCCGCGCCCTCACCGCGCCCAGGAGAATCCGAACGCCTTGCCGACGAGTTTCGCCGGGTCCGCGCCCTGCTGCGGCCGGAACTTCGCCGTGTAGCCGTTGGAGACCTGCGCGATGTACAGGTTCCCTTCCTGGTCGACGCTCATCTGATGCGGACCGAAGAGGCCGCCGGGCGGGTCGCCGAGGAAGCCGAACCCGTACTTGAACTTCCCCTTCAGATCCCACGCGACGACGCGCATCGTCCCGGAGTCGAGGCCCCACAGCGTCTGATCGGCCGCCATGTAAAGGCTGTAGATGTGCGCGGGCGATTCGCCGATCGTCCACTGATCGAGGAAGTTCCCGTTTTCGTCGAACACCTGGATCCGGCGGTTCGATCGATCGCTGACATACACCCGCCGGTTCGCGTCGACCGCGATGCCGTGCACCGTGTTGAAGTAGCCTGGCCGCGTGTCGGGCACGCCGACGACCGGTCCGGCCGTGTTGCTCCCCTTCCGACCCCATGCCATCAGGAACCTGCCGTCCCTGTCGAACTTGACAACGCGCGTGTTGGCGTAGCCGTCGGCCACGAACATCGTGCTTTCCGGCAGCCAGGCGAGGAAGGTCGGCCGGTTGAAGTGCTTCTCGTCGTTCCCCGGCTCGTCCTGCGTGCCCAGCGTCAGCACCTTCCTCTTGCCGTCGTTGGTGAACTTGTGAATGACGTGCCCCGCGTCGTCGACGACCCACACGTGTTTGTCAGGGTCATACGGGTTCTGGTAGATCGCGTGGGGGCGTCTGAGCAGTGAGTCCCACTGCGTCCACGACTCGACGAGGTTGCCGCGCCGGTCGACGATGTAGATGCAGTCCCGCCACAGGTAATCGACGCCGTCGACCGTCTCGGCTTCCGATGCCGCGTAATTCGGCGGGCTCGCCACCGGCCCCTGCGAGGCGTTCCGGAACGGCACCTGGTTCACGGGAAACGAGAGGCTCGGCCCGAACTGCGGGACGGCCGTGTTCTTGGGACGTTCCAGCTCCGGCAGCCAGCCGCGCTGGAGGATGAAGACCCGATCGGGGTTCTCGGCGAAGACCCCCTGGTTGCTGCCGCCGACCCACCCCTTGTGAACCTGTTTGGGCCAGTCCGCCGCCGCCTGATAGTGTCCGGTCTGCTCCTGGCCGCCCCTGACGGGCACGGCCTCCTGGAGCCACGCGGTCCGGCCGGCCGCGAACAGACACACCGCCATCGTCATGCCGACGAGTGCTGCCCTCTTCATGGCACCCCCTCACGGACTGCTCACGAACGTCAGACATCGCCGCCTCGTGACAGTGTCCGTCCCCCAACGTATAGCCCGCGCCCCTGGGCACCGGTATGATGGCGGTCATAGGGCGCGGCGCGTGCGTCGCGTCACAGTCGCGGAGGAGGAAGGGACGCACGTCACACTGTTCGCGATAGGTCTGGGCATTGCCGCCGTGACAGCGGTGTCGGCGACTCCGGGGTCGGCACAGGAAAGGTGCCCGGCGGAACCGGCGCTGTTTCACCCGTGCGCACTCGAACGGGCGGCGTCGTTCGAACCGCCGCGGACGCCCGACGGCAGGCCCGACCTGCAGGGGTTCTGGCGCGGCGCGACCTACGCGACCGAGGACATCGAGGCGCATCCCAAGACGCTCGATGACAACGGCGGCCCGAGCCTCATCATCGATCCGCCCGACGGCAAGATCCCCTACCAGCCGTGGGCGGCGGCGCAGCGCGAGGAGAACGAGGCCAAGTACATCGATCCCAACGTGCCGTGCTTCCCTTCAGGCGTGCCGCGCTCCGTCTATACGCCAACCAATATCGAAATCCTCCAGACGCCCGGCTACGTCGTGTTCGTCTTCGAGCGCGCCCACACGTACTGGATTATTCCCACCGACGGCCGCCCGCACATCGGCCGCGGCATCGGCCTGTGGCAGGGCGACCAGCGCGGCCGCTGGGACGGGAACACGCTCGTCGTGGACGTGACCAACATCCACGCGCGGGCGTGGTTCGACCAGGCCGGCAACTTCTACTCCGACCGCGCGCACGTCGTCGCGCGCTTGACGCTCGTCGACACGGACACCATGCACTTCCAGGCCACCATTGACGACCCGTCCGTCCACACGCGTCCGTGGACGATGGCGTTCCCGATCAGGCGGACCGGCGAACCGGGGTTCGAGATGTTCGAGGAGGCGTGCTTCGAAGGCGAGCGGAACACCGAGCCGCTCATCGAGCTCGGATACCGGATCTATCCCGGTCTGGGCAACCAAGTCCCGCGCTGATGGCGCCGCCCGGCGCCGGTGCTCATCGCCGCCCGTAATCGCCGGCGTGCGACCCGGCGAAGACCCTGCGGCCGTCCGGCAGATCGACCGCGCGCGCGGAGCCGGCCTGCGCGCGGCCCTTCCACAGAATGACTTCCGCCGCGACGGTGTCTCCGGGACGCACGGAATCCCGCTTCCATCCCCGTGCCATTAGGGCCTGGACGCTCCCCAACTCGATGTCCCAGGTGGTCACGGCGCCGCCAGCGTCCCGAACCTCGAGAAGCAGCCGCGAATGGGGATTCACCATCTCGAATCGGACGACCGTTCCGGTGACGGACACCGGCGTGTCCGATTCGCGCGGGAAGAAATGGTGAGCCAAGCCGGGCGCGGTCGTCAGCAGCACCACGCCGCACGCTGTCACGACGCAAAGAAGATGCACCTTCATACCCGCCTCCATGGGGCGTCGAAGAGCAACGAACGTTCCAGTCATGAGGCGGCGTCCAGGGCCTCCGCTGCGCAGCGCCGGCGGGCGAAATTCCGCACCCGCCGCGGAAAAAGACGGCGGGCCATCGCCGTCGGTCAGGCCGATCTGGCGAAGTAGTCGATGACCGCGGCCGCGGCCTTCGGCCCGACGACGGCGCCGAGCTTCATCGCCTCGACGGCGTGCTCGACCGTCGAGAAGGCGGTCATCAGGATGACCTGCATCTCGGGCGCCTGTGCCTTGATGCGACGCAGCACGTCGAGGCCGTCGCCGTCGGGAAGACGATAGTCGAGCAGCGCCACATCGATTTCGCCGCCGATCTGCGCGATCGCGTCGGCGGCGGTGCCCGCCTCGAGGATGTCGTACCCGTCGCCGGCGAGCCGCTCCCGCAGCGACCAGCGTACCAGGGCCTCGTCGTCCACGATGAGAAGCGTTGCGGCGGGCACGACTCAGTATGGCGACAGGGCCTGCGGGTAGAATGGACCGATGGCGACGGATCTCGAGCGAGTGCTCCAGGGACTTGAAGAGGCGCGTACGTTTGCCACCTCCTATCGGTTCGATATCACCCCTGCCTATCGTGCGCTCATCGCTCGCGTCGAAGTCCTGCCGCAGAATCAATCCGGCGCCGACAAGAGCGGGCGGTGGCGCGGCAGCCGCGCCGATCAACGGGCGTGGCGGGCGCGTGTGACGCCATGCCATCCGCCGAGCCGGTGACGCATCCGCTCGAACCACTCGCTCGAGCGTTCGAGCGGCGACGCGTTCGATACGTAGTCATCGGCGTTTCGGGGGCAAACCTCTACGGACCGGCCGGCCAAGCGATCTTCCCAACGGAGGATTTCGACCTCTTCCTTCCGCTCGACGCCGCCAATCTCGTCGAGGCCTGGGCTGCCTGTACGGATATGGGCTTCGAACTGAGCTCCGGCGGCGAGCCGCTCGACCTGCCCCACGATTTGTGGTTGGCTGAGCGCGTGATTGCGCGCAGGGCGGTCACGCGCGCCACCGGGGCGAACGATCTCGTCGTGGACCTCACGCTCGTGATGCAGGGCTTCGACTTCGAGACCGTCTGGGCTGCCCGCCGCGAGTTTCTGGTCGAAGGCGCCGTAACGCCCACCGCGCGCCTGCTTCATATCATCGAGTCGAAACAGGCGACGGGCCGCGACAAAGACAAGCTCTTCCTCGCCACCCACTTCGACGCGCTCAAGCAGCTCCTAGGCGAAGATTAGAACGACGCGCCCACCGCGAACGGCCGCATCGCGCGCCCGTGGTGCGGACGCGCCAGGCCGAACTTCTCGATCCGGTAGCGGACCTGGTCGCGGTTGATCCCCAGCAGGTGCCCGGCGTGCGTCTGGTTGCCGTGCGCGCGCTCGAGCGCCTGGATGAGGAGCTGCCGCTCCACCTCCTCCAGCACCACGCCGTTGGGCGGGAGCTGGAACTGGAGCGGACCGGCCGACGCGCGGGCCAGCGCGGTGAAGTCGTGCGGCTCGAGCCAGTCGCGATCCATCAGCAGCATCGCCCGTTCGATGGCATTGCGCAGCTCGCGGATGTTGCCCGGCCAGCCGTAGCGCTCGAGGAGCGCCACCGCCTCTGGCGGCGCGCCGCGGACCCGCTTGCGGAACTCACGGTTGTACCGATCGATGTAGTAATTGACGAGTAGCGGAATGTCGCCGGCGCGATCGCGCAGCGAGGGCAGCGCGATCGGCATCACCTGCAGGCGATAGAACAGGTCGTCCCGGAACCTGCCCGCGCGCACGTCCGCCTCGAGATCGCGGTTGGTGGCGGCAATCACGCGCACATCGACGCGAACGTCAGCCAGTCCGCCGACCCTCTTGAACGTCCTCTCCTCGAGAAAGCGCAGGAGCTTCGCCTGCAGCCCCGGCGTCATCTCGCCGATCTCGTCGAGGAACACGGTGCCGCCGTCGGCCGTCTCGACGAGCCCGCGCTTCTGCTGGCGCGCGTCGGTGAAGGCGCCACGCTCGTGCCCGAAGAGCTCGCTCTCGAGCAGCTGCTCC
>CAZGLC010000161.1:0-11721 GCA_964526235.1 uncultured Bifidobacteriaceae bacterium
CGTTCTTCGGGTGATCCTTCAGCTCCTCGCGGTACGCCTGCTCCGCCTCTTTGAACCGCTTCGCCTCGAGGAGCGTCGCACCCAGCCAGTGGAACGCCGAGAACGGGAGCGGCTCGGGCTCGTCGTAGACGAGCGCGGCCTGCGCGTCGGCGGCGCGCCGGAAGGCGGTAATAGCGCCGTCCAGATCGCCCGCCGTCCGCTTGATCTCGCCGTCGAGAATGCCGGCCGCGATGCCGAGCAGGTCCTTTGCCGTGTGCACGCGGAACATCGTTTTCGAGGTCTCTGCGGTTTTCTGAACGCGACCGAGGTACAGCCGTGCGAAATCGACGCTTCCCTGCTTCAGATACGCGTACCCCTGCGTGAAGTCCCAGAGCGCGCCCTGAATCTCGGCCTTCGGCCGGTTCCGTACCTCGAGCACCTCGTCGAACCGGCCGAAGCGAATCAGCGTCAGCACCTCATAGAACGTATCGCCGCTCAGCTTCGCGTACTCCTTCCCCGCGCGCATGGCGATGGCGCCCTGGCCGTCGTACGACGCCGCGTAGAGCAGCATGTGGAGGTTGTGCTCGGGATAGATCGCGAACCCCTGGCCGATCGCCGCCTTCTGATCCGAATGCCACGCCTCGAGGTTGGCGCGCACCGAGTCGCCCCACCGGCCCACTTCATTCCACGTATGCGACGGCATGTGGTTGATGTGGCTCGCGCCGGGAATCGAGCGGCCCAGGAACTCGGCGCACGTCTCCGCGCGTCCGGGGACGACGGTCGACTCCGTCGCATGGATGTAGAGGTGGCATGCGCCGGGATGCCGGACGTCGCGCGACAGAATGCTCTCGAGCACCCGGTGCAGCCGCCGCACGTCCGGGTCGGTCACGTCGCGGCTACCGCGGCGTGGCTCGAGCAGGAACAGCGCGTCGCCGTAGAGCGTCGCGATATCGAGATCGTCGGGGTATCGCGCGGCCGCCTTTTCCATTGCCGCCGCATACGCGCGGTCCTGCTCCACACGCGTGGCCGGGTCGAACTTCTCGACGTAGCGGACGGCCAGGGCGTCGATGAGCGCGCGCTCCTTCTCGGTGCCCCGGTTCCGAAGCGACACCGCCTTCTGCGCCGCGGCATGGGCGTAGGGCGCCTCTTCGGCGTTCATCGGCGCATTCAGGTACGACCCCCACGCCCACGCCTCGCCCCAGTAGCAGATCGCGCACTCGGGATCGCGTTTCCACGACTCACGGAACGAGCGCACCGCCTCCGCCTTCGCGAAGGCGAACATCATCTGGAAGCCCTGGTCGAAGAACGCCTGCGCGTCCTTGTTCGTCGACGAAATAGGCCGCGTGAACGTGCCGAGGCCGGTCGTGTACAGGTGAATCGGCTCGGTATAGCGGTCGTACAGCGAGCGCGGCTGCGGCGCCTGGGCCAGCACCGGCACCGCGGAGCAGAAGAGGCCGATCACGAGGAGGGCCGCGCAACGAGAGCAGCGAGTCGTCATGGCGAGCGATCATGCTACTATGGCGCCGCGTTGACAACTTCTTAAAGGAGAACCTCTTATGGGTTCCCACTCCCCTTCCGGTCGCAGGCGGTTTCTCACGAGCGGCGGCGCGCTGGCGGCATTTGTCATGGGCGCGATTCGGTCGGTGCGCGGGCAGACCGCCACGCCAGCACCCTACGAGCCGCAGGGCCTGCTCGCCTACGGCCAGCCGTCGAAATTCGCCGGCAACATCGTCCGGCGCACGACAGGCCGGCCGTCCGCCATCACCGACACCTCGCTCATGACGCCGCTGCACGAACTCGACGGGATCATCACGCCGTCCGGGCTCCACTTCCTGATGGACCACACGAACGGCATCCCCGACGTCGATCCGCAGAAGCACCGCCTGATGGTGCACGGCATGGTGAGCCGCCCGCTCACCTTTACGATGGAGGAGCTGAAACGCTTCCCGTCGGTGTCGCGCATCCACTTCCTCGAGTGCAACGCCAACAGCCGTCCGCTGCGCGGACCCAACCGCGAGTCGGTGCAGCTCATCCACGGCCGCACGAGCACCAGCGAGTGGACGGGCGTGCTGCTGTCGGTGCTCCTGAAGGAGTCTGGCGTGCAGCCGAAGGCGAGCTGGATCGTCGCGGAAGGCGGCGAGTCGAACAAGTACACGATGAGCATTCCGCTCGCCAAGGCGGCCGACGACACGATCGTCGCCTGGGCGCAGAACGGCGAGCCGATCCGCCCGCATCAGGGGTTCCCGCTGCGCCTCATCGTTCCTGGCTGGGAAGCGATTCGCGCCGTCAAGTGGCTGAACCGCATCCACGTCGTCGACAAGCCGTTTGCGACGTGGCACGAAGCCGGCAACAACGCCGACACCGCGGCCGACGGCAAGGGGCTGTGGTACCGGTTCGAGCTCGGGCCGAAGGCGGTCATCACGAAGCCGTCTGGCGGCCAGAAACTGCCCGGACCGGGGTTCTACGAGATCACCGGCATCGCGTGGACCGGCGGCGGCCTGGTGCGCCGCGTGGATGTCTCGCTCGACGGCGGCAAGACTTATCAGGAGGCGCAGCTCCAGCAGCCGGTGCTGCGGCACGCGCACACGCGGTTCCGCTTTCCGTGGACGTGGAAGGGCGAGGAGTGCGTGATCCAGGCGCGCTGCACCGACGAGCGCGGCGAAGTGCAGCCGACCATTGAGGAAGCCGCGAGGCTCTTCAAGGTCAACGTCGACTACTTCTACGAGGCCGATCACTTCAACGGCATCCAGCCGTGGCGAATCGCCCGCGACGGGAGCGTGACGAATGCGATCGCGTAGGCGGCCCGTGGCGTCCGGCTTCAGCCGGACCGGAGTGCTCGTCGTCCTGATCGCGCTGGCCACAGGCGCTCCCGCACTGGCGCAGGGTCCGACGTTCGGCTTCGGGCGCACGCCGACGGCGGCGGAGCTCGAGGCCGTCTTCCCCTCGGCCGCGCCCGACGGCACCGGTCTCCCGGCGGGGCGCGGCAGCGCGACAGAGGGCGCCGCGGTCTACAAGCAGAAATGCCTCGCGTGCCACGGACCGAACGGCACGGGCACGCCGATCCATCGCGGCGTCGTGCCGCTCGGGAACGCCAAGCCGGTGAAGCTCGAAGAAAGCCTCGTCCCCTACGCGACCACCGTGTGGGACTTCATCAATCGGGCCATGCCGTGGACGCAGCCCGGCACGCTCACGCCCGACGAGGCGTACGCGGTGACCGCGTACATTCTGTATCTCAACAAGATCGTCGGCGAGGCCGACGTCCTCGACCAGGCGACGCTCCCGAAGGTGCGCATGCCGCACCGCGACGACATGTTCCCGGTGCGTCCGGAGTGGAAGCCCGGCGAACGACGGGCGCTCGGGAACTATCCCGTGCGCCGGTGAGGAGGCGCTAATGTTGCTCAGGATTGTCGTGCTCATCGCGTCCGTCACCGGAGCGACGCTCGTCGCGCATCACTCGACGGCGATGTTCGACCAGTCGAAGGTGATCTCCCGCACCGGCACGATCAAGCAGCTCGAGTGGATCAACCCGCACGTCTGGCTGCACGTGACGCTCACCGACGACAGCGGACGGGAGGCGGTCTGGTCGTTCGAGGCGGGCTCGCCGCTGCAGCTGCAGCAGCTCGGATGGAAGCCCGACGGCTTCCGCGCGGGCGCCAAGATCGAAGTCGGCTTCAGACCGATGAAGGACGGCTCGCGCGGCGGACAGCTGATGAGCGTCACGCCCGCCGGCGGCCAGAAAGTCTGCTCGAACCGCGGCTGCGAATAGCGACTAATCGAACCGGCCGTCGGGCGGAAACCGGATCGTCTGGTCGAAGCGCGACGGCACGGTCATGTCCTTGTCGCCCCGCGCCGGCTGCACGATCGCGTCGGCGATGTACAGCCTTCCCTTGCTGACGTAGAGCGACGTGCGCGCGCGGCTCCCGTCCGTGCGGTCGACGACCAGCGTCAGCCCGTAGATCGCCCGCTCGTCGTTGTAGACGCGCGGGAAATCGGTGAAGAGCACGTCGCCCTCCCGCATCAGGTCGTAGGCGGCTTCGTTGAGCAGGTTGGTGGCGGCGTCGGTGTGGCCGGCAAGCTCCACCACCGTCAGCCGGTACAGGACGCGATCGTCCTCGGCGGAATAGATCGCGATCGGCAGCCCTTTGAGCAGCGTCGATCGATGCGTGCCTGTCCGAACTTGCGGAGGCACGGGGAACTGAATGGCGACGCCGCGATCGAGATAGAGGTATTCCTGCCAGGCCGCCGCGGAATGAGCGCCGAGGAGTACCGTCAGGACGACAAGAGTGACGATCCGCATGGCAACCTCCCTTGAGCGATCGGGTCGAAGAATAGCACGCCCGCCCAGCATCGTTCGACACCGCCTCATCGAAAACAAGGGAAACCGAGCCGGCCGAAACGCCCGCTCGCCTGTCGTCGCTTGTCCGCGAGCAGCAGCCCGCCTGAACCATCGAT
This sequence comes from uncultured Bifidobacteriaceae bacterium, assembly GCA_964526235.1. Lineage (GTDB taxonomy): Bacteria > Acidobacteriota > Vicinamibacteria > Vicinamibacterales > UBA2999 > MELF01. The sequence goes on from CAZGLC010000161.1 coordinate 4,432, forward strand.
CTCCACGTAATGGTCCTGCAGATACGCAAGGATCCGCGGGTAGGCCTTGAAGTCCGCGAGGACGGGATCGTGTGTCGAGAATGCAAACAGCACCGACTCGCGGCGAATCAGCGCCAACGCCTGCGTTTCATGGACGGGATCCGATCGCCAGCGGTGGTGCCACTGCATCTGACCGCCTGCGAGCGGACGTTCTACGAAGTAGCCGACATGGTAGGGCGTCGAACCCGTCACCAAGATGCGATCGGTCTCGCGCGCGCAATCGTGCATATACCGGATCATGATCTTCTGCCGTGTGTCGGAGTTGCTCGCCTGCCAACCGGCCCAATCGAGCTGCTGCGCTTCTTCGGCCGGCTGGTACGCATCCATGGGCGGGGAGCTGAACAGCAGCCGGTAGGTCCGGCGGAGTTCGTCCAGTTCGCTCGGTGAAAAGAGGTCCCGATCGACGCGTCCAAAAGCTGCGATCATGGTGATGAGCAGGACGCCGCCTGCAAGAATGCGCCAAACAATCCACCAGCCGCGCCTGGCCCATACGAGCCTCGCTGCCGTCTCGGATCCAACCGGCTCGACCGGCCGCCCGGCCAACAGCCGTGCACCGAGCGCGATCGAGAGCGGCAGCACGACCACGTAGTAGCTCTCCTCGCGCCCGAGACGGCTCATGACGAACGTCGAGAGTCCGGCAAGCAGAATCACCGCGCAGGTGTCGGGCGTCATCAGACGGCCGCGTCCTCGTCCACCGACCAACTCCAGTCCGACCGACAGCAGCGCGAGCGCCGGGAGCAGCAGCGTCAGCTGCACGAGCCATATCAGGTCCTCGCCATCGCGCAGCCGCCACGTCGTGAGATCAATCCCCTGCACGATGCGGAGCGGGTTGATAACCCACAACGCGTCGAACGGTGAGCCCGAAGGAGGCACCCACACGCCACCCCACTCAGCGCGCGTGCGCATGAACTCGGGCACCCCTTCGTTCAGGTGAACGACCACCGCCCAGGGCATGAGAATGAGCGCTGCGACGGCTGCGTATGCGGCAGCTTCTCGACACATCGCCGGCACGGCTCGCGATGAGGGCACGGCCGCGCGAGCCAGTACGAACGCGCAGACGAACGCCATGCCAATGAAGACGCCGTGGTCGTGTCTGAAGAGAAATGCCACGGCCGTGACCAGGCCGGCGACAGCCGCCGATCCGGCGCTCGGCGAGTCCAGGTAACGCCATGCAACAAGAACGGCGAGCGGATAGAAGAAGAGCTTCGGGAAGTGAACCGTGGCTGCCGGCGCCAGGCTCAGCATCGTCACCGGAATAAGCGCCAACGACGCCGTCGCCGAGCGCGATAGGCGGAGCGCAAGATGGAATCCGATCACGATACCGGCGACGATGAAGATCCAGTGAACCAGGTACTCGCCGATCAGGCGGTACCCAACGAGCCATTGCACGACCAACGAGAGCACCGTCTCGAGCGGCCATCCGGTGAGAAAGAAGTCTCGATACGGATGATCGCCGGCGAGCATGTTGGTCACTTCCCACAGCACTTGGAAGTTCGCGTCGACGATCTGCTCGACCACCGTATACAGGAGTAGAGCGCTCGTGAGAAGACCGACCAGGACGTACAAGCTGCGGGGGTACGAACGCGCGGAACCGTCCATCGCGGCCGTTACGGTACCACAGCGGTACCGAACCGCCGCAGAACCGGCGTGGTCGCCAGGGTCGTCACGAGCGCCATCACGACCAGCATCGTGAAGAGCGTCGGCGAGATTACGCCGAGGTCGAGGCCGATGTTGAGGACGATGAGCTCCATCAGGCCGCCGATCCCCCACTGACCTGCGCCTGACAGCAGGCCTACCTCGGTGCGCATGCCGGTCAGCGCGAAGAACGCCGGCAGAAGCAGCACCGTCGCGAGGTCGTCCAGGCGCTCGGGTGGTTGATCGCCACGTCGTCCAGGCGGCGATGAGGCGAAGGGATGTGCTCCGCGGCCTATGTCCTTGGACGCAGGGTCAAGCGATACGCGACCCGCTTTTCAACGGCAGCGCGCGTGAAGAGCAGGGGACGATATGCTCCGTTTCCCAGACTCTCACGGAGGTTGTCGAAAAACGGGCTTCCGGGTTGACCAGACTGGCCCGGTGCGTTCGTCCACACCGAGTTATCGAGATTGGAAAGGTCCACGATCCGGCGGAAGTTCGCACCGTTCGCGTTGACGGTGCCGAAGGCTCCGGGCCGCTCCACCGGAGGCAGGTCGAACGCCGGTACAAACATATGCCGGAGCGGCGTTTGAGCGATCCGCCCGTACCGCCATGCAGCCCACTCCGTCCCGAACTCGCTTCGCAGCCGTTCCACGGCTTGGACGAGGCCTGCCTCTACGAGCACGTGCCGTTCCGGTTCGTTCGCCGTCCGGGCGGCGCGGTTGACGAGGCCGTGCCAACGCACGAACAGCGCACCTGCCGTGGTCTCTTTCGTGAGGATGCCGTCCCATGCCGCAATCATCGCCCGTGCCCGCTCGGCGTCCGGGTTGCGAGCCGTCCACCCCTTGAACAAGGGGAGGTCGCGTTCGGCCGTGAGGGAATACGCGTCGTGTTGAATCCGTTGATGGTCCTCCACCGACAGAATCCTGCCCGCCCCCAGAATCTGATGGAGCCGCGTGATGCGCGATGTCGCCACGCCCGCCGTCGAATGGTAGAAGACCGGCCGACCTTTGTATCCCGGTGGATGCGTGTTGTCGTTCGCGGTCGCGATGTAGCCGCGAGCCGGGTTCATTTCGCGGGGAAGATCGCTCCGGAAGCCCTTCCACTCGTACTTTCCAGTGCCAGGGACCGGAAGCCGGCCGTTCCAGCCTTCGCGGTCCGGTGTGAGACCGGACACCTGCAGCGCGATGTTTCCCTCGGCGTCTCCGCAGATGAGGTTGTGCGTGGGGACTTTCCAGAACATCGCCCGATCGAAAAAGTCCTTGCAGCTCGGCGCCTGCGCCAGCTTGAAACTCCCGAGATAAGCGGCCGTTCCCGGCTCCTGGACGGCGGAACGCACGGCATAGGCGCGGCGGGTCGCGGTGTCCACGTAGAACACGGGTCCGTGTCGGCTGAATGTGAGCTCGACCTCGCGCGGCGCCTGTCCCCTGACGCGGATTTCCTCCCGGATGATGCGGAGAGGCTCCCACCCATCCCGCCAACGCACCATATTCGGATTGTCCGGGTGGAGCTCCTCCACGTAGAGGTCGACCATGTCCGTTCCGGCGAACGTGAATCCCCACCCCATTCGCTCGTTGTGTCCGGCATTGATACCGACGAAGGGCGGTTCGCTGCCGCCCAGCACGTTCCACCCGGGCGCGACCAGGTGCGTGAAGTAGCGCAAGGCCGGCATCTCGATCCGGCGGTGTGGGTCGTTGGCGAGAATCGGGATGCCGGTCGGGGTGCGTGACCCGATCATGACCCAGTTGTTGCTCCCGGCATCCGCCGGATCCCACGGCGCGGACACCTGCGCCGTACGCACCTCGGACACCAATGCCTTGTACGGGTCGACGACCTCGAGCGCAGGCAGGTCTTCAGCGAACGGGTCGCCGTCGCCCGCCCGCGCGGCGTTGAGGACGTCTTGCGTGATCGACATGACATCGAGACCGTCCGGTACCTGCAGCGGATCCGGCGGATCGGGCGCCGCCCGCCGGTTCGCTTCGTGCGCCCCGAAGCGCGCGACGTCCATCGCCAGCTGGAGCTCGTGGATGCCATGACCACGAACGCTCGAGAGTCCGATCTGCGCCCACCGGAGTACGACCGTGCGTGCGGTCCAGGGGTCCGGTCGGATCCCGGTAAGCTTGAACTCGACCGGCAAGTTGTCGGCATTCTGCTCGATGAAGGCGTTCACCCCGTTCGCGTAGGCGCTGAAGATCTGCTCGGCCTCCGGATGATAGCTCGCCCACTCTGCTGCGTCCCATGGCCCCCGGAACATCATCAATCGGGTTCGCACGTCGTACTCGAGTGCCTTCGGTCCGAAGATCTCCGCCAGGCGCCCTTCGTGCCAGCGTCGCCACATCTCCATCTGCCAGAGGCGATCCTGAGCCGTCACATACCCCTGAGCGAAAAAGAGGTCGTGGGTATTCCGGGCGTAGATGTGAGGAATTCCCCACTCGTCTCGGAGCACTTCCACGGGTTCCTTCAGGCCCGGCACGGCGAGATCGCCTTGGATCCTGGCGAGGGACTGGCGGGCCAGCGCCTCGAGCGACACCGGGACCGCGGGTTCCGCTGGCGTTGGGGCACAGCCCGTGCTCAGGAGAATCGCGAAATACGCGGCAACGTTCAGAGATCTGGACATAGGACCTCACCCGCGCAAAGCGTACAAGAAGCGTGTTCGGCCGCGCAAGGAGTTGGCAGATTTCGCGCAGCCATAAGCGTGGAGCGCGACATGCGAAACTCAGAACTCGGAACTCGGAACGCAGAACAGAGAACTGCAGGGGCTCGTCAATTCGTCGGCACGAGGCGCCGCAGCTCCTCGAGCCAATTCTGGATGACGACGATGTGACCGGCCTCCGTCGCAAGGGGAGCGGCAAAAATGAATCGATCGCCCTTCGGCGCGATGTCGTAATCGCGGCCGGTTGATACAGCGTATCGACCAACATTGAAGAGTGTCTGCGGCTTGCCAAGTCTCGGGGTCGCACCCGACTCGACCGGGACGACCATCAATCCAGCGGGGCTTCGATAAAACAGTTCCTTCCCACCAGGGCCCCACAGCGGTTCCGACCCGCCGCCGGTTGACACTTGCCACTGCCCACCCTCGACGTTGGGAAACGGCCGTACGTAGATCTCCGACCGCCCCGACGCGTTCGACTCATACGCGAGCCACCGCCCGTCGGACGACACCGTCGGGAACGCCTCATTGAACTCGGTCTGGAGCAGGGCTTTCGCCTGCCGGTTACCCTCCATGGACAGGAGCCACAGATCACACGGAACTGTGTTCGTCCGGCATTCACTGAACACCAGGTCCCGCCCGCCGTTTGCCCACCCGAACGGGAATTCGTGCTGTGGGCTCATCGTCAGGCGCTCCACCGCTCCGGTCCCGTCAGCCCTCGTCCAATACAGGTCGAAGGTCTTATCTCGATTCGAGCTGAACACCACGCGATCGCCGTCCGGCGTCCACAGGGGCTCCACGTCATTGGCGGGGTCGAACGTGAGTCGCGTGCTCGTGCCGCGACGCAACTCATGAATCCAAATATCCTGGCCAGCCCACACGGCAACGCGTTCCCCATCGGGTGACACGCGCGGCGTAAGGTAGTTGCGCGGATCCATCGCCAGCGCCTCCTCGCGGCCGCCGCGCCCGACCCAGGTCAACGTCCGGCCACCCGCCGAACCTTCAGTGCCGGGAACATAGACAAGCATCCCGTTTGCGGAAATCGCATAGTCGGCTGCCTGCGCCCCTGGCCGTCTGACGTCTTCCAGAAGGGCGACCGCGTCGCCCGTCATTTCGAGCCGGCTTACGTCAAATGGCGCCGCCATCACCGTCGTACCACGCATGAACACGAGGTGCCCCGAAGACAGGTAGTGAGGGTGCCCTCCTCCGATCAGGATGCGCTGTTCCCCCGTCTCCAGCGACAGCACGCCGAGGCGATCCGTCTCTCCCGTCGGCGCACCGAGCTTTCTCACATGGAAGATGACCGCGCGTCCTCCAGGCAGCACCTGCGGCAGGATATAGCCCTGGCCTTCCTCTGGCTCGGACGTCAGTCGCTCGGCTGAGCCGCCGCCACCGCTTGGCACGCGGTACAGCCCGTCATCTTTTGCGAAGATCACCGTGTCGTCAGCGGCCCACGCGCCCCCAAGGATCTGTCTGCCTGCGTCGAAGATCTCGAGCGGCGGACCGCCCGCCGCCGCCACCTTCACGAGCGTCGTTCCACGTTCGAACCCGATCCATGTCCCATCGGGAGAGAAAAACGGATCCGTGGCATTCTCCGTCCCCGGCAGCACGCGCGCTTCGAGCGCATCGATGTCCCGCACGTACAGCATCTGTCCTCGCTCGGCGTCGACGGCGACATAGACCACGCGCCGCCCGTCGGGCGAGATGATGAGATCGCGTCCGAGGTTTGCCAGCGGAGCGTTTTCCGGCGGCGTGATGATGAAGCGCGAAATCATCGCGGAGCTCTCGGGCCCGACGGCGTTCAGGCCCCACACGACGAGCCCTGTGACAACACTGCCGAGCAGGGTTCCAGCCACCCACGGCATCGCTCGCCGCCACCGTGCAGGCTGTGGCGGCTTCACCGCCGGCGCTTGCGCGCGTGCCGGCGAGTCGTCTTCCACGATCCACGCCAGCTCGCGGCGGATATCCTTCGCTGACTGCCAACGATCGTCAGGATCTTTCGCCAGACATGTCTTGATCAGCCGCTCCAGGGCGGGCGGCGACGTCGGCTGAAGTTTCGCGAGCGGCGCCGGCTCGCTGGTCATGATGGCGCCGATCAGGCTCGCCTGGCTCTTCCCCTCGAACGCCCTCCTGCCCGTGACCATCTCGTAGAGCACCGCGCCGAACGCAAAGATATCCGTGCGCGCGTCTGCCTCGCCGCCCTCGAGCTGCTCCGGCGCCATGTATTGCATCGTGCCGAGGATCGTGCCTGGCACCGTGATGGGGCTGTCCTGGGTCGGCAGCGCCGACAGCGCCGACAGTGGCGAGACGTTCAGCTTCGCGAGTCCGAAGTCGAGCAGCTTGACGATCGGCGGACCTGAAGGTCCGCCGCTGCGCGTGAGCATGATGTTGCCCGGCTTCAGATCGCGATGGACGATGCCTTCCTTGTGCGCCTTGTCGAGCGCATCGGCGATCTCGGTGGCGTACTTCAGCGCCTGGGCGAGCGGCAGCGCACCCTTGGTGAGCCGCTGCGCCAGCGTCTCGCCTTCCAGGTACTCCATGACCAGGAAGTCGACATCGTCCTGCTGGCCGACATCGAAGACCGGGCAGATGTGCGGGTGGCTCAAGGCGGCCAGCGTCCTGGCCTCAGCCTCGAACCGTTGCTTCAGTTGTGGGTCAGCTGCGACGTGCTCCGGAAGGACCTTGACCGCGACCGTGCGGTCGAGGCGCGTGTCCCTGGCTTTGTAGACCTCGCCCATGCCCCCGGCCCCGAGGGCGGACTGGATCTCATACGGGCCGAGGCGAGTGCCGGGGGGCAAGCTCATCTGCGGCGCATTCTACCGCGGGTCCGGCTAAAGCCGGACGTCGCGTACGAGGGGCTATTTGACCTTGACGTACTTCCGCAGCCGGTGCGGACCGACGTCTGCCGCGTAGATCGTGCCCGTGTCGTCCGCGACGATGCCCGACGCTCCGGAAATGCGATTCACGTC
>CAZGLC010000162.1:0-11701 GCA_964526235.1 uncultured Bifidobacteriaceae bacterium
CGTGGGAGCGCCAGCGGGTTGACCGTCAACATGAACTCCCAGCGATTGCGGGATGCGGTCGCGTCGCCGAGCGCCTCGAGATCGGCGCGATCGAGCACGTGGATACCGAGGAACGCCTGGATGAAGTTATGGACCGCGTTTCTGGGCAGATCGCCCGCGGGCTGCGGCGCATACCCGGCCGTTTCCCAGACGAGCAGCGCGATGTCGCGTCGTTTCAGCCACGGGAGGACCGAATTATCGAGCCCTGCGGCGCCGTCGTCGGGACCGAGCGCGGCTCGCCGGCCGTAGCGGCCCCAGCGCAGCACCAGCGCGTCGCCGGCTCCCACCCTGACACCGGTTTTCTTTTCCCACGCCTCCAGGTCCTCGACGAAGATCCGATCGCCCGGCGCCAGGTACGGCACACCCTTGAGCCTCGCGATGTCGTACAACACCGCGCGTGTGACGATCCCGCTCTTCATGGTCAGAACGGAATTCTTTTCGGCGCCCTTCTCCCTGGTGACGAGCGTCGAGGTGTCGTAGCCGTTCCACATCTTTCCGCTGAAGAAGGTATGCGCGAGCGAATCGATGTGGGTTGACGCCGCGCCGTGGATGCAGGGAAACGCCACGCGATCGGTGGCTCCGCTCGGCGAGGCCGACGTCATCGCCCATTCGGCCGGGCACGGCACGTCGGTGGCTTTCTCGGTAAAGGCATTCGCCGCCAGTGAGACCGGCACGCCCTCCTTCACGAGCGCCATCGCCGCCCGGCGCTTGGCGGGAGTAATCAGGTTGAGTGTTCCGAGCTGATCGTCCCTGCCCCAGCGCCCCCAGTTCGACAGCTCTGTTTGCCAGGCTTCGTACTGGGCCTCGGTGACGACAGGACGCGGCGACGCGCTCTGTGAGGCTGCGTCCTGAGACAGCGTCGCCGCGATGCCGATAGCACACGCGAGGATCGAGACGCCTCTCACTTCGCGCGTCCCTGATATCCCTGCGTGAGGGTTTGAATCTTCCATGCGGCGCTCCGCCCCACGAGGTAGAGCGTCTTCTTGTCTGGCCCCGCAAACGCGAGATTCTGTACGACCCGCGCGGTCGGTATCGTGCCGAGGTGCCGCCCCTGCGGGCTGTAGACCTGGATGCCGTTGCACCCGGCGTTGAACACGCGCCCCTCTCTGTCCACGGCAAGACCGTCGGCGCAGCTCGTAACTTTGTAGCGAAGGCCGGGCCCGACGTCGCCCGCAGCAGCGGAGGTGTTGATCTGATCGTACTTGGCGAAGTTGCGGCGGTTCGTGGCCGAGCCGTCCGCCTGCACGTCATACGCCAGGAGGTATTCGCCCCGGGAGTCGTTGACGTACAGAATCTTCTCGTCGGGGCTCAGGGTGATCCCGTTCGGGCGCGTGATGTTCTCGGCCGCGATCCGCATCCCTGCCCCGTCCGGCGTGATGTACCCCACATTGGCTTGATCCGGCTGGGTGAAGTACACACCGCCCTTCCTGTCGACGGTCAGATCGTTCGCGCCCATGAAGCCAGGCGTCTTCCTGTCGACGAGCGTTTTCTCGGCGCCCTTGGGAAGGACGATGTAGATCCCCTGCTTGCCCTGGGTGTTGTCGTTGGCAAACAGGCGGCCCTTCTGATCGAAGCCGAGACCGCCCGACTGGATGTTCTCGAAGAACGTCGAGAGCTTGCCGTCCTTGTCGATGCGCGTCAGGCGCCTCGCGCCGCCTTCCGTGAAGACGAGCGTGCCATCCGGCAGCGCGAGCGGGCCCTCGGTTCCATTGAGCTGGTCCGTGATGAGCTCGACTCTCGTTCCGCCGGCGACCACGCCGGGAATGTTCGGGCTATACGTGTCGAAGGCCGGCGCCACATAAGGCGGCGGGGGAGCCTGGGCGAACACCGCCGCGGAAAAGAGCACTGCCAGCCCCACGCCGACCACCGTTGCCATGTGTCTCATACAACCCCCTCTATTCGTGAGCAGGCGCTAGTGTAGCCGACCGGGACCAGGCAACGATTGACATTCATCCCGTGCGGACTTACCGTTCCGACCACTGGAGAAGCACATGAACTTGCGCGTGAATCCGAGCGTCGCGTCCTTCGCCGTGGCGGCGGTCCTGGCAACCTCGTTCACCTGGGTCAACGCACAGCAGCGCGGCGGCGCCACTATCGCGCTCGATGCGGATGATATTGGCGGCGTGGTGACGAGCGCGAAAGGCCCCGAGGCCGGCGTCTGGGTGATCGCCGAGACCACCGACCTGCCGGCGAAGTTCGCCAGGATCGTCGTCACCGACGATCAGGGGCGCTACGTCCTGCCGGATCTGCCGCGCGCCAGCTACGAGGTGTTCGTGCGGGGGTACGGGCTGGTGGATTCACCGCGGGTGCGCACCGGGCTCGGGCAGCGCCTCGATCTCACGGCGGTGGTGGCGCCGGACGGACGCGCCGCGGCGCAGGTGTATCCCGCCAATTACTGGCTCAGCCTCCTGGAGATCCCCGAAGGCGAGCACCCCGCGAAAGAGTTCGTGCTCGAAACCAGGTCATGTTTCTCCTGCCATCAGGTCGGCACCCGGGCGACGCGTGAACTGACGAAGGGGGTGGGCACGTTCGCCTCGTCGCTCGAAGCCTGGGATCGCCACGTGACGATGGGGCCCAACGGCGCCAATATGGGCGGCCTTTTCAAGCGCCTCGGGACACAGCGCAAGGCGTTCGCCGACTGGACCGATCGGATCGCCGCCGGCGCCTATCCCGCCGCGCCGCCGCGTCCCGCGGGCGTCGAGCGCAACCTCGTGATCTCGATGTGGGACTGGGCCCGGGCGACCAGCCGGCGCAGCGATGCGGCGGGCACCGACGAGCGCACCCCGACGCTGAACGCAAACGGGCTGATTTACGGCGCCATCCAGACATCCGACATTCTGGCCGTGCTCGATCCGCGGACGAACACGACGACGGAGATCAAGATTCCGTCGAACGGCCCCGTGCTCGATGCCAACACCCCGCGCTCCCCGGTGTGGGGCGACGAGAAGGTCTGGCAACGGCAGGCCGACCCCCGCAGTGTGGCGATGGACGGCAAGGGTCGCGTCTGGGTGACGGCGCGGATTCGCGCGCCGCAGCAGCAGCCGGCGTTCTGCAAGGACGGCGCGGCGAACCCCTTCGCCAAGTACTTCCCGCTGGCCGGCCCGAGCAACAGACAGATCCAGCTGTACGACCCGAAGACGAAGCAGTTCACGGCGATCGACAGCTGCTTTGCCGCCGACCACAACATGTTCGACGAGCACGACGCGCTCGTCTTCGGCCAGGAGAACGCCATCGGCTGGGTCGACACCGTGGCCTTCGACAAGACCGGCGACGGCGCCGCCGCGCAGAGTTGGTGCCCGGGCGTCATCGACACGAGCGGCGACGGAAAGATCTCCACCGGCTGGACCGAGCCGAAGGAAACGATCGATCCCAAGCGGGACCATCGCATCGAATTCGGCTGCTACTCGATTGGCATCAGCCCGACCGACGGCAGCATCTGGTGCAGCGGCATCGAGCACGAGGACACGACGCTCGTGCGCATCGAGCGCGGCGCCAACCCGCCGATGTCGTGCAAGGCCGAGGTCTATGTGCCGCCGCCGTCGACAATCCCGTTGCCTTATTCAGGCGGCCTGGCGGTGGACAGTCACGGGGTCGTCTGGTTCAACTGGCGGGGCGTCCACGAGATCTTCAGCTTCGACCGGCGCAAGTGCAAGGTGCTGAACGGGCCCACGGCCACCGGGCAGCAGTGCCCCGAAGGATGGACGGTGTACAAGAAGCCGGGCCCCATGTTCAAAGGGACCGATCTCAGCACCGACATGCTCTATCTGACGAACATCGATCACCACGACGCGCTCGGCCTCGGCGAGGACGTCGTGCTCGGCGGCGACTTCAACTCCGATTCGTTCTTCGTGCTGCGGCCCCAGAACGGCCGCATGCAGACATTGACCCTGCGCGTGCCGTACCCGCTGGGGTTCTCGCCGCGTCACATCGCCGGCCGGATCGACGATCCGAAGGCCGGCTGGAAGGGCCGCGGGCTCTGGTCGAGCTACTCGATGTACACGCCCTGGCACCAGGAGGGCGGCAAGGGCACGCGGCCGAAGGTCGTGAAGTTCCAGGTGCGGCCGAACCCGCTGGCGAAATAGGGATAGGGGTGTGATGAAGAAACTGTGCGTCACGGCGGCCGTCCTGTTCGCCGGCATCCTGGGCTCGACAGGGCTCGCCTCCCCGCAGCAGCCGCAAAGCCGCGGCAGCCAGAGCGAGCTGGAGCTCGTGCCCGTGCAGGGCAATATCCACATGCTCGCCGGCGCGGGCGGCAACATCACGGTGCAGATCGGCCGCGACGGCGTGGTGCTGGTCGACTCCGGCGTGGCGGCGATGAGCGAGAGGGTCGCCCAGACCATCCAGTCCCTCTCGAAACGTCAGGTCGCCTACATCGTCAACACGAACGACCGGCCCGATCACGTCGGCGGCAACGAGCACTTCGCGCGGAGCGGCCGGCCGCTCCCCATCGCCCGGGCCGCGCAGGCCAACGTCTTCATCGTCGCCTTCAGCACGATTCTCGACCGGATGAGCGATCGCAACGTCACACCGCCCATCCCGGACAAGGCGTGGCCGAACGATACCTATTCGGCGCCGCAGAAGAACCTGTCGTTCAACGGCGAGGCGATCCAGATCTTTCATCAGCCGGCCACCACCGACGGCGACAGCATCGTGCTGTTCCGCCGCGCCGACGTAATCAGCGCCGGCGATCTCTTCGATCCCACGGGCTATCCCGTCATCGACCTGAAAAGCGGCGGGAGCCTCCAGGGTGTGCTCGACGGGCTGCTCCGCCTGAAGCTGATGGCGATTCCGGCCGACCACCAGGAAGGCGGGACGATGATCGTGCCAGGCCATGGGCGCGTGTGCGATGTGGCGGACCTGGCGGTCTACTACCACATGGTGAGCATCATTCGCGACCGCCTGCAGGACATGATCAAGCGCGGCCTGACGCTCGAGCAGGTGAAGGCGGCGAGGCCGACGCGTGACTACGACCCGGTCTACGGCCGCACCACGGGCAGCTGGACGACGGACATGTTCGTCGAGGCGGCGTACAGGAGTGTGACCAGCAGGCCCGGCAGCGGTCGCGGTGCCAGCAACTAGGAGCGAATCCATGACCCACAGAGCGCTCGTCGTCTCATTGGTGGCCGTGGCCGTGTGGAGCGGCAGCGCCCTGACCTTCGCGCATCATTCGGTGGCCGCCACCTACCTCGTCGGAAAGTCGGTCAAGATCGAGGGGACGCTGAAGGAGTTCCTCTGGCGCAACCCACATTCCTTCATGCGCGTGGAGGCGCCCGACGACAAAGGGGAGCGGCACCTCTGGATCATCGAAGGCGCGGCGCCGCAGCAGCTCACCGAGAGCGGGTTGTCGCAATCGACGCTGCGTCCCGGCGACCGCGTCGTCATCACCGGAATCCCGGGCCGGATCGCGGAAGACCACAAGCTGCTGCTGCACACGATCGAGCGGCCATCTGACGGCTTCAAGTGGGTCGGTCCCGGCGCCAACGTGCAATGAGAAAAGACATGGGACGTGGAATCGGGCTGTGTGCCGCGGCGATGTCGCTGCTGCTGTCGGCCCATGCCGGCGCGCAGGGCCGGGGTGGTGCGCAGGGCGCGCCTCCCACAACCGCGCGCGCGGCGGCGCCGTATGACGTCACGGGGTACTGGGTTTCGGAGGTCACCGAGAAGTGGCGCTACCGGATGGTGGTGCCGGACAAGGGTGACTACCAGATGGTGCCGCTCAACCCCGAGGGCCGCAGGGTCGCCGAACAGTGGGATCCGGCGAGAGATCAGGCGAGCGGTGAGGCGTGCCGGTCGTACGGGGCCGCCGGCCTCCTGCAGATTCCCGGACGCCTGCACATCACGTGGCAGGACGACACCACGCTGCGGCTGGACACCGATTCAGGAACGCAGACGCGTCTCCTCCGTTTCGGCGGCCCGCCGCCGTCGAACGCGGAGCCGTCGTGGCAGGGCGATTCGGCGGCGAGATGGGGCGGCGGGGAGCCGCGCGATCGGCGCGACGGCTTTGGCGGGCCGGCGCAGGATCCGAAGGGCAACCTCGTGGTCTTACCGGCTCAGCGCAAGGAATCGGATTATCTGAAAGTCACGACCACGCGGATGCGCCCGGGCTATCTGCAGAAGAACGGGATTCCCTACAGCGCCAACGCGCTGCTCGAGGAGTACTTCGACGTCTTCTCGGACCCGTACACGAAGAACACGTGGCTCGTGCTGACGACGGTGGTGACCGATCCGCAATACCTGATCGAACCGGCCATCATGCACGCGCATTTCAAGAAGCTGCCCGACGCGTCGGGCTGGGATCCGACCGAGTGCCGCGCCGACGAACCGCGCTGAGAAGGATGATCAGATGAGATCCACGATTCTGCTGCTCGTATTCGTCGCGCTCGCCAGCCGGCCGGCGAGCGCCCAGTTCGCGTTCGCGCCCCCGGCCGTCGATCTCACCGGGGAATGGGCACCGCGGGTCTACAACACGCACATGGACATCGGCGACTACACCGGCATCCCGCTCAACGAGGACGGGCGCCTGCGCGCGATGAGCTGGCATCCCGACCAGCTCGATCTGCCGGAGAACCTGTGCCGGCCGCATCCGATCGACATGGGGCTGCGGGTGTCCGTGTCGCAGCTGCGGATCTCGACGGAATTGGACCCGGAGACGCGTCAGCCCGTCGGGCTCCGCCTGCATGTGTGGTGGCAGGAGCCGGAGCAGGTGATCTATATGGACGGCCGCCCGCATCCGTCGCCCAACGCGCCGCACAAGTGGTCGGGGTTCTCGACCGGACGCTGGGAGCGCAACACGCTGGTCTATCGGACGACGCATCTGAAGGAGGCGTATCTGACGCGCACCGGCGTACCGAAGAGCGTCAAGGCCGAAGTGACGACGCGCGTGCAGCGGTACGGGAATCTCCTGACGATCACCTTCATCATTCACGACCCGGCGTACCTGACGCAGCCGTACATCCGCTCGTCGAGCTGGATTCTGGATCCCAACCAGGTCATTCCGCCCTTCCCGTGCGAAATCACGCCCGAAGGCACGATCGTGCCCGCGGGCAAGGTGCCGAATTTCCTGCCTGGCCAGAACGACGTGGTGAGCGAGTTCACGACCGAGTACGGGTTGCCGCGCGAGGCCGCGCTCGGCGGCGCGGAAACGCTCTACCCCGAGTACATCAAGAAGATGAAGACGATGACGGTCGCGCCGCGCACGACGACGCAGCACTTCCGGCGCACGCAGTAAGGCCGTCATTCTCGTGCCTGGTGGAGCGGCGCGGCCGCCGCGTTCGAGCCGGCGCTCCGGTCGGACGTCGTGGAAAAACGGGCTCTCCGCCTGGCGGCCGATCGACCCGCACGTGGTCGCGGCCACGATGCGTGCGGCGCATCGTGTTCCCGCTCAACCCGTGCGGCTTCCCACGCTCCGAGCCCGTTTTACCGACTTCGCTGATCACGACGCCGACAGTCGCGCCTCTCGAACGCGGCGGCCGCGCCGGGGCACTCGGTTTTGCGGGACCCGACCCTTGCCCAGATTAAGATACGCGGCGTCGGCCTCATCCCATGCTGTGGATCGCACCCTCTGAAAAGTAGTCTTAAGGCCTGCGGATTCCCCCGCAGCGGAGGACAGCGATGGGAGATCGTAAGGCGCCGACGCCACCACCGTCAGTAACGCGCATGCCGGCCAGCCGTCCGACAAACGCAGGTCGTGGTGTCTCACCGCGTCCAACGAATCAAGTCAAGCCCGCTCCACCGCCAGCACCACCGCCAGCCAGAAGGCCATAGTTCGTTCTGAAGTTCGGCTAGTCTTCTCACTACGCGCGCTTCCGAACGAGCGGAAGCTGAATTCGATTACACTACGCCTGTCTCATGCGGCTCGGGCGCGGTCTCATCCTCCTTGCGGCGCTTTCGCTCAGTTCGGCGTCTCTCGGCGCCCAATCTGCAGCCATTCCGCGCGCGCCTGACGGCACACCCGATCTCTCCGGCATCTGGCAGGCGTTCGGCACCGCGAACGACAACCTCCTGTCCCATTCGGCGGCCAAGGACGTGCCCGCCGGCGTCGGCGTCGTCGAGGGCGACGAGATCCCGTACCGGCCGGAGATGCTCGCCAGGAAGCAGGAGAACTTCGCCAATCGTGCGACGCGCGACCCCGAGGCGCGCTGCTACCTGCCGGGCGTGCCGCGCATCACTTACATGCCGTTTCCGTTTCAGATCATTCAGATGCCGGACGTCACCACGGTCCTCTACGAGTACGTCCATGCGATCCGCTACATCTATACCAACGGGACGCCGCATCCGCCGGGCCCGATCGAATGGTGGATGGGCGATTCGCGCGGCCGCTGGGAGGGCGACACGCTCGTCGTCGACGCGGTGCATTTCAACGCAGAGACGTGGTTCGACCGGACCGGCAACTTCCACAGCGAGGCGCTCCACGTCGTCGAGCGCTACACGCTCATGGATGCCGATCACATCAACTACGAAGCGACGATCGAGGATCCGAAAGTGTTCACGCGGCCGTGGAAGATGCAGATGGTGCTGTACCGCCGCAAGGAGCCGAACGTCCAGCTGCTCGACTACGACTGTTACGCGTTCGAGTGGGAACAGTACTATCCGTATCCGGGACTGTGACATGCCTCACACAATGAAGACGTTGGGAACTGGGGTCGCGATCCTTCTCGTGCTGTCGGCGTCGGTGTTCGGTCAGACACTCAGGCCCGACGGCCAGCCCGACGTACAGGGCGCCTGGCGTCCCATCCTCGGCGGCACCCATTCCCTGGACCCGGCCAAGAGCGGGGCGGCCGACTTCCAGGAGCGCATCACCGGCGTCGTGAAGAACAATCCGAGTCGCATCGTCGACCCGCCCGACGGCCATATCCCGTATCAACCGTGGGCGGCTGCGCTGCAGAAGGGACTCGAGGCCGTGTACGAGAACCCGACCAGGCCCGAGCACCTCGATACGCAGACGCGCTGTATCGTGGACGGACCCCGGTTGTACTACTTTCCGACGTTTCGGATTCTTCAACCTCAAGGCAGCGTTGTGTTCGTCTGGGATGAGTATCACGCGTTTCGAGTCGTCCCACTGGACGGCCGTCCGCGCCTCGGCGGCAACATCAAGCTGTGGATGGGTGACGGCCGCGGCCGCTGGGACGGGAACACCCTGGTGATCGAGACGACGAACCTCAAGGCGAAATCGCGTCTCGACGTCGTCGGCGACTTCTTCACCGACAACGCGCGCATCGTCGAGCGCTTCATCTTCGGCGACGAGAAGACGCTGACCTACGAGGCCACGATCACCGACGAGAAGGTGTTTACGCGGCCCTGGACGATCCGAGTCGCCCACCGGCGGATGCCCGACGAGGAGTTCTGGGAGTGGGCATGCCACGAAGGGGAGCGCGACTCGGCGCACTCGTCGAACGGCATCGACTCAAGTAGATAAAAGCTAGCGCAGGCAGAGCAGGGGCCGACCTGGGAAGGTCGGCCCCTGCGAAACAACAGGCTCAGCGCGACGCCGTCGACGCTGGCGGTCTCGCGAACTTCGAGTCCTCCACGGCGGCGGCCCGCACGTTCTGCATCGCCCAGGTGAACTCGCGATTGCGCACCTGCGAGATCACCCAGATATGCGGGACCTTTCTCCCGCCCACGTCGCGGAAGTCGCTGTAGTCGACCTGTGTCGGGTAGGGGCCGGCTGACGAGTCGGTGTTGTAGACGATTCGGCGAAGCAGGCCGCTTTCTTTTTCGAAGTACAGCTTGACGAGCGGCAGGTTCGGCATGCGCCCTCTCACCACGTTGAGCTCGCGCCCCATCACGATTTCGGGCCGATCCATCCTCGGTTCAAGCAGGATCTGCTTGATTTGCGCCGGCAGGTTGAAGGCGTCCTCGAGCACGGTTGCATCGCCTTCGCCCCTGCGCAGGTCGCGGGGCGCGCCGTTGCCGGCCTTCGCCCACCGTCCGGCAGCGCTATAGGCCACGAGGTTGTCGGCCTGTCCCGCCCTGGCCGCGATGAGCTGCATCCCGGGTGCCTTCGATGAAATCTCCACCGCCTGCGCAGGGAACGGGCGACCAATCCGACGCTGCGTCATGGTGCCGTTCGCCACGAGGCTCGGCGTCTTCTGCACGGCACCCGCGCCGCCCATGGCCGCGATGTACTTGTCGAGCACCTGGCCCGCATCCATGGTCGGCACCGGAGGCGCCGGCGGGAGGTTGGCGAAGTACTCCTCTCCGAGCGCGGGCGGCAGCGGCTGGCCGACGACGTTCGGCACGCCGAGCGGCATCGGACGGCCCGAATGACAGGTGAAGCAGGTCACGCGGGGGGCGCCGCCGAACGAGTTCTTGTTGAGCGCGTTCACCATTTCGATCATGCGCCGCGCGACGTCCTTCTGCGGCTTGGTGTCGAGCTCCCGCTTCGTGGCGTCGTTGTCGTGACAGTACGGGCAGCCAACGCCGAGGGCGGCTTCGAAATACACCATCGTCGGGATCAGATGGTCCGCCGGCTGGCCCCTGTAAGACTTGATGTTCTGGAACGCGTCCTCCATCTTCTGCTCGCTGGCGCCCTGGGCCGTGACCGGCGCCTGCGTGAGGCCGGCCGTGACCAGGAGCATGCCGAGCGCTGCCGCAAGCAGCGCGCCGATCGACCGACGTGGAATCAGCTTCATCTTCTGCCTCCTGAACGATGCCCAAAATCCTACACCTGTCCGACCCGGAACGGGCGATTTCTTTGAGCGAGGTGTCCGGTCCAGGCCCTGGGCGCAACTTGAATTTCGCTGCCTCGCCACCTACACTCCGCGTCCGGGGGTCGCGAT
Source organism: uncultured Bifidobacteriaceae bacterium (assembly GCA_964526235.1). Taxonomy (GTDB): domain Bacteria; phylum Acidobacteriota; class Vicinamibacteria; order Vicinamibacterales; family UBA2999; genus MELF01. The sequence continues at coordinate 10,818 of CAZGLC010000162.1, forward strand.
GAAGAGGTTCGCTTCGGTGCTGGCGCTCGTCGTCCTGTGGCCGCTCGTGCCGGTCCGGGCGCAGCTTGCGTCGCCGAACGGCACGGGCGTCTCCATGGGACACCTGCATTACGTCGTCCGCGACGTGGAGGCCCACAGGACATTCTGGATGGCGTTCGGCGCGACCCCGGTGAAGGTCGGCACCAGGGACGCGCTGAAACTTCCCGAGGTCTTCATCTTCCTCGACCGCGGCGAGTCGTCCGGGGGCACCGAAGGGTCGGTCGTCAACCACGTGGCGTTCCGGCTGCCGGACATTCCGAGGGCGCTCGCCAGGTTCCGGTCGCTCGGCGTCAGAGTGCTTCCGCAGAACCCGGGTTCCCCCATCGGTAACATCCTCACGCCCGAAGACGAGCGGATCGAGCTGTTCCACGACGGTACGGAGAACGTGCCGTTCCATCTCGATGACGGCCGCCGGGACGCCGTCGCCGAGCGCCTCGGTCGCCCGATGACGACGCCGGTCGCGACGCACCATTTCCATTTGTATCTGCCGAAGGGGCAGTCGGTGGTGGCCAAGGCGTGGTACGGGAAGGTGTTCGGCGCGGTGCCGGGCACGCGGCGGGGCTCGCCGCGGACCGACGGCACGGCGCAGACCGTTTATCTGGCCGCAGACCTTCCGGGCATGAACATCAACTTCCTCGACGTCGAGGAGAAGGCGGTGCCCACGAAAGGGCGGATGCTCGACCACGTCGGGTTCGAAGTCCGGAACCTCGAGGCGTTCTGCCGCAGGCTCGAGGCCAATGGAGTGAAGTTCGAGAGGCCGTATCGCAAGAACCCTGGTGACCCGGTTGCGACCGCGCTCCTCGTCGACCCGTGGGGCACGTCTATCGAGCTGACCGAAGGGCTGA